>CALMUW010000069.1 GCA_937872985.1 uncultured Alphaproteobacteria bacterium
GCAGCCGGATCATCCCGCGCGCCCCCGCTCCTGGCCCGCCCCGGCGAACCCCCCCGCCAAAACCAAAAAGCCGCCCCCCCGGGGCATCACGGGGGCAGGAAAGGGCGGGGGAAAGGTCTTGGGCGGGGCAAAAGCCCCGCCAGCCTGCTGGCGTCTGGCGCAGGTGGCAGCCATCGGGCGAGAGCAAGCGCAAGAGCTTCCGGGCGGCCCTGGCGGTTTCAGCCAGAGCGGTTTTTCCGGGCGGGGATTTGGCGGCAGGCAATTGGGTCATGCGAGTCTCCCTTCGACCCGCATGGCCTAACAAATCCTAAATTAGGAATCAATACCTATTGACCGGCGTCAACCGCTGGCCGCCAGCAGCATCGGGGCCGCCTCGCTGGCGGGCATGAAGTGGTCGTGGCAGAGCAGCATGTCCACCACCTTGCCGTCGGACGACAGCGGCAGCTTCAGCCAGTATTGGATGAGGTGTTCCTTGTGCACCACGGGCCCGCGCAACACGCCCTGGGCGGGCTTGGCCTCGGCGATGGCCCGATTATAGGCGGCGTGCCAGTAATCCTGCTTGTCGCCCCAGTCCAGGTCTTCCAGATGGAGCCCGGTAATTTCCCGGTCGTAGATTTCGCGCAGCCGGGTGCCCGCCAGACGGAAGCGGCAGCGGGTGCTGTCGGGGCAGATCTCCACCAGGCTGATGCCCGCCAGCAGGCGCGGAATGCGGGCAGGCGAAATGTCGGCGCGGGCGGGCATGATGCGGCCCTTCGCCTGCTCCAGCCAATAATCAAAGAGCTGCCGTTGTTCCGGCACAATCAATTGTGCGCGAAATGCGCTGCCGATCGTTCCCAAGTCCACTGCCCCAACCCCGTTCTTGCGAATCGACGCCCCAAAGCGATTCCCACTGTATGAATCGGCGCGTGATGATCCGCAAGAGTCGCGCTGCGGCGGATTGAATCAGGAGCCTGCGGCAAAGGCATGCGACGGCGGCCGCGCCGCGAAACGGGCTGTAAAAACAAAGGGCCCGAAGCATGCTCCGGGCCCTTCACATTTATTTATGGCGCGCTTCTCAGCGCTTCTTGCCGGGCTTGCGGCCCAGGCCCATGGTCTTGGCCAGATTGGACCGGGTCTTGGCATAATTCGGCGCAACCATGGGATAATCCGGCGCCAGAGACCACTTCTCGCGATAGGCTTCCGGCGAGAGATTATAGTGGGTGCGCAGGTGGCGCTTCAGCGACTTGAATTTCTTTCCGTCTTCAAGACAGATCAGATAGTCGGGATGAATGGACTTCTTCGGCGGCACGGCGGGATTGGTGCCCGGCTGGATGCTGGTGTCGTTCCGCCCCTCGGGGGGGGCGGTCAGCGCGCCATACACAACGCCCAACCGTCTTGGCCGTTCCGCGGCAGAAACGGTGTTCTTGCCGACGAAGGAAGAGACGATTTGCGAGGCAAGCTCGACCAAAGTTGTTTTGTTTTCCATGATGTTCCCAACGCAGTAAATGGAAGCATTGGTATAGGGGGAATTATCCCCTATTTCTAGTGGAAAATGAACAAAAGTCAGTGATCCCACCGATGAAACGGCTCATGTAAGGTCGGAAATAATGCCGCAGGTCAGTTAGCGATTGCGTAGGGGCCGGTTTTCAACACCGCCCAGTCCCAATAGGTCAGTAACATACGGGCTTTATTGAAGGACAGCGAATCAAAGAGGACCTGGAGTTCGCCCACGTCCCGCCCCCGCATCAGGGTGGAATGATCGCCGCGTTGCAGATGATGCAGCGTGGCGGTGACGTCATTGCGCGGGGAGGCGATGGCCTTGAGCCAGACGGCCATGGGTTCGCCCTGGGGATCGCCCCGAACGCGGAGCGCCGTCGCGGGGTTGATGCGCGCCACCTCGGCCAGGCGGTCGGCCCCGGCGTCGTAGCGGCCGGCGGCGATCTCGGCCACCGCCGCCTGGACGGCACCTGCGGTCTGGGCCCGGTCTTCGGTGGGTTCGTCGCCGCCCTGACTGGCGAGGGTGATCTTGAGAATGCGGGCGAGCGTCTCCGAGTCGGTCAGGAAGCGCGAGATCAGGTAGCGGCGCAGCTGCGGCGGGGCCAGCCAGAACAGTTCAAAGGCGGTGGGCGCGGGCAGATCGGGCCGGGTGCAGAGCGGCGCCAGCAGGTCCGGCTTGAGCTCACATTCCGCCGAGAGGGCGAGAAAGCCGTCATGGGAGATTTCCGCGCCGCCATTGCGGATGAGGGTCAGTTGCACCGAGCCATCACGCGTGGCGATGAGCTGGTCGCTGACGGCGCGCGAGACATGGCGACGGCGCGCCACCATGCGCAGCTTGCCGTTTTGATTTTCCTCGATGACCTGGGCCAGATCCTGGTCGGTCAGTTGCGAGGCATTCTCCAGCAGCGGTCCGGCCACTTCGATGGCGCTGTCGCGGATCAGCTTGCTGACCAGCAGATGGGGCGGCTGCTCCATGATGCCGATGCGGTCGGCCAGCATGATGCGGGCCTTGAGCGGCAGGCGGGGCACCAGACGCAGAAGCGTATCGGCGGCCAGTACGCGCTCCTGCGGCAGGGCGTTGCCGGCGCTGGCACTCATCATGTCGAGGAGTGAACGCGACAGATCGACCGCCTCGGCTTCGTTCATTTTGGCGAGGGCTGAAACGGCGGGTTCCGCCTCGGGCCGGGCTGGCGGCACGGCGCGGGCCGGGGCGGCCTCGGGTGCCACTTCCTGCGGCAATGCCAGTTCGGGCGGAATATCAGGCAGGGCGTCCGGCAGCGGGGCCGCCGCCGGGCCGGATGCGGCGGCTTCATATGTGGCGGGATCAAAAGGGCCGCTGGTGTCGCTGCCGCCTCCGGCTTCAGACGGGGGGGCCTCCACCGCCGGTTCGATGTGGTCAAGCGACAGTTCCGGCGGCACGGCGTCAGCAGGCGCTTCGGCCAATTGCTGGGCCTGCTCGGCGGCCATGATCTCGGCGGCTTCCTTGAGGTAGGCGGTGCGGTCGGCCAGGCTCGGCGGCGAGAAGACCAGCATCTTGATCTGCTTCAGAAGCTGGGTGTTGCCGTCGGTGGCGCGGCGGCGCAGTTCAGCCGTGGCGGCGGCGGTTTCGCGCGATTTTTCCTCGCCCGTGGCCGGGGCCGCCTTGGGGTTCTTGCGCAGCCGGGATTCGGTGCGGCGCTCGCTGAGGCGCGGCTCCGGCATGGGCGGCGGCGGGGCATAATGCAGGTCCATGGCCGGATGCACAGGGCCATAGGGTTGGGCAAGGTGCGCGACTTCCGGCGGCACGACCGCGACCGGCGGCTCGCTGAACTCCGGCGGCGGCAGGATGGCGGGCGGCGGTGCCAGCACCGGCTGGGCAAAGGAACTGGACATGTCCGCGGCGGACTGACCCGACATTTCCATCGTCGGCGCGGCCTCGGGATGGGGCGTCAGCGGCGCGAAGGGATCGAAGACCGGCGCGGCAATCTCCACCGGCGTGAACGCCGGTTCGGGCATGGCCTCAGGCGCAAGAGCCGGCTCGGCCATGGCTTCCGCCACCGGCAGCGCGGGCACGTCGAGGGCGGCCGGGGCCGGAGCCACAATGAGATCGGGAATGACGGGAGCCGGAGCAGGCACCACAGGGGCCGTGGCCCCCGGACGTTTCAGACGCGCGGTCAGGGCACGAAAGGCATCGGCACCAATGCGGGGCCTGCCGTCGGCAGCGCCCGCAAGAGCGCCGTCCATCGCCGCTGTCAGACCCGGCGCATGGGCGTCTTCGCCCTGCCAATTGGCCTGTTCAGACATGATCCCCACGAAAAACTCCCCACAATCGGCATCAGATAAACCCTTGATCCCTCTCCACTTGCTTAATTCCGGCCAAATTGGCTGCCCGCGCAGGGTTGCGCGTGGGTTTATGGTTAACGGCGGGTGAATTTCGGCCTTCAAACCTGCCCCGGCCTTTCCCACATGAGAGTCTCAACCAGGGAGACGACCATGACCGACAAGAAAGATCTGTCCGACCTCGCCCGCCATGTTGTCTTCGACAAGGGCACCGAGCGGCCCTTCTCCAGCCCGCTCAACGGCGAAAAGCGCCCGGGCGCCTTCAATTGCGTGGTGTGCGGCGCGCCCCTCTTTGCATCGCAGGCGAAATATGACTCCGGTTCCGGCTGGCCGAGCTTTTATGAACCGGTGGCGCAAGGCGCGGTGGCGGAAGGCCATGACGCCAGCCACGGCATGACGCGTGTTGAAATCCATTGCCAGAACTGCGGCGCGCATTTAGGCCATGTCTTTCCCGATGGGCCGAAGCCCACGGGGCGGCGCTATTGCATCAATGGCGTGGCCCTCGATTTCAAACCCGACGCAGAGACAAAATGACCGCAAAGCTTCCGCCCAAGGCCCCGAAAATCCCCTTCCGCCAGACCCACCACGGCATCACGCGCGAAGATCCCTATCAGTGGCTCAAGGCGGAGAACTGGCAGGCGGTGATGCACGACCCTGCCGTGCTGCCCGCCGATATCCGCGCCTATCTGGAAGCCGAGAACGACTATCTCACGGGTGCGATGGCCGACACCGAGGCGATGCAGAACACTCTCTTTGCCGAGATGAAGGGACGCATCCGGGAGGACGACACCTCGGTTCCGGCGCCGCATGGACCCTGGGTCTATTCCACCGCCTTCGTCACCGGCGGGCAATATCCGCTCTATGAGCGCACCCCGCGCGACGGCGGGCTAAAACAGGTGATGTTCGACGGCAACGCCATGGCGGCGGACAAGGACTATTTCCGCTATGGCTATGGCGTGTCGCCGGATCACCGGCTGGCCGACTGGGCGGCGGACGACAACGGCTCGGAGTTCTACACCATCCGGGTGCGCGACCTGGAGAGCGGCAAAGACCTGGCTGATGTGCTGGAGAAAACCTCCGGCGGCGCGGTCTGGGCAGCGGATGGGCAGAGCTTCTTCTATACCGAGCAGGACGACAATCACCGCCCGCTCAAGACCTGGCATCATCTGCTCGGCACCCGGCAGGGGGACGACCGGCTGATTTACGAGGAGACGAATCCCGGCCTGTTCACCGGCGTGCATCACACCGCCTCGGAACAGTTCATCGTGCTGTCCTCGCACGACCATGATTCCTCCGAGGCGCGGATCATCCCGGCCGATGCGCCCTTCATGCCGCCACTCCTGATCGCGGCGCGGCAGGAGAACGTGGAATATGATGTGGAGCACTGGGACGACCGCTTCATCTTCAAGACCAACCGCGACGGGGCCGAGGACTACAAGATCATGTGGGCGCCGGTGGACCGGCCCGACCCGGAAAACTGGCAGGACCTGATCGCGCACCGGCCCGGTGTGTTCATTGTCAGCGTGCTGATGTTTGCCCGCCACATGGTGCGCATGGAGCGCGAGAACGCCCTGCCGCGCATCGTCATCCGCGACATGGCGACGGAGGAGGAACACCAGATCGCCTTTGACGAGGAGGCCTATTCCCTCGGCTTTGGCGACATGCGCGAATTCGACACCGATACGCTGCGCTTCACCTATTCATCGCCGACCACGCCGGCCCGCGTCTATGACTATGACATGGTGACAAGGGAGCGCGTGCTGCGCAAGGAGCAGGAGGTGCCGTCTGGGCATGATCCTTCCGACTATGTGGCGCGACGGGTGTTTGCGCCGGCCCATGACGGCGAGAGCATTCCGGTCACGCTGCTCCATCGCAAGACCACGCCGCTCGACGGGTCGGCGCCCCTGTGGCTCTATGGCTATGGCTCCTATGGCATGTCCATGCCCGCCGCCTTCAACACCAATGTCCTGTCACTGGTTGATCGCGGCTTCGTCTATGCCATCGCCCATGTCCGCGGCGGGCAGGAGAAGGGCCGCCGCTGGTACAAGCTGGGCAAACTGGAGCACAAGGCCAACAGTTTCCGCGACTTCATCGCGGCGGGCGAATATCTGGCGCGGGAAAAATTCACGGCGCGCGGCAACATCGTGGCCCAGGGCGGCAGCGCGGGCGGCATGCTGATGGGGGCTGTGGCCAACATGGCCCCGGATCTGTTCCGCGCCATCGTGGCCGAGGTGCCGTTCGTGGACGTGCTGACCACCATGCTGGATGACACCCTGCCCCTGACCCCGCCGGAGTGGCCGGAGTGGGGCAACCCCATTGCCGATGCAGCGGCCTACGGGACAATTGCCGCCTATTCGCCCTACGACAACGTGGGGGCCCATGCCTATCCCGCCATTCTCGCGGTGGCGGGCCTCACCGATCCGCGCGTCACCTATTGGGAACCGGCGAAGTGGGTGGCGAAGCTGCGCGACCGGCGCAGCGATGATGGCCTGACCCTGCTCAAGACCAACATGGGGGCGGGCCACGGCGGGGCCTCGGGCCGCTTCGACCGGCTGAAGGAAGTGGCGCTGGTCTATGCCTTCGGATTGAAGATGGCGGGGAAACAGGATGCTGCTTGATGCCGGAAAATCATCGCTGCTGCTGATCGACGTGCAGGAACGCCTGCTGCCCGCCATGCACAGCCCTGAACTGGTGGTGCGCCATGCGGCAATCCTGCTCAACGCGGCCGCTACGCTGCAGGTTCCCGTCACCGTGTCGGAACAATATCCCAGGGGCCTGGGGCACACGGTGCCGGAACTCATCGCGCCGGATGCCAATGTCTGGCGCTTTGAAAAACTCGCCTTCTCGTGCTGGCGCGACCGGCCCCTGGCCAATCATCTCATCGGCCTGCACGAGGCGGGCCGCCCACAGGTGATCCTCGCCGGGATCGAGGCCCATGTCTGTGTGCTGCAAAGCGCCATCGACCTGGCCATGGCGGGCTTTTCCGTCTTTGCCGTGGCGGACGCCATGTCGTCGCGCCGCCCGTCCTCGGCGGAGGTGGCCTGCGAACGCATGAAGGCCAACGGGGTGCAGGTCATCACCACGGAAATGGCGGTGTTCGAGCTTCTGGGCCAGGCCGGAACCCCCGTGTTCAAGGCGCTTTCCGCCCTGGTCAAATAATCCTGCACTGGCCCTGCCCTTTGGCCTCGTCTGGCGATTTGACAATTGGCCCCCCATGGCCTTTTTAGGATCAACACAAGGAGATCCCGCCATGGCCGGCATCAGCACATTCAACTGGGAAGACCCCCTGGACCTTGAGGCGAGCCTGACCGAGGACGAGCGCATGATCCGCGACTCGGCCCGCGCCTTCGCCCAGGACAAGCTCTTGCCGCGCGTCATGGGCGCCTTCCGTGATGAGCGCTTCGACCGCGAGATCATGAACGAGATGGGGGCAATGGGCTTCCTCGGCGTCATGACCGAGGAGAAATACGGCGGCTCGGGCCTGGGCTATGTGGCCTATGGGCTGGTGGCGCGCGAGGTGGAGCGGGTCGACTCCGGCTATCGTTCGGCCATGAGCGTGCAGAACTCGCTGGTCATGCATCCCATCGAGGCCTATGGCTCGGAGGCGCAGAAGCAGAAATACCTGCCGAAACTGGCCACCGGCGAATGGGTGGGCTGCTTCGGCCTGACCGAGCCCGACGCGGGCTCCGACCCCGGCGGCATGAAGACCAGGGCCAAGCGCATCAACGGCGGCTATCGCGTGTCCGGGTCCAAGATGTGGATCACCAATTCCCCCATCGCTGACGTGGCTGTGGTCTGGGCCAAGCTGGAGGACGAGGGCATTCGCGGCTTCCTCATCGAGCGCGGCACCAAGGGTTTCTCGACGCCCAAGATCGAGGGCAAGATCTCGCTGCGCGCCTCGGTGACGGGCGAGATCGTGCTCGACAATTGCGAGGTGCCGGAAGCGGCGCTGATGCCCGGCGGCAAGGGGCTGGGCGGTCCCTTCGGCTGTCTGAACAAGGCGCGCTTCGGCATCGCCTGGGGGGTTTTGGGCGCGGCGGAGGATTGCTGGCACCGGGCCAGACAATACACGCTCGACCGCAAGCAGTTCGGCAAGCCGCTGGCGGCCAACCAGATCGTGCAGTTGAAGCTGGCCAACATGCAGACGGAAATCGCGCTGGGCACCGCCGCCTGCATCGCGCTGGGCCGCGCGCTGGAACGGGGCGCTGCGGCCCCGCCCGCCATTTCGCTGTTGAAGCGCAACAACTGCGGCAAGGCGCTGGACATTGCCCGCATGGCCCGCGACATGCACGGCGGCAACGGCATTTCCGAGGAGTTCCATGTCATCCGCCACATGGTGAACCTGGAAACGGTCAACACCTATGAGGGCACGCATGACATTCATGCGCTGATCCTGGGTCGGGCGCAGACGGGGCTTCAGGCGTTTCAGTGAAAGCATGACTGCCGCCGCACTGCGGCGTCTGGCGGGGGGCTCCGGTCAGGGGTCCGCCGTTTTTATAACAGATTTCTTGCGCTTATGCGCATAGGCGCATAATATAAAGACATGACTGATCCTGCCCCATTGCTTTTGGCCCTTGCCGAACCCACCCGCCTGGCCGCTTTACGTATCCTCTGGGATGGCGGCGAACATTGCGTCTGCGAATTGATGGCGCGGCTTGGAGCCAGCCAGTCCCGCATGAGCCGCCACATGGGTGTGCTGCGGGCCATGGGGCTGGTGACCGACCGGCGCGATGCGCAGTGGGTGCGGTTCCGGCTGAACGCCGCGCTGGCACCGGAGGTGCGGCATGTTCTGGAAGCGGTGATGGCGATCGTGCCGGAACCCGGTCTGAGGAAGCGCGCCGCATGAGTCTCTCCGCCCCCGCTCCGCGACGCGATCTTCCGTCTGTCCTGCTGCTGGCGGGACTGGTCGTGGCGCTGGTCTTGTGGTGGCTGGTCTATGGCCAGTTGCAAGGCGCGGCGCGGTGGCTTGTCGCGGTCTTGCCGGTAGCCAACGGCAGTCACATGCAGGAGGCGTTGCAGTTCTTTTTCTACGACGTGCCCAAGGTGCTGATGCTGCTGGTGCTGGTGGTTTTCGCCATGGGGGTGGTGCGGTCGTTCTTTTCGCCGGTAAAGACGCGGTCCCTGCTATCAGGCAGGCGGGAAGGTCTGGGCAATATTCTGGCTGCGGGGCTTGGCGTGTTCACGCCCTTCTGCTCCTGTTCGGCGGTGCCGCTTTTCGTGGGTTTCGTTTCCGCCGGGGTGCCGTTGGGAGTCACCTTCTCCTTTCTCATCGCGGCCCCCATGGTCAATGAAGTGGCGCTGGGCCTCTTGCTGGTTCTGGTGGGCTGGCGGGTGGCGCTGACCTATCTTGCCTTCGGATTGGCGCTGGCCATCGTCGCGGGCTGGATCATTGGCCGCCTGCACCTTGAGCACTGGCTTGAGGATTGGGTGCGGCAGGTGCGGGCGGCACCGGCTGACCTTGCACCCGAGGAGATGACTCTGCACCAGCGCCTGCAGGCGGGGGCGACGGCGGTGAAGGACATCGTGGGCCGCGTCTGGCTGTGGATCATCCTCGGCATCGCGGTGGGTGCGCTGATCCATGGCTTCGTGCCGGCGGACCTGCTGGCCGCCATCCTGGGGCGCGGTGCCTGGTGGTCGGTGCCGGTGGCGGTCAGCCTCGGCGTGCCGATGTATTCCAACGCGGCGGGCATCATTCCGGTGGTCGAGGCGCTTCTGGGAAAAGGGGCGGCCCTGGGCACAGTCCTGGCCTTCATGATGAGTGTCATCGCCCTGTCACTTCCTGAACTCATCATCCTGCGCAAGGTTTTGAGTCTCAGGCTCATTGCGGTTTTCGTGGGCGTGGTCGCCAGCGGCATCATCGCCGTGGGCTTCCTGTTCAATGCCTTATTCACCTGAAAGGAACGGTCATGAAAAACGTCAAGATTCTTGGTTCGGGTTGCAAGCGCTGCATGGACACGGCCGAGATGGCGCGCAGCACGGCGGAGCGGCTGGGCATTACCATCACGCTGGAAAAGGTGACTGACTATGCCCAGATCGCCAGTTTTGGCATTGCCGCCACGCCCGGCGTGGTGGTCGATGGCAAGGTGGTGCATGCCGGCGGGTTGCCGCGCGTGGAAGACATGGAAAAGTGGCTGGTGGACGCATGAGCCCCCGCCCCTATCACGTGCTGTTTCTGTGCACCGGCAATACGGCGCGGTCCATTCTGGCCGAGGGCATTCTCCGCCGCGATGGCGCAGGGCGCTTTGTGGCCCATTCCGCCGGAAGCCAGCCCAAGGGCGTGGTGAACCCCTGGGCGCTGCGCATACTGGCCGCCCATGGCTATCCCGCAGACGGTTTCCGCTCCAAAAGCTGGGATGAGTTTTCCGGGGCGGATGCGCCGGGCATGGATTTCATCATCACCGTCTGTGACAATGCGGCGGGCGAGGTCTGCCCCATCTGGCCGGGGCGGCCCATGGCCGCGCATTGGGGCGTGGCCGATCCCGCCGCCGTGGCGGGATCGGACACCGACAAGGAGCGCGCCTTCGCCGCCGCCTTCGGCTTTCTGAAACAGCGCATCGACGCCTTTCTGGCCCTGCCCATGGCCGAGAGCGACGCCATGGCGCTGGCGGAAAAGGTGAGGGCCATCGGCAAGCTCGCCGGCGCATCGGCCAAGGCGACATGACATGACCCGGTTCGAGCGTTACCTCACGGTCTGGGTGTTCCTGTGCATCGTCGCGGGCGTGGCGCTGGGCCATGTCATGCCTGGGTTGTTTCAGGCCATCGGGGCCATGGAGGTGGCGAAGGTCAATCTGCCGGTGGCCCTGCTGATCTGGCTGATGATCATTCCCATGCTGCTGAAGATCGACTTCGCGGCGCTGGGCCGCGTGGCCGAACACTGGCGCGGCATCGGCGTCACGCTCTTCATCAACTGGGCAGTGAAGCCCTTCTCCATGGCGCTGCTGGGCTGGCTGTTCATCGGCCATCTGTTCCGGCCCCTGCTGCCCGCCGATCAGATCAATTCCTATATCGCGGGCCTCATCCTTCTGGCTGCCGCGCCCTGCACCGCCATGGTGTTCGTGTGGAGCCACCTGACCAGGGGCGAGCCGCATTTCACCCTGTCGCAGGTGGCGCTGAACGACACCATCATGGTGGTGGCCTTTGCGCCCATCGTGGGCCTGCTCCTGGGGCTTTCCGCCATCACCGTGCCGTGGGACACGCTGGTGCTGTCGGTCATTCTCTACATCGTCATTCCGGTGATCATCGCCCAGGTGGCGCGGCGGGCGGTGCTGGCGCGGGGCGGTGAAGCGGGTTTGCGCGCCGTGCTGGGGCGGCTTGGGCCCCTGTCGCTGGTGGCGCTCCTGGCCACGCTGGTGCTGCTCTTCGGTTTCCAGGGTGAGCAGATATTGGCGCAGCCGCTGGTCATCGCGCTTCTGGCCGTGCCCATTCTCATCCAGGTCTATTTCAACGCCGGGCTGGCCTATCTGTTAAACCGCGTGGCGGGCGAGGCCCATGAGGTGGCCGGACCCTCCTGCCTCATCGCGGCCAGCAATTTCTTCGAGCTTGCCGTGGCGGCCGCCATATCGCTCTTCGGCTTCAACTCCGGCGCGGCCCTGGCCACGGTGGTCGGGGTGCTCATCGAGGTGCCGGTCATGCTGTCGGTGGTATGGATCGTCAACCGCAGCAAGGGCTGGTACGAGCGCGGGCAATCAATCGAAAAGTGACGCCGCCCATAGATGAATGGGATTGGCGGGGTCGGCGAGCAGCTTCACCGTCAGCGCACAGCAGACGATGACCAGCAGCGGGCGGATGATGCTGACGCCCCTGGCCATGGCGAGGCGCGAGCCCGCCTGCGCGCCGATGAATTGCCCCAGACCCATCATCAGGCCAACGGTCCAGACGATCTTGCCGGTGAAGGCGAACATGATGACCGAAGCGACATTGGAGGTGAGGTTCAGGAGCTTCGTCGTTGCCGTGGCGCGGACGATGCCGAAGCCGAAGAGGGTCACCAGCGCCAGCATGAAGAAGGAGCCGGTGCCGGGGCCGAAGATGCCGTCATAGAAGCCGATGGCCGGGGCGAAGCCCGCGATGAAGGCCAGGAAGGGCAGGCGCGGGTGGGCGTCGTCGTTCGACAGGCGCGGCGAGATGGCGAAATAGATGGCCATGGCGATGAGCAGCAGCGGCAGCAGGCCGGAGAGCAGGCGCACCGGCGCGAACTGCACGGCGAGCACGCCGAGGCAGGCGCCGAGGAAGGTGGTGATCACCTGCTTCCAGTTGGCGAGAAGGTCGAGGTGGCCCCTGCGGCTGAAGGCCAGCGTGGCCGAGGCCGTGCCGAAGGAACCCTGCACCTTATTGGTGGCCAGCGCCGCCACGGGGTCAAACCCGGCGAGCAGAAGCGCCGGCAGGCAGAGAAGCCCGCCGCCGCCCGCAATGGAATCGACGAAACCCGCCACCAGCGCCACCACAGCCAGCAGCGCCATCACTGAAGCATCAAGAGCCACCTGATCCCCCTTTTCAACTTCACTTGCCATTGCTTAGGGGCGAAAGGCAAGCGGCCATGGCGAGAGAAGCGACGCCCATGCCTGAGAAGAGAAAAATGGAACTTTTTCGTGAGCGCCACGTTGGACTTGTTCCAATCCACGGCTCCCCCTACAGTCCCGCAAAACGGAGGACACCATGACCCTGACACTGCCCAAGCTGCCCTATGCCTATGATGCGCTGGCCCCGCACATGTCGCAGGAGACGCTGGAATTCCACCACGACAAGCATCACCAGGCCTATGTGGACAATGGCAACAAGCTGCTGGCGGATTCGCCGCTCAAGGGCAAGTCCATCGAGGAGATCTGCAAGGCGGCCTATGACCAGAAGATCGCGGGCCTGATCAACAATGTCGGCCAGCACTATAACCACCTGCACTTCTGGAACTGGATGACGCCCAAGGGCGGTGGCAGCAAGCTGCCGGCCAAGCTGGCCAAGGCCATGGACTCCGACCTGGGCGGCTTTGACAAGTTCCGCACCGATTTCGTGCAGGCGGGGGGGACGCAGTTCGGCTCCGGCTGGGCCTGGCTGACGCTGGACAAGGCGGGCAAGCTCGCCATCACCAAGACGGCCAATGGCGAAAACCCGCTCATGCATGGCGGCAGTCCGCTGCTCGGCGTCGATGTGTGGGAACACAGCTATTACATCGACTATCGCAATGCCCGGCAGAAGTATCTGGAAGCCTTCGTCGATCATCTGATCAACTGGGACTATGTGGAAAGCCTGATGGCCAAGGCGTGAGCTACGCCGCATTGACTTTCAGCACCGGGGCGGGTTTTCTCGCCCCGGTTTTCTTTTGGCAGGTGGGTTTTGAAGGTTTTCGACGGTCATAATGACGTGCTGCTGCGCCTGTGGGGCCAGCCCGCGGGCGAGCGCCACCGCCGCTTCCTGCACGGCGACGGCGAGGGCCACCTCGACCTGCCGCGCATGAAAAAGGCGGGGTTTGCCGGAGGATTCTTCGCCATCTTCGCGCCCTCGCCCGAGGCTGACGCGAATTATGCCAGTGCCGGCGCGCCCGATGCCCTGCCCCTGAGCCGCGACGCGGCGCTGGGGCCGACGCTGGGCATGGCCAATCTGCTGATCGAACTGGCCGCCGCCAGCAATGGGAAATTCAGGCTGGTCCGCTCCATGGCAGAGCTGCGCGCGGCGGAAGCGGCCGGGGCCGTCGCCGCCGTCATGCACATCGAGGGTCTGGAGGCGGTGGACGAAAACCTGGACGGGCTGCACCTCCTTCATGCGGCGGGCCTGCGGGCGGTCGGCCCGGCGTGGAGCCGGGGCAATGTCTTCGGCCACGGCGGGCCCCTCCGCTTTCCGTCCGCGCCCGACACCGGCCCCGGCCTGACGGCGGCGGGAAAGCGGCTGGTTTCCGCCTGCAATGACCTGGGCATTCTGGTGGATCTGTCGCACCTGAACGAGCGCGGCTTCTGGGACGTGGCGGACTTGTCCAGCGCCCCGCTGGTGGCCACCCATTCCAACGCCCATGCGCTCTGCCCCTCGTCGCGCAACCTGACGGACGACCAGCTTCGGGCCATCGGCCGGTCGGGCGGCATGGTGGGGTTGAATTTTGCGGTGGGCTTTTTGCAGGGCGAAGGCGGGTGGAGTTCCGATCTCGACCTTGAGGTCATGGTCCGGCACCTCGCCCATATGATCGCGCTGGCGGGCGAGGACCATGTGGGCCTTGGCTCGGACTTCGACGGCGCGGAAATCTCCCGCCATCTCGGAGACGTCCTGGGCCTGCCGCGCCTGATCCGGGCCATGGAGGGGGCGGGCTTCGGCGCGGCGCTGATCCGCAAGGTGGCCCATGACAACTGGCTCCGGGTGCTGGAGCGGACGTGGAAAGCGGACGCCCTTGCCTCTTGATTATTAGTAACGCTAATATGTCGCCATGCGTCTGGCGGAATGGCTCATCAGCACCCATACCTCGCAATCCGGTCTGGCCAGGGCCCTGGGCATCACCCAGGGCCGGGTGTCGCAACTGGTGGGCGGGGCCCAGCCGTCGCTGGAACTGGCGCTGAAGATCGCCGAGGTTACCCGGGGCGCGGTCATGCCCCAGCATTTCAAGGAAGAGGATGGCGCCATGGAACGGTCGCTGGACACGGTGGAAGAGGCCATTGCCGCCATTGCGCGCGGCGAGATGGTGGTGGTGGTGGACGACGACGACCGCGAGAACGAGGGCGACCTCATTGCCGCCGCCGCCCGGATCACGCCGGAGCAGATGGCCTTCATGGTGCGCCACACCTCCGGCATCGTGTGCGCGCCCATGACCCCGGAGGAGGCGCGGCGGCTGAAGCTCGATCCCATGGTGGCGCTGAACGATGCGCCCATGGGCACAGCCTTCACCGTCTCCATCGACTACAAGGATGGGCTCACCACCGGCATTTCGGCGCGCGAACGGGCGGCCACCGTGCATGCGCTGGCCAATGCCAATGTCCAGGCCGATGATTTCGTGCGCCCGGGCCATGTCTTTCCGCTGGTGGCCAAGTCGGGCGGGGTGCTCATGCGCTCGGGCCACACCGAGGCGGCGGTGGACCTGACGCGGCTGGCCGGCCTGCCGCCGGTCGGCGTCATTTGCGAGCTGGTGAATGACGACGGCTCGGTGAAGCGGGGGGCGCAGGTTCTGGCCTTCGCCCGCGAGCACGGCTTCAAGATCATCTCGGTCGCCGAACTCATCGCCTATCGCCAGTCGCGCGAGCGGCTGGTGGAACGCACCGGGCGCTTCGCGGTGGAAACCGCCATCGGCCCGGCCACGGGCATTACCTATCGCACGCCCTTCGACGCGGTGGAGCAACTGGCGCTGGTCTTTGGCGACATTGCCTCGGGGCGGAACGTGCCGGTGCGCCTGCACCGCGAGAACATCATCGAGGATGTCTTCGGCAACCGCCAGACGCTGACCCAGGTGTTTGACCTGTTCAAGCGCGAGGGCCGGGGCGTGCTGGTCTATCTGCAGGAGGGCACGGCGGGCGTGCCGGCAAGCCAGATGGCCCCGGAAAAGCATGGCTCGGCCTTTTCCCGCGAGCAGGCCTGGCGCGATGTCGGCCTGGGCGCGCAAATCCTGCGCGACCTCGATGTGCGGTCCATCCGGCTCCTGGCCTCCACGGCGCGGCATTATGTCGGCCTGTCCGGCTTCGGCATCGAAATCGCCGAGACGGTGAAGATCTGACCTGCCCTTTCGCGGCGGCGGCACCCGTGGCATATCTTGGCCATGCCACGCATCAAGGCCAGCCCTGCCCCACCCCGCCTCATCGGCTGGCGCGAGCATGTGCGCCTGCCGGATCTGGCGCTTGGCCTGATCACCGCCAAGGTGGACACGGGGGCGCGCACTGCCGCACTGCACGCCGAAGACATCCGCATTCACGACCACCGGGTGCGCTTCACCGTGCCGCTGCATGGCCGCAATCATCACTTTGACCTGCCGCTGTCGGACGAGCGGCGGGTGAAAAGCACCAGCGGTCACGCCGAGCACCGCGCCGTCATCTCGACCACGCTGGCGCTGGGCGAGGAGAGCTGGCCCATCGAAGTGACGCTGACCGACCGGGCGGGCATGGGGGTTCCCATGCTGCTGGGGCGGAACAGCATCGGCCACCGCTTCGCGGTTCACCCGGCGCGCTCCTTCATTCTCACCCGCATCAAGCCCAAGAAGAAAAAGAAGCCGAAATGAAGATTGCCCTGCTCACCCGCAATCCCAAGCTCTACTCGCACCAGCGCATCATGGAAACGGCGGTGGCGCGCGGCCACGAGATCGTGCCCATCGACTATCTGCGCTGCTACATGAACATCACGTCGAAGCGGCCGGAGCTGCGCTACAACGGCCAAAAGCTGGAGGGCTTCGACGCGGTGATCCCGCGCATCGCGGCGAGCCACACCTTCTACGGCACGGCCGTGTTGCGCCAGTTCGAGGTGATGGGGGTCTATCCTCTCAATGAATCCGTGGCCATCGGCCGGTCGCGTGACAAGCTGCGCTCGCTGCAACTGCTGGCGCGGGCGGGCGTGGGCCTGCCGGTCACGGCCTTTGCCAATGATGCCGGCGTCACCGACGATATTCTGAAGATCGTCGGCGGGGCGCCGGTGGTCATCAAGCTCTTGGAGGGAACGCAGGGCATCGGTGTGGTCCTGGGCGAAACGCCGCTCTCGGCCAAGTCGGTGATCGAGGCCTTCCACAGCGCCGATGTCGCCATTCTGGTGCAGGAATTCATCAAGGAGGCGGAAGCGCGCGACATTCGCGCCTTCGTCGTCGGGCGCAAGGTGGTGGCGGCCATGGAACGGCGCGGGGCCGAGGGCGAGTTCCGCTCCAACCTGCATCGCGGCGGGTCCAGCACCAGGGTGGACATTACAGCGGCGGAGAAGGCCATGGCGCTGAAGGCGACGCAGGCCATGGGGCTTAACGTGGCGGGCGTGGACCTGTTGCGCTCGCAGCGCGGGCCGATGGTGGTGGAGGTCAATTCCTCCCCCGGCCTCGAAGGCATCGAGCAGACCACGGGCAAGGACGTGGCCAAGGCCATGGTGGAATTTCTGGAGCGCCACGCCAAGCCGCATCGCACGAAAACACGGGGGCGTGGATGACAGCCTTCACCATCGGCGGCGAGGCTGTCGCCCCCGGCACACGCCAGCGGGTGGACCTGAAGATCTCGACCCTGGCCAACGCCACGTCCATGGACCTACCCGTGCATGTGGTGAACGGGCAGCAACGGGGGCCGACATTCTTTCTCTCCGCGGCGGTGCATGGCGATGAGATTCAGGGCGTGGAGATCATCCGCCGCGTGCTTCTGCATCCGGCATTGCGCGAAGTGAAGGGCACGCTGCTGGCGGTGCCCATCGTCAATCACTTCGGCTTCATCACCCATTCGCGCTACATGGCCGACCGGCGCGACCTCAACCGTTCGTTTCCCGGGTCGGACCGCGGCTCGCTGGCCTCGCTGCTGGCCGATCTGTTTTTCCGCGAGGTGGTGCTGCGCTGCCAATACGGGGTGGACCTGCACACCGCTGCCCTGCACCGCATGAACCTGCCGCAAATCCGCGTGGCCCCCAGGGATGCGGAACTGCTGAAACTGGCGGAGGCCTTTGCCCCGCCGGTGGTGCTGGTGTCGAAGCTGCGCGACAAGTCGTTGCGGCTCACGGCAGCGGCGGAGGGTGTCAAGGTGCTGCTCTATGAGGGCGGCGAGGCGCTGCGCTTCGACGAGCCGTCCATCGAGGCGGGGGGGAAGGGCGTGCTGCGGGTCATGGCGGCGCTGGGCATGATTGCCGAAGCGCCACGGACGGCGGCGCATCACGGGGTGACCATTGCCACGGCAAGCACATGGGTGCGCGCGCCGGAGGGCGGCATCCTGCACACCCTCAGGCGCTGCGGCGACCGGGTGGGCAGGAAGGAAGTGATCGGCGTGGTGGCCGATCCGGTGGGCGGGCATTCCGTGCCGGTGGTGGCGGCGGATGACGGCATGATCATCGGGCGCACGCAATTGCCGCTGGTCAATCGGGGGGACGCCCTGTTTCACATCGCCCGTGCCGCAGCGCTGTCCGGTGCCAAGGGACGCAGCGAAGGTGCCGTAGTGGCCGACGAGGACGAGATCATCTGAACGTTCAGTGCTCGGATGATTCAGATTTCCGGCAGGGCGGCCACTTCGTCGTCGGTGAACAGGCGCGAGCGGGTGAGGAAGCGGCGGCCCGTGCCGTTCTCCAGAGAGAACATGCCGCCCTGCCCTGCAATCACGTCGATGATCAGTTGCGTGTGCTTCCAGTATTCGAATTGTGCCCGGCTCATGTAGAAGGGCTGACCGCCGATCTCGCCCAACTGCACATCGGCATCGCCCACGAAGAATTCGCCGCGCGGGAAGGCCATGGGGGCTGAGCCGTCGCAGCAGCCGCCGGACTGGTGAAACAGAAGGTCGCCGTGCTTGTCCTTCAGTTCGGCGATCAGCGCCTCGGCCTCGGGCGTGGCCACAACACGGGGCGGAATTTCTGGCATGGCAACCTCCGTTGAAGGTGAGGGCGCAGGCGGGGAACATCCCGCCTGCACCTCCTGGAGCGGTGGCTTTGATGGATCAAAGCCACCGCTATAACTTATTGTTGGCGAGCAACCTGTCTGACTTTTGCTGGGTCCAGCAAAAGTCAGGTTGCTCTGGTGATTGGTCAGAAGAAGCCCAGCTTTTTCGGGCTGTAGCTGACCAGCAGGTTCTTGGTCTGCTGATAGTGGTCGAGCATCATCTTGTGGGTTTCGCGCCCGATGCCGGACTGCTTGTAGCCGCCGAAGGCCGCGTGCGCGGGATAGGCGTGGTAGCAGTTGGTCCAGACGCGGCCCGCCTTGATGGCGCGGCCGAAGCGGTAGCAGGTGTTGGCCTCGCGGCTCCACACGCCAGCGCCCAGGCCATAGAGCGTGTCGTTGGCGATGGACAGGGCCTCGTCGGCGTCCTTGAAGGTGGTGACAGAGACCACGGGGCCGAAGATTTCCTCCTGGAAAATCCTCATCTTGTTGTGGCCCTTGAAGACCGTGGGCTGGATGTAGAAGCCGCCCGCCAGATCACCGGCCATCTTGGGCACACCGCCGCCCGCCAGAACCTCTGCGCCTTCCTTCCTGCCGATGTCGAGATAGGAGAGGATCTTCTCCTTCTGCTCGGCGGATGCCTGGGCGCCGATCATGGTGGCGGGATCCAGCGGATCGCCCTGGACGATGGCCGCCACGCGCTTCAGCGCACGCTCCATGAACCTGTCATAGATTTTTTCGTGAATGAGCGCGCGCGATGGACAGGTGCAGACCTCGCCCTGGTTCAACGCGAACATGACGAAGCCTTCAATCGCCTTGTCGAAGAAATCATCGTCGGCGCGGGCCACATCCTCAAAGAAGATGTTGGGCGACTTGCCGCCCAGTTCCAGCGTCATCGGAATGAGGTTCTGCGAGGCATATTGCATGATGAGGCGGCCCGTCGTCGTCTCGCCGGTGAAGGCGATCTTGGCGATGCGCGGGTTCGACGCCAGGGGCTTGCCCGCCTCAAGGCCGAATCCGTTGACGATGTTGAGCACGCCGGGCGGCAGCAGATCGCCCACCACATCAATCCACAGCATGATGGAGGCAGGCGTCTGTTCCGCCGGCTTCAGCACCACGCAGTTGCCCGCCGCGAGCGCAGGCGCGAGTTTCCACACGGCCATGAGCAGCGGGAAATTCCACGGGATGATCTGGCCGACGACACCGAGAGGCTCATGAAAATGATAGGCCACCGTGTCGTGGTCGATTTCCGACAGCGCGCCTTCCTGGGCGCGGATGGCACCGGCAAAATAGCGGAAATGGTCGATGGCGAGCGGCAGGTCGGCGGCGGTGGTCTCGCGGATGGGCTTGCCGTTGTCCAGCGTTTCAGCCCTGGCGAGAAGGGCGAGATTGTCCTCCATGCGCTGGGCGATGGCGTTCAGGATGTTGGCGCGTTCGGCGGCGCTGGTCTTGCCCCAGGCTTCCTTGGCCTTGTGGGCGGCGTCCAGCGCCATTTCGATGTCGGAGGCGTCGGAGCGCGCGATCTCGCACAGTTTCTTGCCGTTCACCGGCGAAATATTGTCGAAATATTTGCCCGACTTGGGCGGCACACGCTTGCCGCCGATCCAGTTGTCGTAGCGCTCCTTGTAGACGGACTCTGCATTTGCTTTGGCCATTGGTCGTTTCTCCGCTCATTGCTGCCGCCCATGCTGGCGGCCTGACGGCAAGATTGGGCAAGGCGGCTGCGACAGTGCAACCGGGCGGCGCGGGGGCGCGGAGCCTTCTGTTTCACTTTTGAAACAGTGTGCGCCGCAATAATCCGGCAATCGTCAGGGGGCGGAGGAATTGGCCCGTTTCAGCATGCGGTAGAGGGGGGCGCGGGACACACCCAGTTTGCGCGCCGCCGCCGAGGCATTGCCGCGCGCTTCGGCGAGCGCCCGCTTCACCGTCTGCTGTTCGGCGCGCGACAGCGCCGAGCCGCCATCCCACTCCGGCTCGAACAGCAGGGCGGCGGGCAGGCCCTGGGCGATGCGCGTGTCGGTGATGTTATAGGCATGGCGCGCGGCGCGCGTTGCCCCCACCACCAGTTCATCGCGGTTGATGGCCAGCATGACATCCTCCGGCTGGCCGGGACCGGCCATGAGGCGCGCGGCGGGAAAGGCGTTGCGGAAGCAGCCCACCTCGATGCGCTTGGCCGCCCAACTGACGGTTAGCGACAGAATGGGGATGAGTTCCGCGGTGAGATCAGCGCGGCACGAGGATACATCGAGCACCGCCATGAGCCCGCCGTCGGGGCCGAAGATGGGGGCCGACATGCAGGAGAGCCCCGTGTTGCGCGAATGGAAGTGCTGGTCGGCGTGGATGATGACGCTGCGCTTCTCGGCAATGGCGGTGCCGATGCCGTTCGTCCCCTCCGCCGCCTCGGACCAGTCGTTGCCGAGCCACAGGCCCCAGTGGCGGAAGGTGTCGTCGTCGCCGGGAAAGCCGCGCCGGTCCACCGGCACGCCTTGCGCATCCGACAGAAGCACGCAGCAGCCGTTGCCGCCCACGGCGCGATGGAGGTGGTCGAGAATATCGCCGGAGGCGGCAATCACCGGCTCCATGCGCTGGCGCACCTGGCGAAGTTCGAGATCGCTCAGGCGGCGCGGCGGGGCCGCTTCGGCGGGGTCGCGGCGGTGAATGGTGGCGGAGCGCTGCCACGAGGCCACCAGCATGGACCGCGCTGCCGCATCGCTGCTGATGGCGTTGAATATGCGGTCGGCATGGCGGCTTTCAGGCTTGGTGATCGGCCTCTCCCCTGGCTGGACGTTTCACTGATTTATTTTTCGGGAAGCATTCCGCGCTTTGGCCCAAGCGTCAATATGCGGCGCAACATGTGAATCTTTCGTGCCTCCGCACCAGCCTGTGATAAGCTAGCCGCCATCATGGTCTTCACCCTGCGCCCTGCCGGGCAAGATGATCTGCCGCACTTGACCACGCTCTATCAGCGGGCCTTTCCTGACGAGCCCCTTCTGCCTCTGGTGAAAGCATTGATGACCTGGGGCGTGTTGGCGCTGGTGGCGGTGGATGACGTGGGGACGGTGGCGGGACATGTCATGCTCAGCCCATGCAGCGTGGGCGGCGGCCATGACGCGGTGGCGCTGCTTGGGCCGCTGGCAGTCCTGCCAACGATGCAGCGTCGGGGCCTGGGACGTGCGCTGGTTGCCGGGGGGCTTGAGCGGCTTGCGGCAAGTGGTGTGGTCAAGGTCCTGGTGCTGGGTGATCCCGCCTATTACAGCCAACTTGGCTTTGCCCCCGAACGGGCCATTAGCGCTCCCTACCCGGTGCCGGATGGATGGCAGACGGCATGGCAGTCGCAGACACTCCATCCTGCGGGGGATCTTGTCTCCGGCCCATTGAGTGTCTTGCCGCCATGGCAGAAGAAAGCGCTGTGGTTGCCCTGATGTTGGTTAGCGCCGGGTCAGCCCGCCGAGGATGCCGCGCACCAGCGCATTGCCGACCGAGCGCGCAATCGACGTGCCCAATTGCCGGCCCACGGTGCCCGCCATGTTTTTCACAAAGCGGTCGGTGGCGCTTTCGCGTTCGCGCGGCGGGACTGAGGGACGGGCCGGGCGCGAGGTCCTGGCGGCGCGCACCCGCGCGCTGTTTTCGGCGATGACCTCATCGGCCTGCTGGGCGGTGCGGGCCTTGAGCTTCTCATAGGCCGACTCGCGGTCGATGGTCTGGTCATAGGTGCCGAAGACCGGCGAGGCCGCCATGATGCGGGCGCGTTCCTCCGGCGTGATGGTGCCGGAGCGGCCGGAGGGCGGGCGGATGAAGGTGCGCTCGACCACGGTGGGCACGCCCTTCAGGTCGAGCACCGAGACCAGCGCCTCGCCCTTGCCCAGTTCGGTGATGGCCTTTTCGGTGGAGAATTTGGGATTGGGCCGGAAGGTGGTGGCCGCCACCTGCACCGCCTTCTGCTCCCTCGGCGTATAGGCACGGAGCGCATGCTGCACGCGGTTGCCCATCTGGGCCAGCACGCTTTCGGGGATGTCGAGCGGGTTCTGGGTGACGAAGTAAATGCCGATGCCCTTGGAGCGGATGAGCTTCACCGTCTGCTCGATCTTCTGGATGAGGGCGGGGGGCGCTTCCTCGAACAAGAGGTGGGCCTCGTCGAAGAAGAACACCAGCCTGGGCTTGTCGGGATCGCCCACCTCCGGCATCTGCTCGAAGAGTTCGGACATGAGCCAGAGCAGGAAGGTGGCATAGAGCTGCGGCGCGGAGATGAGCCGGTCGGCGGCCAGCACGTTCATGTAGCCCCGGCCATCGCGCGTGGTGCGCATGAAGTCCTTGATGTCGAGGGCGGGTTCACCGAAGAACAATTCGCCGCCCTGCTCCTCGATCACCACCAGACGGCGCTGGATGGCACCGATGGTCTGGTCGTTGATGTTGCCATAGTCGGTGGTGATCTTCTTGCCCCGGTCGGCCAGGTCCTTCAGCAGGGCGCGCAGGTCCTTCAGGTCCAGCAGAGCCAGGCCCTCCTCGTCGGCGATCTTGAAGGCGATGTTGAGCGCGCCTTCCTGCGCCTCGGTGAGGCCCATGAGGCGCGACAGCATGAGGGGGCCCATCTCGGTCACCGTGGTGCGGATGGGGTGGCCCTGCCTGCCGAAGAGATCCCAGAAGATGGTGGGCGTGGCGGCGAACTCGAAATTCTTCATGCCGATGAGCCTGGCGCGCTCCGTCACCCAGTCCTTGGGTTCGCCCTTCATGGCAATGCCGGAGAGATCGCCCTTCACGTCGGCGGCGAAAACCGGCACACCGGCGGCACAGAAGCTTTCCGCGAGAATTTGCAGGGTGACCGTCTTGCCCGTGCCGGTGGCCCCGGTGATCAGGCCGTGGCGGTTGGCCATGCCCAGGAAAAGTTCTTCCGGCTTGGTGCTCTTGCCCAGGAAAATGGCAGTGTCGGACATGGCGGAATCCTTAGCTTGACGATTGGCCCTGACACTTATAGCGCAGGGGGTGAAATGCAAGGGCGGAACCCGCGAAACCGCCGGAATTCAGCCCTGTTACGGCGGCGGGGCGGCCCTGCCCGGACCACATGGATTCAACCATCGTCGGCTTGCTCCGGCGCGGCCCGCACGCCAAGGAAGACCGAAACCACAGGATGACTGGCATGACCTCATTTTCCCCGGCAACGGAAGGCCAATGGCTGAAGAAGGTGGAGGCCGTGCTGAAGGGCGCGGACTTCGCCGAAAAGCTGATCAGCACCACGGCGGACGGGATCACGCGCCAGCCGCTCTATCAGCCCGTGACAGGTGGAGCGCGCGCCCTTCGCCCGGTGCATGGGCCCTGGGCCATCACCACGCGCATGGACCAGATGAATCCGGCGGCGGCCAATGCCCAGGCGCGGGAAGACATCGACAATGGGGTTGATGGGCTGGTGCTGGTCATGGCGGGCGCGGCCACGGCGCGGGGGGCGGGCGTCAAGGCCTCCGATCTGGCAGCGGCGCTGCATGGGCTGCCGCTCCATGCCGTTGGCCTGCGGCTGGAAGGCGGGACGAAGGATGCCGAGGCGCTGGCGCGCCATATCGACAAGCAGCCGCTGGATCCGGCGCGCCTGTCGGTCAGTTTCGGTCTGGCAGAGGCCGGGCCGGTGGCGGCGCTGATGAAGCAGGGTTTTGCCGGTCCCTTCATGGTGGCGGACGGGCGGATGGCGCATGAAGAGGGCATGACGCCGGCGGAGGAACTGGGCCTGACGCTGGCGCAGGGCGTGGCGCACCTGCGGGCGCTGGATACGCTGTCCGATAGTGATCTTGCCAGGGCGGTGGGCATGACCCTGGCGGCGGATCAGGACATGTTCATGACGCTGGCCAAGTTCCGCGCCGCGCGACTTTTGTGGGCGCGGGTGCTGGAGGCAGCCAAGCTGCCCGCCGAGGGGCTGGCGCTGCATGGCGAGACATCGTGGCGCATGATGGCCACACTGGACCCCCACACCAACATCCTGCGCGCCACGGCGGCGGTCTTCGGCGCGGGGCTGGGCGGGGCTTCGTCCTTCACGGTGCTGCCCTTCTCGCAGGCGCAGGGCCTGCCCAATGGTTTCGCCCGGCGGGTGGCGCGCAATGTGCAGATCGTGGTGCAGGCGGAGGCGGGACTGTGGCAGGTGGACGATCCGGCGGCGGGGGCCGGCGTCATCGAAGACCTCACGGCGCAACTCTGCGACCGGGCCTGGGCGGTGTTTCAGGCGGCGGAGAAGGGCGCACGGCCAAAGCCAAGGCCGGAGGCCACGTCAAGCCTGCCTGCGGTGGGCACCACGGCCTATCGCCTGAAGGAAGAATACCAGCCGGAAGTGGAGGGCTGAAGCCATGGGACGCATTCCGGATTTTTCCAAGGTGGCCTTCACCGCTTCCTCCGTGGGCGGACGATCGGTGGGCGTGTGGCACACACCGGAGGGCATCGACGTCAAGAGCTTCTATGATGCCGCCGATGTGCAGGGGCTGAACCTCGATGCGCATTATCCCGGCATCGCGCCCTATCTGCGCGGCCCCTATCCCACCATGTACACGACCCAGCCCTGGACCATCCGGCAATATGCCGGCTTTTCCACGGCGGAGGATTCCAACGCCTTTTACCGGCGCAATCTGGCGGCGGGACAGATGGGTCTGTCCATCGCCTTCGATCTCGCCACCCATCGCGGCTATGACTCGGACCATCCGCGCGTGGCGGGCGATGTGGGCATGGCGGGGGTGGCGATCGACTCCATCTATGACATGCGCACGCTGTTTGACGGCATTCCGCTGGACCAGATGACCGTGTCCATGACCATGAACGGCGCGGTGCTGCCCATCATGGCGCTGTACATCGTGGCGGGCGAGGAACAGGGCGTGGCCCCGGAAAAGCTGGCGGGCACCATCCAGAACGACATTCTCAAGGAGTTCATGGTGCGGAACACCTATATCTATCCGCCCAAGGCCTCCATGCGGATCATCTCCGACATCTTCAAATACACCTCGGCCCATATGCCGAAGTTCAACTCCATCTCCATCTCCGGCTATCACATGCAGGAGGCCGGGGCCACCGCCGACCTGGAACTCGCCTATACGCTGGCCGATGGCTATGAATATGCCAAGGCCGGGGTGGAGGCGGGCCTTGCCATCGACAAGTTTGCGCCGCGCCTGTCGTTCTTCTGGGCCATCGGCATGAACTTCTTCATGGAGGTGGCGAAGATGCGGGCGGGACGCATGATCTGGGCCGAGCTGATGAGCCGCTTCAACCCGAAGGACGAGCGCTCGCTGGCGCTGCGCACCCACTGTCAAACCTCCGGCTGGTCGCTGGCGGCGCAGGACGTGTTCAACAACGTGACGCGCACCATGATCGAGGCCATGGCCGCGACCCAGGGCGGCACGCAATCGCTGCACACCAACTCGCTGGATGAGGCGCTGGCGCTGCCCACCGATTTCTCGGCGCGCATTGCCCGCAACACGCAATTGCTGTTGCAGCAGGAGGCGGGCACGGCCCGGGTCATCGACCCCTGGGGCGGCAGCTATTTCGTCGAGCGGCTGACGGCGGATCTGGCGGCGCGGGCGCGCGCCCACATCGCCGAGGTGGAAAAACTGGGCGGCATGGCAGCGGCCATTGAATCCGGCGTGCCGAAGCTGCGCATCGAGGAAGCGGCAGCCCGCACCCAGGCGCGGATCGACTCCGGCGAACAGACGGTCGTTGGCGTCAACAAGTATCTCGCGGCCCAGGAGGCGGTGATCGACATTCTCAAGGTCGATAATTCAGCGGTGCGGGCCAAGCAGATCGAGAAGCTGACGCGCCTCAAGGCCGAGCGCGACAGCGCTGACGTGGCGGCCAGGCTCGACGCCCTGGCGAAGGTGGCGGCAACGGGCGAAGGCAATCTGCTGGCCGCCGCCGTGGATGCCGCCCGGGCCAAGGCCACGGTGGGCGAGATTTCCGCCGCGCTGGAAAAGGTGTGGAACCGTCATGTGGCCGAGATCAAGGCAGTGAAGGGCGTCTATGAGGCGACCTCGCAGGATCTGGCCCGCATTGCCGAGACCAAGAACCGGGTGAAGGCCTTTGCCGAACACGAAGCGCGGCAGCCCCGCATTCTCGTCGCCAAGATCGGTCAGGACGGCCACGACCGGGGCCAGAAGGTCATTGCCTCGGCCTTTGCCGACATGGGCTTTGACGTGGTGATCGGTCCGCTGTTTGCAACGCCGGAGGAAGTGGCGGCCCGGGCCATCGCCGAGGATGTGCATGTGATCGGCGTGTCCACCCTGACCGCCGGGCATCTCGCCCATATTCCGCTGCTCAAGGCAGCGCTGGACAAGGCGGGCAAGGGCAGCATCATGATCGTGGTGGGCGGGGTCATCCCGCCGCAGGATGTGGAGCCGCTGCTGGCCATGGGCGCTGCCGCCGTGTTTCCGCCGGGCACGGCCATTCCCGACGCCGCCGACCGGGTTCTGGACCGCTTGCAGGCCCATCTGGGCTATGCCCAGCCGCCAGTGCGCTGATAACCGGTCCACCGGCGTCCACAGGGGCGCCAGCGACCGGTTTCATCTCAATCCGGCCGGTGCGACCGGATGATTCTTCCGCCTCAGCGGTTGTTGGTCAGCGCGGCAATCTTGCCAGCCACCCACCAGGACAGCGGCAGAGACACCAGAAAACCTGCAGCGGCCAGACCGATGAGCATCGTCTTGTTATTGGCCAGGGAGGGTGTCGCCAGGCCGACGGTGAACAGGATGCCCGCCAGCGTGGTGCCGATCAGGGGATAGAGAATAGCCGTCAGTTTGCCTTTGTTGCCCATGGGTATTTCTCCTCGAATGGCGGTATGCTGAACGACACGTTGCGAGTCTTCGTTGATCCAGGTCAAATATGCGCCGGGCTGGCCGGGCTGGTCGCCGTGGTTTTTTGGCGCAGCAGGCCGGGCCGCGGTTCCCCCACATTTACATATTTGCCAGATTTTTCTTGTCCTCCGCGCGCCTTGCCTGTCAACTTCCGGGGCGAACCGTGGCCGACCGGCAACGGAGCGGCTCAGGCTTTGCCGGCCACAGCCGCCGATTTAACTTCTTGATGGCGAACAATTTTTTTGACTTATGTCGATGTCGCCACAGGTCAGTTTGCTCCAGGGGGAGACAGCCATGAGCCTGTCCCGACGCACAATCTTGACCGGGGCCGCCGCCCTGCCGCTGGCGCCCGCCGCCGTGGCCGAGACCATCGAGGCCATTGGCGGCGCCGTGCAGGACCGCTTACAGCGCGCCATCGAGGCGGCCCAGGCCAAGGGCGGCGAGGTGCGGCTGGGCCCAGGCGAATTTCAGGTGGACATGCTCGACGTGACCAAGGGCGTGGCGATCAGCGGTGTGCCGGGCCAGACGATCCTGCGCAACGCCGGCGGCAGCCCGGTGCTGCGCATCACCGGGGCCAGGACGGTGTCCCTCACCGGCATCACCTTCACCAGCGCCGGCGCGGCAGGCGATCTCGTCAATGTGGGCGATTCGACCGGCGTGACGGTTGACCACTGCCAGTTTCTCGGCGGCGGCACCGGCCTTTCCTTCCGCGACTCCGCCGGGGCGGTCAGCAATTGCCATTTCCGCCATCAGGCGCAAACGGGGATCTTCAGCCTGAACGCCAGGGGCGGAGTTCAGGTGACGGCCAACCGGGTGGAGGACATCGGCAACAACGGCATCCAGATCTGGCGCGACGCCAAGGGCGAGGACGGCAGCCAGGTTCTCGGCAACATCGTGAAGAACATAGCCGCCAATGGCGGCGGCACCGGCCAGAACGGCAATGGCATCAGCGTGTTCCGCGCCGGCAATGTCATGGTGGCCAACAACCGGGTGAGCGATTGCGCCTTTTCCGCCGTGCGCAACAATTCCGGCGACAACTGCCAGATCATCGCCAATTCCATCTCGCGCATGGGCGAGGTGTCGATCTTTTGCGAGTTCACCTTCGTCGGCGCCGTCGTCAGCAACAATCTCATCGAAGACGTGGCCTTCGGCATTTCCATTACCAACGCCAACGAGGGCGGCAGGCTGGCGGTGTGCTCGGGCAATCTGGTTCGCCGGGTGAAGGGTCATCTGGCCAGCGGCACGGAGACGGGCGGCGGCATCTCCGCCGAAGCGGACACGCTGATCACCGGCAATGTGGTGGAGGAGGTGCGGGACTTCGGCATCAGCGCAGGCTGGGGGCCCTATTGCCGCAATGTGACCATTTCCAACAACGCCATAAAGGCCTGCGCCCGCGGCGTGGTGGCCTCGGTCAGCAAGGGGGCTGGCCGGGTCATCATCCGCGAGAACACCATCACGGGCTGCACCTCAGGGGCGATCTTCGGCTTCGACCACGACAAGGAAAAGACCGGCGACCTGGCAAGGCCGGATGCCGCAACACCGGCGAACCTCACTCTGAGCAACAACCACGTTTCCTGACTTGGTGCGGTTTGCGCCTTGACTGCATCAAAGCCACCGCTCTGACTTATTGTTGGCGAGCAACTTGTCTGACTTTTGCTGAGCCCAGCAAAAGTCAGGTTGCTCTAAACGGCGGACGGCACGCCGCGCACTTCGCCGACCGCAATCTTGCGCCAGTTCGACAGGGGATGCAGACGGAACCGTTCCAGATGGCGGCGTTCTTCCGCCGTCCAGACATCGAGCTTCAAGAGCGTTTCGGCCAGCGCCACCTCGGCCCCCCTGCCCTGTCCGTCATCCACCTTCAGCGCCAGCCCCAGGCCCGCGTGCGGAATGGCCGCGCCATAGACGCCCTCGGCCCCCACCTTGCAGAAGAGCCGCGGCATGGCCTGCATGATCTCGGTGTCGAAGCGGCCCGTGCCCGCCACCATGAAGGGATGGGCGCGCACGGCGGCGATGATGCGCCGGCCCGCCGCGTGGTCCGGTGCGGCAAGGCGGGCAAAGCCCAGCGCCATGTTGGCCAGCGGCATGGCCCAGGTGGGCACCGAGCAGCCATCCACGCCCCAGGGCGCGGCATCGAGGTCGCAATCGCAGATCCTGCCCATGGCGGCGGCAATGGCGCGCTGCACCGGGTGGTCGCGCTGGACATAGCCCAGGGGATCAGCACCCAATTGCCGGGAAAGGGCCAGCATGCCCGCATGCTTGCCGGAGCAATTGTTATGGACCTGTCCCGGCTCCGGCTGGGCGCGGACCAGGGCGTGGTGGGCCGCCTCATTGAGGGGCCAATGCGCGCCGCATTCGTAATGGGCCTCGCTCGACCCGGCCTTGGCCAGCATGGCGCGGGCGACGCGCACATGCTCGGCCTCGCCATTGTGCGAGGAACAGCACAGGGCGATTTCCTCGTCCGAGAAGCCGAAGCGGTCGGCGGCACCGCTTTCGATCACCGGCAGGCACTGGAAGGCCTTGATGGCCGAGCGCGGAAAAACCGGCGCGGAGACATCGCCCCGTTCGAGGACGGCGTGGCCCGTGGCATCGACCACGGCCACGGCCCCACGATGCCGGCTTTCAACAATGCCGCCGCGCAGGACTTCGGCGATGACGGGATTGGTCATGATGGATGATCCTTGAACATGTCGGCCGGGGCCGCGAGATACCAGAGGAGACCCGCCGTTTGCAGGGCGAGGAAAAGGCCATAGGCCCAGCTGTAACCCTCGGCCGCATAGCCGGTGGCCGTGGCCGGGAACCAGCCGATGATGAGGCCGATCAGGGCCTGGGCGGCAAAGGCCACCACGAACATGACGAAGTTGATGGTGGCGTTGGAGCGGCCCGCCAGACCTGGCCCGACATGGGCGGCAAACCACGGAAAGGCAAGGAAGGCCGACTGGCCGGTGCCCGCCATGACCATGAGCGCCGGAAGGGCCAGCGACTTGATCTGCGCGGTGAGGAGCGCCAGCGCCGCCATGTAGATGAGAACGAAGCCGAGCATGATGGTCATGGTGCCGAAGCCCCGCCGCTGCAGGCGGTCGGCGATGAGGCCCACCAGCAGGTTTCCGGCGACGAAGGCCAGCGCCATGAGAAAGAGGTGCGTGGCCACGCCATCGCGCGGCAGGCCCAGCACATCGCGCAGCCAGGGGCCGCTCCACAGGGTGATGATGGCCATGGAAACGCCGGTGGAGAGGCCAGTGAGCGGGGCGATGCGCCAGAACAGCGGCAGCCTGAGGATGGCGATGAGCTGGTCCACCTGGGCGCGGAAGGGGGCTGCGGTCTTGACCTCGCCGGGACGGTTGGGAACGATGGTGAAGATGAGGCCCGCCGCCACGACGCAAAGTGTGCCCAGCACCATGAAGGCACCGCGCCAGCCCCAATGCGCCACCATGAGTGCCGTGGGCTTGGTGGCCATGACCACGCCCAGCCCGCCCGCCGCCAGGAACATGCTGTTGGACAGCGACCGCCGCGCCGGGGGCACCCACTCCGACGAGGACTTGAGGCTGGCCATGAGCCCCGCCGAGAAACCAAGACCGATGACGGCGCGGGCCGCCACCAGGGTGGCAAAGCCGGGCGCGGCGGCAAAGGCGAAGATGCCCGCCGCAGCCACGAGGATGAGCAGGCTTTGCACGCGCCGCGCACCATAGCGGTCGAGCAGCACGCCGAGCGGCAGTTGAAAGAGAGCGAAGGACAGGAGGTAGGCCGAGGTGAGCACCCCCAGCTCTGCGGGGGTGAGGTGGAAATCCGCCACCAGATCCGGCGCCACCACGGCGTTCACCGTGCGCAGCGTATAGGACAGCACATAGGCCGCCGCGAAGGGCACGAGCGCCCGCAGAATGAGCGGCAGAGGGGGCGGGCTTTCGGTTTGCGTCATGCGCCAGTCACTTTGGTTGCGGCGCACAGGCTTGCGGAATTTCGCCGCGGGCGCAAGGGCCAGACCGGCAGGGCGGCTGGACCGCCGGGCTACTTCTTCTCGTCCTTGTCGGGCGGCGGCAGGGGACGCTCCTCATCGTTCAGGGCCCGCCAGGCGGCCCCGTCGAGATCATCATACTGGCCGGACTTGAGCGTCCACATGAAGATGGCGAGCCAGATGGCGCCGAGAATGAGCGCGATGGGAATGAGAAAGAAGAGCGTGTTCATTCGGCGGCCTGCGGCGGAGCGGGAAGGGTCATGATGGCTGAATCCTCCGGTTTGCGGCCTGCGGGCGGCTCAGCCGCGGGCAAGGCGCTGGACAAGGGGGCCCGCCAGCCCAGAAGCAGAGCATTGGCGACCACCAATATGGAGGATGTGGACATGGCCACCGCCGCAATCAAGGGGGTAACGAAGCCCATGACGGCAATGGGAACCGCGAGTGCGTTATAGAGCAGCGCCAGGATGAAATTCTGCTTCACGGTGCGCTGGGCGCGCGCCGCCAGGGCCCGGGCGTCGGCCACCGCCAGCAGCGAGTGACCAAGGAACACCGTGTCCGCCGCGGTGCGGCCGATGTCCGAGGCCGTGGCGGGCGCCATGGAGGTGAAGCCCGCCGCCAGCGCCGGAGCGTCGTTGATGCCGTCGCCGACCATGAGGACCTTGCGGCCTTCGGCCTGGAGGGCCGAGACGCGGGAGAGTTTTTCCTCCGGCGTCTGGCGGGCATGATAATCCTCAATGCCGAGAAGCTTTGCCAGCCGGGTCACGGCGGCGGGGCGGTCGCCCGAGAGCAGCATGACCTTGAGGCCCGAGGCGGTGAGCTTGCGGATGGTGGCCGCGGCTTCGGGGCGCAACTCGTCTTCGAAGGCAAAAAGGTGCAAGAGCCTGCCCTGACGGGTGAGCGCGAATTCCATGCTGGCGGCGTCAGGCGCTTCGGCGAGGCCGCACCACAGGCGATGGCCCAGGCGGACCGTTTCACCACCGACCATCGCCTCCAACCCGCTGCCGGGAATCTCGCGCACGTCACTGACGGCGGCGGGTGTGACAGCGGCGGCAGAGGCGGCGCGCACCACCGCCTTGGACAGGGGGTGGCGGCTGTGCTGCGCCAGGCCTGCGGCCAGCGCGAGCAACTCCGGCGGCACAGACGCGGCGTCGAGCAGGACCGGATGACCCAGGGTGAGGGTGCCGGTCTTGTCGAAGACGACCGTATCCACCTGGGACAGCTTTTCCAGCACCGCGCCATCCTTCACCATGACGCCGCGCCGGAACAAGAGCCCGGTGGCCACCACCTGCACCGCCGGAACCGCAAGGCCGAGCGCGCAGGGACAGGTGATGATGAGAACGGCGATGGCGTTCATCAGCGCCGTGTGCCAGTTGTGGCTATAAAGCAACCAGCCGAGAAGGGTGATGCCCGCCATGGTGTGCACGGTGGGGGCATAGTGCCTGGCCAGGCGGTCGGCCAGTTGCACATAGCGCGACTGCGACTGTTCGGCCACCGCCATGAGGCGCATCAGCTCGGCGATGAAGGTGTCCTCGCCGGTTGCGGTGATGCGCACGGTGAGCGGAGCAGAAAGGTTCATGGTGCCGGACTGCACCTCGGTGCCGGGGCGCGCCACCTCCGGCACGGATTCGCCGGTGACCACTGAACGGTCCAGTTCCGATACGCCTTCCGCCACCACGCCATCGGCGGCCAGCCTTTCGCCCACTGCCACCAGCAGGGTCATGTCCTTTTTCAGTGCCGCCGCGGGCACGATGCGGGCCATGCCATTCTCGATGATGGTGGCGACCTGCGGCATGAGCAGCGTGAGGTTGGAGATGGCCGAGCGGGCACGGGCGCGCATCATGTGATCGAGGGTGCGACCCGCCAGCAGGAAGAACAGCAGCGTCACCGCCGCATCGAAGAAGGCATGTTCGGCGTGGTGCAATGTTTCGTAGAGCGACATGACGGTCGCCAGCAGCACGCCCAGCGAGATGGGCACGTCCATGTTGACCCGGCCATGACGCAGGGCCGCCATGGCGGAAGTGAAGAAGGGCCGCCCGGCGTAGATGACGGTGGGCAGAGCGATGAGGGCCGATATCCAGTGGAACAGGTCGCGCGTGGCGCCTTCGGCCCCGGACCAGACGGAGACGGAGAGCAGCATGATGTTGCAGGCGGCAAAACCGGCCACCGCCAGCGCCCGCAACAGCGCCTTGCCCTCCTCCTGTTCGGAGAGGATGCCATTCTCGCGCGGATCGAAGGGGCGCGCCGTATAGCCGAGATCGGCCAGGGTCTGCATGAAGTCCTGCGGCTCGGCCTCGCCATCGCGCCAGACCACGGCGACGCGCTGGGCGGTGAGATTGACCCGGGCCGAAACCACGCCGGGCACGGCATTGAGGCTGGGTTCGATGCCGCCGATGCAGGCCACGCAATTGGCCTCCGGCACGATGAATTCGATCCGGCTGCGGCCGGGGCCTGCCCTGGTGATCCAGTGGCGCGCCTCATCGCCCGTCAGGGGAACGACGGGGACATCGGCACCGGGGGCTGGACAGCAAACGGCCATGGGGTGAGCTTAGCCTGCTTTCACGGCAAACGGAATGTGCCCGGCGGCACAGCACGAACCAAATTGGCGTGAGGGGCCATGGATGGTCCCGGCGGGCGGCGTGGCGATCAACGCACCACGAAGGTGTATTCCTGACGCATGACGTGGCCGGTCGCGTCTTCCAATTGCAGCCGGGCCTGCCACTTGCCCGTCTCCAGCTTTTTTTCCGAGAGGAAGTGGCCGGTGCCATCGGGCGTCAGTGTGAGATTAGCGTCAAGGCGGGTATCCGACGGGCGGATGAGATTGAGGGTGGCCGTCTTCATGGGCAGGGGCGCACCGGTCTTGTCAGCGACCTGAACCTCGACCACGCCCCTGGCGGAATCATAGGTGAATTCCGGCTGCCAGCCCAGGGCCTGCTGGGCGCGCGCCTTGGCCAGTTCCTTGTTGAATTGCTGGCTGGGCTCATAGCCGTTTTCGACGATGAGACCAGTCCAGCTTGAGTTGGCGAGGTAGGCAAGCGCGATATTGACGGCGAAAATCACGCTGAAGAAGCCGAGCAGGATCAGCAGCAGATGCCTGCCGGTGAACTCGCGTTCTGCGCTGGTCATGCCTCTTGCTCCTACTTCTTTGGCCCGTGGAACAGTGTGCCCGTCACAATGCTCTCACCATCGCCCGCCAGGCCCACTTCCGTGACCTTGAAGGCAAAGTCATTGGCTTCGGTCTTGACGGTATTGGGCGGCATTGTGACGTAGATTTTGACATTTTTAAGTTTGTCGGCTTCCACGTTGATGGTGGCCTCGCGCGGGCTGACCATGGTGATGCCATCGCCCTGGAAGCTGCCTTCCGGCAGGCCCTGCATTTCGATACGGAAGCTGAGGGGCTCCTGCCTCATGTTCAAGACCTTGAGCTGGTAGCCGTTGCGCAAGCCGCCATCCGACAACCTGGTATAGAGCGGGTTGCGGTCCGCCACGATGTTCACGTCGAGCCGGTCACGGGTGAACAGGCTCAGGAGCATGAGCAGACCCGCCAGCGACCAAACGGTGAAATAGATCAGGGTGCGCGGACGGAACACGGTGGTGGCCTTCAGATGCGTGGGCTTGCCCGCCATATTCTCGTTGTAGGTCACCGTATTGGAGTAGGAGATGAGACCGCGCGGCAGGCCCACCTTGTCCATGATCTCGTTGCAGGCGTCGATGCACAGAGCACAAGTGATGCAGCCGAGCTGCGACCCCTGACGAATGTCGATGCCAGTTGGGCAGACGGCAACGCAGGCGTTGCAATCCACGCAATCGCCCACCTTCTGGCCGGAAGCCAGGGCCTTCTTGCGATGCGCCGAGCGCGGTTCACCGCGCCAGGCGTTATAGGTCACCAGCAGGGAATTCTCGTCGAACATGGCCGACTGGATGCGCGGCCAGGGGCACATGTAGATGCACACCTGTTCGCGCATGTAGCCGGCAAAAACGAAGGTGGTGGCGGTGAGCACGCCCACGGTGGCATAGGCGACGAAGGGCGCCTGCCCGGTGAAGAAACTTTTCAGAAGAGTCGGTGCGTCGGCGAAATAGAAGATCCAGGCCCCGCCGGTGGCCAGGGCAATCAACAGCCAGATGAAATTCTTGGCCAGCCACTTGGCGATGCGCGAGCCGGTCCACGGGCCATTGGCCAGGCGGATGCGGGCGTTGCGGTCACCCTCGATCCAGCGTTCCACCACGAGGAAAAGATCGGTCCATACGGTCTGCCAGCAGGCATAGCCGCACCAGGCGCGGCCCGCCACCGAGGTGAGCAGGAAGAGTCCGACGCCACCCATGATGAGCAGGCCCGCGACATAATAAAATTCCTGCGGCCAGATCTCGATGCCGAAGAAATAGAAGCGGCGGTGCAGAATATCGATGAGAACCGCCTGATCGGGCGCGTGGGCGCCGCGGTCCCAGCGGATCCAGGGCGTAAGGTAATAAATGGCCAGGAAGACGACAGTCAGGATCCACTTCAGATTTCGAAAATAGCCCGAAACCGATTTCGGATAGACTTTCTTGTGAGCCGCAAAAAGCTCGGTCTTGTGCTTGCCTTCGCTGTGGACAGCCACTGCGTCATGCCGCTCAACCTTCACGTCAGAAGAATCGCTCACCGCCACGCCTGCCTTTCTTGAAAAGGCCCCGGCTCCAGGGGAACCGGGGCTATAGTGTCATCTAGAATGCTTCTATTTCTAAGCAAGTGCAATGGACCACTTGCCGCATCCTGCAGATTTTATCCAGGGGTGGCTTATTCGCCACCGCCCAGAGAATGCACATAGACGGCAAGCTGCTTGATGGTGGCATCATCCAGCTTGGCGGCCCAGGCGGGCATCAGGCCGTGATGCGGCTTGCCGATCTGGGCGACGAGGTTCTCCTTGGTGGGAGCGTCGAAGCGCAGCCAGATGCCATCGGTCAGGTTCGGTGCGCCGAAGTCGCGCATGCCCTTGCCGTCAGCCCCATGGCAGGAGGCACAATTATCCGTGAAGAGTTGGGCCCCGGCGGTGGCCGCGGCTTCATCAGCCTCGTTGCCGGAGATCTTCAACACGTAATTGGCGACCTGGTCGGTCTGGGTGGCATCCAGAACACCATCAGCAAAGGCCGGCATCGCGGAGTCACGGGTAGTCGAATCATCCGTGGAGCGAATGCCATGCTGAATGGTGGTGTAGATGTCGGCCAGTTTGCCGCCCCACAGCCAGTCGTTGTCGTTCAGATTGGGGTAGCCCACGGCACCGGCGGCACCGGAACCGTGACACTGCACGCAGTTCACCTTGAAGGCGGCAGCACCGCCCGCAATGGCGAAATTGCGCAGGTTCTCGTCGGCGTTGATGGCGTCAACGTCGGCGGCCGCAATCTTGTCGACCCATTCCTTCTGGGCCGTCTGGGCATCCGCCATCGACCTGCTCACGTCCGCCCGGCTGGACCAACCCCAAAGACCCTTGAAGTTGGTGGTCAGCAACGGCCAGCTCGGGTAGACAATCGAATAGCCGATGGCCCAGATAATGGTTGCGTAGAACGTCCACACCCACCACCGCGGCAGGGGCGTGTTAAGCTCCTTCAGACCGTCCCAGGAATGACCTGTTGTCTCGGTCCCGGAGATCTCGTCGCGCTCGCGCTTTGACATCTCATCCTCTCTTATCATCTTTTTCCAGCGGAGCCTTGTCGTCGTCCAGCGGGATCCTGCTCATGTGCTCGTAGGTTTCCTTCGAACGGGGTCGAAAAACAAAGGCCACGACCCCGACGAAGAAAACGAGAGCAAAGAGCATGCCCCAACTGCCGGCAAAGGCTCGCATTGACTCATAGGTCATTCCCTTACCTCAGATTGGCTTGGGCATCGTAGGCCTTGAAGTCGACCAAGGTGCCAAGCATCTGAAGGTAAGCGATGAGCGCATCCATTTCCGAAACCGTCTCCGGATTGCCATCGAAGTCACGCACCTGCGCCTTGGGATAGCGGGTGGCGACGGCGGCAGCATTCGCGTCGTCGGGTTTCGCCTGTGCCACGAGATCGGTCGCGGCATTGTCGATCTGCTCCTGGGAATAGGGCACGCCGAGAACGGCGAGCGTCTTCAGGTGATCGGCAATGGCCGGGTTTTCGGCCGACTTGTTATACAGGAAAGGATAGCTGGGCATGACCGATTCCGGCACGACCGAGCGCGGATCGGCAAGGTGGTTGCGCTGCCACTCGTCAGAGTAGCGGCCACCCACGCGAGCCAGGTCCGGACCGGTGCGCTTGGAACCCCACTGGAAGGGATGATCATACATGCTTTCCGCCGCGAGGCTGTAATGGCCATAGCGTTCGACCTCGTCCCGGAAGGGGCGGATCATCTGGCTGTGGCAGGTATAGCAGCCTTCACGGACGTAGATATTGCGGCCGGCGAGTTCCAGCGGCGAGTAGGGGCGCATGCCCTCCACCTTCTCAATGGTATTCTGAAGGTAGAAGAGCGGAGCGATTTCCACCAGGCCGCCGATGGTGACCACACCAAAGGCCAGCAGCAACAGGAGGGTTGCATTTCGTTCAACTGTGTCGTGACTGAACATCTTTGTGTCCTCCTTATGCCGCAGCCGCAGCCGGAACGGCCACGGTCACTGCCTTGGTGCCCTTTATGGTCTGCCACACGTTCCACGCCATCAGCAGGCCGCCAACCAGGAAGAAGGCGCCGCCGAGAGCACGAAGGACGTAGTAGGGATGCATGGCCTGCACGGTTTCCGCGAAGGAATACACAAGGAAGCCCTGCGGATCGTATTCACGCCACATCAGGCCCTGCATGATGCCAGACACCCACATGGCCGAGGCGTAAACCACGATGCCGAGGGTCGCCAGCCAGAAGTGCCAGCTGATCATCTTGGTCGAATACATCTCGGTCTTGCCGAAGAGGCGCGGAATGAGATGATAGAGCGAACCCATGGTGATCATGCCGACCCAGCCCAGAGCACCGGAGTGCACGTGACCGATGGTCCAGTCGGTGAAGTGCGACAGGGAGTTCACGGCCTTGATGGACATCATCGGGCCTTCGAAGGTGGACATGCCGTAGAAGGCCACGGACATGACCAGGAAGCGGATGATGGGGTCGGTGCGGATCTTGTCCCAGGCGCCCGAGAGCGTCATGAGACCGTTGATCATGCCACCCCAGGACGGCATCCACAGCACGATCGACATGATCATGCCGAGGGTCTGCGCCCAGTCCGGCAGAGCGGTGTAGTGCAGATGGTGCGGACCGGCCCAGATGTAGAGGAAGATCAGGGCCCAGAAGTGCACGATGGACAGCCGGTAGGAATAGACCGGACGCTCGGCGCGCTTGGGAACGAAGTAATACATCATGCCCAGGAAGCCGGCGGTGAGGAAGAAGCCGACCGCGTTGTGGCCATACCACCACTGGGTCATGGCGTCCTGCACGCCGGACATGGCCGAGTAGCTCTTGGCGCCCATGAACGAAACCGGGACGGCCGCATTGTTGACCAGATGCAGCATCGCGATGGTGACGATGAAGGACAGGTAGAACCAGTTGGCCACATAAATGTGGGATTCACGGCGCTTCAGCAGCGTGCCGAAGAACACCAGGAAATAGGCGACCCAGACCACGGTGAGCCAGAGGTCGACATACCATTCCGGTTCGGCATATTCACGGCCCTGGGAGAAGCCCAGGAGATAGCCCGTGGCTGCCAGCACGATGAAGAGCTGATAGCCCCAGAACACGAACCACGCCAGATTGCCGAGGGCAAGGCGGGTGCGGTTGGTGCGCTGGACAACATAGAAGCTGGTGGCGATGAGAGCGTTGCCGCCGAAGGCGAAAATGACCGCCGAGGTGTGCAACGGACGCAGCCGCCCGAAGTTCAGCCATTCGATGCCATTGAGCATCGTGGGGAAAGCGAGCTGGAGCGCCACGATGACGCCGACCAGGAAGCCGACGATGCCCCAGAACACGGTGATGAGCGCGCCCCAGCGGACGACGCCATCAAGATAGACTTCCTGACCGCCAACGGTCTGTGCTCGGCCCGGGTAGCCCCGCGCCCAGTAAAGGATGGTAACCACAGCGGCGAGAGCGCCGATGACGGCATGGATGGCCATGATTGGATCGTGTGCCTTGGCCGCGAGAGCAGCCAGAGCAACAGCCACCAGAGCCATGAGGCCAATTTTGATGAATTGAGCTGTTTCTGTCATTGCCTTTGCCCACTCGAAATCGAGACGACCGGATGAGTTTCCGGCCATATACCAGCGATGACGGATCGCCAGTCAAGGGACATTGATCTGGATCAAAGCGGCACTTGGCAAGGGACTTAGTGTCACGCCTTGCCGTCAGGCAAATCGTCACAGCCTGTTTCCGGGGCCATTTATCATGCCTGCCAACCGTCAGACGGTCTCTCAGCGGCCCGGCCCGGCGCTTCACCGCAGCGCCCTGGACCTCATTGAGCATGAGCACCGGATGCAGGAGCATCTCTGTGATATCCTTGAGAAAATTGCTGATTGCCTACCCCACGAAGTGGACCCGCAATTGTGCCGGAAGGCGGTTCAGGCGCTGCGCCATGACATCCCCCTGCATCACCGCGACGAGGAGCTTGGGCTTTTTCCACTGCTGAATAAATATGCAGGCAACATGCCGGTTATAAAAATGGCCATTCAGCGTCTGGAGACCGAACACGACTCAGATGAAGGCTTTGCCGGCGAGTTGATCGAGCAGCTGGAAAACCTGGCCCAGGGCGGGCGCAGCGGCAATGCCAACATGCTGGGCTACATGCTGCGCGGCTTCTTCGAGGGCTATCGCCGCCACATCCATTGGGAGGACGCGGTGATCATGCCGCTGGCCCGCCAGCACCTGTCGGCCGATGACCTGATCACGCTGGAAAAGGTGATGCTGCACAATCGCGCCGAGGCCGTGGGCTATCACGACTGATGCGCCGGGGGTGAGGACGGACCGTCAGTTGCTGGCGGTCGGCTGACCCGCGGCGGCAGCGAGCCGCGCCATGCTGGGGATGTTGAGCACGCGATTGGAATTCATGGCGATGACGCCGGCGAGCTTGAGCCGGGTCACCTGACGCGACACGGTTTCAATGGTGAGGCCGAGATAATCGGCCATGTCGGCGCGGGTGAGCGGCAGGGCAAAGCTGCCATCGCCCTGCCCCGCACATTCGCGGTCGCAGCCCACCATCTGCTGGCGGCGGGCAATGAGCAGGAGAAAGCTCGCCACCTTCTCCTCGGCGGTCTTGCGGCCAAGAAGCAGCATCCATTCGCGCGCCGCGTCGAGTTCATCGAGGGTGCGTTCGAACAGGCGGTGCTGGAGATCGGGATTGGCCTCTACCAGCTTTTCAAAGGCGGCGTTGGGGAACATGCAGATTTCCACGTCGGTGGCCGCCTCGGCAAAATAGGGATTGTTGCGCGAGAAGGCGCGCCCGAGGAAATCCGGCGCGAAGAGCAGGCCGACGATCTGCTGGCGGCCATCGGGCGTGTTCTTGATGAGCTTGACGGTGCCGGAGATGATGTTGGCGAAGAAGGTGGCGGGTTCCTGGTCGGACATGATGACCTGACCGGCCTGCACCAGCCTGGTGCGGGCAATGCTGTTCAGCGCCTGAATCTGGTCTTCGTTCATGGCGCCGCAGACGGCGCGGTTGCGCACGGCGCAGCCGCGGCAGCGGTTCAATGCCGACTGGACTTCCATGCCCTTCAGAATGTGCGCCATGCGTTTCCCATCACCGATGACCGCAGCGCGCGACCCTCGCAAATGACCTTTGCGCTGTCAATGCATGGGGCGGTCACAGGGCGAGTGCCGGCCAGACCTCATGGGCGCCCTCGTAGATCATCTTCAACGCCACATAGAGAATGATGAGCAGCCCGACATAGGCCAGCCAGCGATACTTCTGCAGCAGCCTGGCAATGAATGAGGCGGCAAGGCCCATGAGCGCGATGGACAGCGTGAGGCCAAGGATGAGCACGGTCGGGTGCTCGCGGGCCGCGCCGGCCACCGCCAGCACGTTGTCGAGCGACATGGAGATGTCGGCCACCACGATCTGGGTGACGGCCTGAGAGAGGGTCTTGCGCGGTGCCTTGCCCGCCACCGTCTGGTCGGCGTTGAGGTCGGTGTCGGTGATGGCTTCCAGCGCCTCGGTCTCATCGCTGTCACCGTCGCGCAGCTCGCGCCACATTTTCCACGCCACCCAGAGCAGCAGAATGCCTCCCATGAGCAGAAGGCCGAGGATTTGCAGAAGCTGGGTGGTGACGGCGGCAAAGAGAATGCGCAGCACCGTGGCGGCGAGAATGCCGATGAGGATGGCCTTGGTGCGCTGCTCCCGGGGCAGGCCGGCAGCGGCCAGCCCGATGACAATGGCATTGTCACCGGCGAGCACCAGGTCGATCATGATCACCTGGCCGAGGGCGACCAGGGCCTCACTTGAGAATAAGCCTTCCAGCATGAGTCACATCCGCGAATCGGTTCCGGCCAGTCATAGCCCGGCCATGGCGCTTTCGCCAAAGGGTCAGCGGCCGCGGCTGGCCGCCATGAAAAGCTGCTGCGAGCGGTTGCCCGAGGCGCAGTAGGCCAGGATGGGCTTGGGCATTTCCTTGATGGCCTTGATGGTGTCGCCCAGGGGATCGCCGGTCATGGGGCGGCCCAGGGGAATGAAGCGGCATTCCAGCCCTGCCTCCTTCGCGGCCTTTTCAATGTCGGCATAGACGGGCTGGAAGAAGCCCTCGTTGTCCGGGCGGTTGCAGATGATGGACTTGTAGCCCATGGCGGCAAGGCCGGCGACATCGGCGGGCTTGATCTGGCCGGAAACGGAATAATCGGCGGTCAATTGATAGGGGCGCATATTAAGGTGTTCCTCGGAAATGGCGGCGCCTTTTGCCATTGCCGGAGAGGTATTTCAACTGTTTCGAATATGGACCGCCCCGGACCCGGGATCCGGGGCGGCAGAGAGCAGGACAGCCTACTTGGTCGGGCAGGTGTTGATGCCGAGCAGGGCATAGAGGCCGCAGAAGCGGAACAGGCCGGTGAGCAGCATGGCAAGACCGGCGATGAGGGCGACCCAATAGAGGGCGCCGCCGCCCAGCGTGGCGGGCGACAGGAAGACCAGGGCGAGCAGAACCACGCCGAGGATGATGCGGATGATGCGGTCTGCGCCGCCGACGTTGGGTGTCATGAAGTGCCTCCTTGGTTGGAATGGCGCGAAAATAGCGACTCCCCCGGGCCGGAGTCTGTGACCAAGTCACCGAACATGTCAACGCCCCGACGCCAGCCGCGCCAGGGCAGCGCGGTTGACGAGGCTGATACGGCCTCGCCGGACGGCGAGCCAGCCCTGGCCCTCGAAGCGGGTGAGCTGGCGCGAGATGACCTCGCGGGCCGAGCCCAGTTCGGCCGCAAGGCGCTGGTGGGTGGTGGCGATCTCTGCCCCCGCGCCTGCCAGCGCCAGCAGGCGTTCGGCCAGACGGACATCGAGGCGGGCGAAGGCGACATCGGCGATGGAGCGGAAAATGCCGGTCATGCGGCGCGACAGCGCGGTGAAGACAAAATCGCGGAAGGCGGCAGAGCGCGCCAGCAGTTCGGCAAAGAGGGCACGGGGAATGGCCAGCGCCTGCACTTCGGTCTCGGCGAGGCCAGTGGCCATATAGTCCTCGCCCGCCAGCAGGCAGGCGGTGGTGAGGACACAGCTTTCGCCCGGTTCCAGCCGGTAGAGCACCAGTTCCCGCCCCTGCTCCGACATGTGCGTGACGCGGGCCCGGCCCTTCAGCACCAGCAGCATGGCGGCGGGCGCATCACCGGGTCCGAAGAGGCGGCTGCCCGCAGGCAGGGGCAAAACCCGCGCCTGCGCGGCGAGCAGCGGCTGTTCCTCCGCCGCCAGACCTGCCAGCGGCGGGAAACGGCCC
>CALMUW010000070.1 GCA_937872985.1 uncultured Alphaproteobacteria bacterium
TCTCTTCAGCCCAAACGAATGCGCAAACTACCTGAAAAACTCAGGCTATGCTTCCGTATGAAAACAGCAAGCTCTAAAGCGGTTTTGGCTTTGATGGCGCAAAGCCGCCGCTCTGACTCATTGATGGCGAGCAACTTTTCTGACCTTTGCATTTTCCAGCAAAAGTCAGGTTGCCCTAACGCGCCTTCTGCACGATCTGGAAAATCCCGTCAGCGGCGGCCTGGGCGGCATAGCCTGCCGTCTCGCCCCAGCCTTGGGCCAGGCTGCCTGCGGGCACATCATTATTCTGGGAAATGTCGCCGAGCGCGCCGCCGTCCGGGCGTTCCACCTTCCAGACGATGCTCACCATGTCCTTGCCGCCGCTGCCGGGAGCGATCTTCACCCGCCCGCGCACCGTCAGCGCGTCCTTGCGCGGGGCCGTGAGCACCGGCCAGCCCGCATCGCGCAAGACCTTGCGCATGGCCGTGGTCAGCTCCTGATTCTGCCTGGGCCCGTCGCCCCTCACCGCCACCACCGCCACGGCCTTGATCTCCACCGCGTTCTTGTCCGGCTTGGCCCTGGGCGCGGGCGCAGGCACGGCATCGGCCTCCACCACCGGCGGCGTCTCCGGCGCGGCCACCGGCGTGTCCGGCGCGGCCACCGGGGGCGGCGCGGCAGCCATGGGTCCGTTCAGGGTTTCAAGATCAATGTCCTTGCCCGCATCCGGCCCGGCCTTGACCATGGCCTCCCAGGGCGGGGCCACGATCTTCCCCGCATCGCCGGACAGGGGCTGGTCCTTGGCAAAGGGCAGGATGGCCGAGGTGCAGCCGGCAAGCGCCAGCATCAGGACAAACGGCAAAATACGCAAAGCCCAGGCCATGACCCCGTTTCACCCCACAATCATGTCCATGGCGTGGCGCTCACGGCATCAGCGCAATGGCCGACACCTGCCGTCCATAGTCGGCCTCGTGCTTGTGGGTGGTGCGGCGATAGGAGAAGAACCAGCGCTCGTGCTGATAGGTGCAGAGGTCGAGGTTCTTGATGCGCTCCACCCCCATGGCTCCCAGCCGCGCCATCAGATAGGCGGGCAGGTCGAACATGAAATGCCCGGCCCGCACGGCGGCGGTGAAGAAGCGTTCATTGTCGGGATGGACTTCCAGGAAGGTGGTCAGGAAATCGCGGCTCACCTCATAATTGCGCGCTGAAATGGTGGGCCCCAGCACGGCGGCAATATTGTCGCGCTTCGCCCCCAGTTTTTCCATGGCCAGAACCGTGGCCTCGGCGATGCCAGCCAGCGCCCCCTTCCAGCCGGCATGGGCCGCGCCCACCACCCGCGCCGCCGGATCGGCAAAGAGCAAGGGGCCGCAATCCGCCGTCAGCACCCCCAGCGCCAGTCCCGGCATGTTGGTCACCAGCCCGTCGACCCGCGGGCGCTGGTCGGTCGTCCAGGGCCGGTCCACCACCGCCACCTCGGCGCTGTGCACCTGAAAGGCGGTGACCAGATCGGCGGCCTTCAGGGCCTGCACCACCCGGCCCCGGTTTTCCGCCACCAGGGTTGGATCATCGCCCGACCCCAGCCCGCAATTGAGCGAGGCGAAAAGCCCGGAGGACACCCCGCCCTCACGGGTGAAGAACCCGTGGGTCATGCCCTTGTGGGTGAGCAGCGGTGTGGTGATCATGGCGCACCGAAGGGATAGGGCGCGGGTTCGCCGGGAGCGTGAGCCGTCATGACCTTGAACAGTGAACCCATTTGGCCCGCTTCGGCAAGCCGCTTTGCACCAATGAGGAAGTTTTCCCTATCCGCCCCGGCAAGCTGACCGGCAAGCTTCTCCACCCGCTGGGCCAGGCCCATGGCCGCCAGAAAGTCTCCTTGTGTCATGAGGGCGGGCACCATGGCCCCGCCGCGGCGAAAGGCATGGCCCAACTGCTCGAAATCCACATGCGCGGTGATGTCGGCCTCGCCCGGATGCGCCAGCACGGCGGCAAAGCCATGGGCGCGCATGGCCTGCAAGGTATCGCCCGGCGCGGTCTGGCCGTGGCCATAGTCGATGATCAGGGCCGCACCGCCCTGAGCCGCCAGGCGATGGCCCAGAGCCTCGGCCACGGCCTCGCGCTCCGGTGCCGTTTCCATCACCGCCCCCTCCTCCGCCGGCACCCCCAGCCGCACTGGCCGGGGCGACAGGCCGAGCCTGAAGCCTTCGCCCGCAAGCCCCACCAGCCGCTCGAACCAGTGTCCGCCGCGCGCTTCGAACTGGCGGATGGGCAGGGCATCGAAGAATTCATTGGCGACGATCAGGGCCGGACCGGCAGGCAGGCTTTCCAGGTTGAAATGCCATGTCGCCCCCGGCCCCAGCCGTTCGGCCTGGGCCGCGCGCAGCACCGGGCTGGTCTCGATCAGGTGCAGCCGGGCCGCCGCGCCGAACCGGGGCCGCACCTGGGCCGCCCGCAGCAGGTCGGCCATCAGCGTGCCCCGGCCTGGCCCCATTTCCACCAGCAGGAAGGACGCGGGTTCGCCCATGGCCTGCCACTGCGCCACCGCCCAGATGCCGATCAATTCGCCGAAGACCTGTGAAATCTCCGGCGCCGTGGTGAAGTCGCCCGCCCGGCCCAGGGGGTCGCGGGTGATGTAATAGCCGTGGTGCGGGTGGCCCAGGGCCAGCGTCATGAACCGGTCAAGGCCCATGGGGCCGTCGCTCATAATCATCTCGCGGATGATCTGGCCGAGGGGCGTCATGCCGCCCGGCCCGACCGCCACAGAAGCCACAGGCCCACCGCCAGCAGCGGCAGCGACAGGATCATGCCCATGGTCAGGAAACCGCCGAAGGTGCCGAGAAAGGCATCAGGCTCGCGCACCGTCTCCACCGCGATGCGCGACAGGGCATAGCCGGTGGCGAAAATGCCCGACGCCCGCCCCGCCCTGGCCAGGGCGCCATGCCGCCACACCGCGATGGTGACGGCGATGAACAGCACGATCCCCTCCAGCACCATCTCGTAGAGTTGGCTCGGGTGGCGGGCCAGCGTCTCACCCGGAAACACCATGCCCCAGGGCACATCGGTCACCCGGCCGAACAATTCGCCGTTGATGAAATTGGCCAGCCGCCCAAATCCCAGGCCCACCGGCACCGAGGCCGCACCGAGATCGAGCAGCCGGTCCAGCCCCACGCCGCGCCGCCAGCCCCAGAGGAGACAGGCCACCACCACGCCGAGGAAGCCGCCATGAAAGGACATGCCGCCATCCCAGGTCTTGAGGATGTCGACGGGCTGGGCAAGGAAGCGCGCCGGTTCATAGAAGATGACATAGCCCAGCCGGCCGCCCAGGATGACGCCCAGCATGGTCCAGAAGAAGAGATCGTCCACCTGCTCCGTGGTGAGCGTCGGCTTCCGGCCACGCCACAGCTTCGGCGTCGTCACCAGCTTCTTCATGTACCAGTTGGCGAAGATGAAGGCGGCGATATAGGCCAGCGCATACCAGCGCACCGCAAACGGGCCGATGGAAAAGGCCACAGGATCGACATTGGGGAAAGCAAGACCGGCAATCATTCCGCCTTCCTGCCCCGGAACGCCCTTGCTGTCCAGACGCGCGCTTTACCACGCGCCCTGCTTGCCCCTTGAATGTGGCGGGCCTCCGCCCTAGCTAGGGGGAACGCGAGGCCCGCAGCCCTGAGGATTTGCCATGACCCAGAATTCATCCCGTTTCTTCGACGAAATCGCCAAGATGATGTCCAATGCTTCCGGCGTGGCCCAGGGCTTCCGCCGCGAGATCGATACGCTGGTTCAGGCCCAGGTGGAGCGCGTGCTCAACAATCTCAATGTCGTGAAGCGCGAGGACTTCGACGTGGTGCGCGACATGGCCGAGAAGGCGCGCGCCGAAAACGAAGCCCTGGCGCAGCGCCTCGACGCATTGGAACAGCGCCTCTCCGACAAGGCCTGACACGCTGGCAGGCGGTCCAACGTGATTGTCCTTCACAACTTTTGATGTGGAGGAATCAGTTGCGCCGTTGCTGCGACTCAATCGCGCCGTCATTTTCCTCGCATGAGCCACGGCGATTCGTCCGTTGGCAGAGGATTGAAATGGGCGCGGCTCTCGCACAGGAAAGTGACTACGCAAATCCCCTCGACCGGGTGGAACGTCTGGCCGAGCGCCGTGACTGGCCGGTGGACCGCACCAACGATCATGAAGTGAACATGCGGGTGGCCAGCGCCTGGAATGATCTTTTCCTGTCGCTCAACTGGCATGACGATCTGGAATCGCTGCACCTCGCCTGCTCCTACGACATCAAGGTGCCGGACAAACATCGCGCCGAGGTGACCCGCCTGCTGGCGCTGGTCAATGCGCGGCTGCACGCCGGACACTTCGACCTCTGGGCCGACGGCAGCGTCATCTATCGCCACAGCCTGACGCTGGCGGGCGGCGCCATTGCCAATGATGCCCAGTGCGAAGCCATGATCCGCACCGGCCTTGCTGCCTGCGAGGTCTATTTCCCCGCCCTGCAATTCGTCGTCTGGGCCGGCAAGACCGCCGAGGACGCCATGGCCGGCGCGCTGTTTGACACCATGGGCGAGGCCTGAGCCATGTCCGCCATGAAAATCTCGGGCACGCTTGTGCTGCTGGGAGCAGGCAAGATGGGCGGCGCCATGCTGGAAGGCTGGCTGGCCGGCGGCGTCGACGCCGCACGCGTGGCGGTGCTGGAACCGCAGCCCGCGGAGGCGCTTCTGTCCTTGCAGGAGCGTTATGGCTTCAGGCTCAATCCCGACGCCGCCAGCATCAGGGATGCCGAGGTCATTCTCATCGCGGTGAAGCCGCAGGTCATGGACGAGGTTCTGCCTCCCGTGGCCCCCATGGCGCGTGCTGGCACACTCATTCTCTCCGTCGTCGCGGGCAAGACCATCGCCGGCATCGCCCGGCACTTTGCCGAAGGCGTCGCCATCATCCGCACCATCCCCAACACCCCCGCCGCCGTGGGCCGCGGCATCACCGCCATGGCGGCCAGCCCGGAGGTGACCCCGGCGCAGGTGCGGCTGGCCGAGGGCCTGCTCTCCGCCATCGGCGAGGTGGTCACTGTGGGCGACGAAAGCCTCATCGACGCCGCCACGGCGGTTTCGGGTTCCGGCCCGGCCTATGTCTTCTATCTCACGGAATGTCTGGCCGCGGCGGGCGAGAAACAGGGCCTGCCGCCCGACATTGCCGAAAAGCTGGCGCGCGCCACGGTGGCCGGGGCGGGCGAATTGATGCGGGTCACCGGCACCGACGCCGCCACCCTGCGCCAGAACGTGACCTCGCCCAAGGGCACCACCCATGCCGCCCTGCAGGTGCTCATGGCCGACACGGGACTGAAGCCGCTTTTGACCGAGGCCGTGGCCGCCGCCTGCGCCCGCTCCAGGGAATTGGCCAAGTGACCCCCATCAGCTTCGCCGATTTCGACAAGGTTGACATCCGCATCGGCACCATCGTCGAGGTTCTGCCCTTCCCCGAGGCGCGCAAACCCGCCTTCAAGCTGAAGATCGATTTCGGTCCCGCCATCGGCGTGAAAAAATCCTCGGCCCAGATCACCAAGCACTATGCGGCGGACGACCTCATGGGCCGTCAGGTGGCGGCGGTGGTGAACTTTCCGCCGCGCCAGATCGGCCCCTTCATGTCGGAGGTGCTGACCCTCGGCTTCCCCGATGAACAGGGCGGCGTGGTGCTGGTCGCCGTCACCCACCCCGTCCCCAACGGCGGCAAGTTGTTCTGACCTTTCCGGTTCAGACGGGAATCTTGATGGTGGCTCTGAGCCCGCCCAGCGGGCTGTCATCCAGCAGGATGTCGCCGCCATGGGCATGGGCGATGTCAAGCGCGATGGACAGCCCGAGGCCGGATCCCGTGGCGTCGAGATTGCGCGCCGTGTCCAGCCGCACGAAGGGCTTGAACACCTCCTCGCGGCTCTCCGGCGCAATGCCCGGCCCGTCGTCATCCACATGCAGCCACAGGCGTCCGTCGCGCAATTCACCCGAAAGCACCACGCGCTTGCCATGGCGCAGCGCATTGGCCAGCACATTGGCCAGAAGCCGCCGGAAGGAATGGGGCCGAAGCCGCACCGGCAAGGACGGCACCTCCATCACCGTCACACCCGTGCCGCTGCGGCTCATGGCCTGCGCCACCTCCGCCGCCAGTTCCACCACATTGGTGGCCACGGCCTGCTCGCCCTCGTCGCCGCGCACGAAGGCAAGATAGGCCTCCAGCATGTGCTGCATCTCGCGCACGTCATCCTGCAGCGGCTTGACCTTGGGGCTGTCGCCCAGCACCGCCAGTTCCAGCTTGAAGCGGGTGAGGATGGTGCGGAGGTCGTGGCTCACCCCCGCCAGCATGGCCGTGCGCTGCTCCACATGGCGGGCGATGCGCCGTTTCATGTCCAGGAAAGCCTCGCCCGCCTGGCGCACCTCCGCCGCGCCCCGTGGCCGGAACTCATCGGTGTCGCGCCCCAGGCCAAAGTCCTGCGCCGCGCGCGCCAGATCGACGATGGGCCGCACCTGGTTGCGCATGAAGAGCGCCGCCACCAGACCCAGAAGCAGGGTAGAGAACAGCATGGACAGCAACAGCCAATGCGTGCCGGTGGCATAGGCGCGCTCGTCGTCGGCGAGGATGCGGAAGATCAGGCCCTTCTCCACCTCCACCCGCACGTCCACCTTGCCGTCATCGGCCGAACTGTCGATCCAGAAGGGCTTGCCGGTTTCGCGCTCCAGATATTTGGTGAGCTTGTCGTCCACCAGGGAATAGAACACCCGGCTGATGGGCGGCGGCAATGTGCCATTGCGGATGATGTCCAGCGTCAGGTTCAGCCGGTGGTTGGCGGTATATTCGATGGTCTGTAGCGCCGTCTCGCTCTTGTCAGACTTGTCATAGAGTTCGGTCAGAAGGCCGATCTCGCGCGCCAGCGAGCGCCCCAGCACCTTGGTGACATTATCCCAGTGCCGATCGAGGATGATGCCGCCCATGATGGTCTGGAGCACCACCAGCGGAGCAATGACGATGATCAGTGAGCGGGCGTAGAGCCGGGCCGGAAGATGCCGTTCGAGAAAGCGGTTGAAGCGGTAATAGAGCCCGCCGCGCGGCACTGGAGTGTTCATGCCCGGCTCTCGTCCACATGCAGCGCATAGCCCGCCCCGCGCACCGTCTGCAGAAATATCGGGTTGGCCGGATCGTCCTCGATCTTCTGGCGCAGGCGATTGATCTGCACGTCGACACCGCGCGCGCTGTCCTCCTGGCCGGGGGGTGCCAGGTCCTGCCGCGACAGGGGCTGGCCCGCCCGCTTCGCCAGAAGCCGCAGCATGTCGCGCTCGCGCGTGGTCAGCCGCACCGGCACGCCGTCGCGGGCCAGATCGCCGCGCTGCAGGTTGAACACGAAGCCGCCGAACACCACCTCGCGCGGTTCCTCGGTCTGGGGCCTTGCCCGCTTCAGCAGACTCTGGATGCGCAGCAGCAATTCGCGCGGCTCGAAGGGTTTGCTCAGGTAGTCGTCGCTGCCCGCCGCCAGCCCGGCAATGCGGTCCCGGGTTTCGGCCAGCGCCGACAGCATGAGGATGGGCATCTCCTGTCGCGTCTGGCGCAGCGCGGTCGCCAGCGCCACGCCGCTTTCTCCCGGCATCATCACGTCAAGGACGATGAGATCGAAGGCCAGCCCGCGCATGCGCTCGCGCGCCTCCGCCGCACTGGCCGCCGAGGTGACACGATAGCCATTATCCATGAGATAGGAGCGCAGCAGCTCGCGGATGCGCCGGTCATCATCCACCACCAGAATGTGGAAGGCCTGTTCCATCAGCCGTGCTCGCTGCCCTGCCCCGCGCGTTTCAGCCAGAGCCGCACATCATCGCGATTTTCCAGGCTGATCATGTGGAACAGCATGTCGCGGAAGCGCGGCTCGGACAGGGCCGCCACTTCCGTCATGGCGCGCCGCACCCGCGCCATCTGCGGCACCAGCAGTTGCTGGCGCAGGGCCTCGCCCCTGTCGCTGAGATGCAACAGGCGCTGGCGCCGGTCGGCCTCGCCCTCGCGCTGGTAGATATAGCCCTTGCTGATCAATTCCTTCAGCACCCGGCCCAGGCTCTGCTTGGTGATGCGCAGGATGTCGAGCAGTTGCGCCACCGTCATGCCGGGGTCGCGGCCGACGAAATGAATGACCCGGTGATGGGCCCGGCCAAAGCTCTGACCGGCCAGGATCTCATCGGGATCGGACACAAAATCACGATAGGCGAAGAACAGGAGTTCGATCAGCGCCGTGGCCTCGGCATCAGACAGGGTGCGGGGGGGCGGGGCGTCGGTCATGGCACTCCAGAAATCAGCGGCCCGCAGCCGGGCCAAGGCCGCCCATCATATGCGAAACCGTCGGTCGCGCCAAACCCGGCACTCAGCCGCCCGTGACCGGCGGAAAGAAGGCAACCTCGCGCGCCCCGGCAATGTCCGTCTCCAGGCTGGCATGGGTCTGGTCCACCGCCACGCGGATCAGGCGCGCATCGGCAAAGGCCGCGGCACAGCCCGCGTCGGTTGCCTTGAGATGATCGAGCAGCCCGCGCACCGTGGTCACCCCTGCGGGCACCGCGATGTCATCGCCCCCCCGGCCCAGCGCCTGACGAAACCGTGCGAAATACAGAACCTTCATTCAGTCCACCACATGGCGGATGCCCGCCCGGAAGTAATCATAACCCGTGTAGAGCGTCAGCGCCGCCGCCACCCACAGCCCGATGATGCCCAGCCGCGTCACCACCGGCACGATCTGGTCGCCCGCCGGCCCGGCGATGAGGAAGCCGATGGCGATCAACTGCACCGTGGTCTTCCATTTGGCAATCTGCGTCACCGGCACCGACACCTGCAACTCGCCGAGGAATTCGCGCAGGCCCGACACCAGCACCTCGCGCGCCAGAATGATGATGGCCGCCCAGATGTGGCCGCCGAAGAGAATGCCGTCCGCCGACAGCACCAGCAGCACCACCGACACCAGCACCTTGTCGGCGATGGGGTCGAGCATGCGGCCCAGCGCCGATTGCTGCTGCCACAGGCGGGCCAGATAGCCGTCGAGAAAATCGGTGATGGCGGCGACGATATAGATGGCCAGCGCCAGCCAGCGCGCGCCATTGCCGCCCCACATGAGCAAGCCCGCCACCAGCGGCACGGCGGCAATGCGGCCATAGGTCAGGATGTTCGGCAGGTTCCAGACCTTGGAAAAGGCCACCGGTTCATGTGAGCGCCCCGAACTCATAACCCTCAAGCGTCTCCCGCATGGAAGTGATCATAGATCGCCTGCGCCAGGCCGCGGCTCACCCCCGCCACGGCGGCAAGGTCGGCGGCACTGGCGCGGGCCACAGCTTTCGCCGATCCGAAGCTCTGGAGCAAGGCCTTCTTGCGCGTCGGGCCGATGCCGGGAATCTCGTCCAGCGGATTTTGCCCGATGGCGCGGCTGCGGCGCGCCCGGTGGCTGCCGATGACGAAGCGGTGGGCCTCGTCGCGCAGCCTCTGGATGTAATAGAGCACGGGGTCGCGCGCCTCGAGCATGAAGGAGGGCCGCCCCGCCATATGGAAATGTTCCCGGCCCGCGTCCCGGTCCGGCCCCTTGGCCACGCCCGCCAGCACCACGTCCTCCACCCCGAGTTCCGCCAGCGCCGTCCGCGCCGCCGAAAGCTGGCCCTGCCCGCCGTCGATCAGCACCAGATCAGGCCACCTGCCCGCGCCGGTGCCCTCGCCCTCCTCCTTCAGGAGCCGCGCGAAGCGCCGGGTCAGCACCTCGCGCATCATGGCGAAGTCGTCGCCCGCCGCGATCTCCTCACCCCGGATGTTGAACTTGCGATATTCGCCCTTCTCGAAGCCCTCCGGCCCCGCCACGATCATGGCCCCCACGGCATGGGCACCCTGAATGTGGGAATTGTCATAGACCTCGATGCGCTGGGGCGTGTCCTCCAGCCCGAAAACCTCGCGCACCCCCGCCAGGAGCTTCGCCTGCGAGGTCGTCTCGGCCAGCCGCCGGCCATTGGCCTCGCGCGCATTGGTCAGCGCATGGTCCACCAGCATCCGCTTCTCGCCGCGCTGCGGTGCCGCCACCTCCACCCGGAAGCCGGCCTGTGCCGACAGGGCCTCGGACAGCACATCCATGTCCTCCACCGCATGCGACAGCAGCACCAGCTTCGGCACCGGCTTGCCGTCATAGAACTGGCCGACGAAGCTTTGCAGCACCTCGGCCTCGGCCAGGCTCTTGTCGGCACGCGGGAAATAGGCGCGGTTGCCCCAGTTCTGTCCGGCCCGGAAGAAGAACACCTGCACGCAGAACTGGCCGCCCTCCTGGGCCAGGGCGAAAACATCCGCCTCCGCCACCCCCTGCGGATTGATGCCCTGATGCTGGCTCACGAAGCTCATGGCCTGAATGCGGTCGCGCAACCGCGCCGCCCGTTCATAGTCCATGGCCTCCGAGGCCTGTTCCATGGCGCGCGCCAGTTCCGCCTTCACCGCCTGGCTGCGATTCTCCAGAAAATCCTCGGCCTGCGCCACCAACGCCGCATAGTCGTCCGGCGCAATCAGCCCCACGCAGGGGGCCGAACAGCGCTTGATCTGGTGCAGCAGGCAGGGCCGCTTGCGGTTGGCGTAAATGGCATCGGAACAGGACCGCAGCAGAAAGGCCTTCTGCAGGGTGTTGATCGCCTGATTGACCGCCCCCGCCGAGGCGAAGGGCCCGTAGTAATCGCCCTTGCGGTTGCGCGCGCCCCGGTGCTTGGCCAGTTGCGCCACCGCATGGTCCTTGGCGATGAGGATATAGGGGAAGCTCTTGTCGTCGCGCAGGATGACGTTGAAGCGCGGCTTCAGCTTCTTGATGAGATTGGCCTCCAGCAACAGGGCTTCGGCCTCGGTGGTGGTGGTGACGAACTCCATGTTGCGGGTGAGCGCGATCATCAGCGCGATGCGGTTGTTGTGGCCCTGCCCGCGCGCATAGTTCGCCACGCGGCTTTTCAGGTTGCGCGCCTTGCCCACATAGATGACGTCACCCTTGTCATCGATCATGCGATAGACGCCGGGCTTGCCCGGCAGCCGCGTCACGAAATCGCCGATCAGCGCGGCACCCTCCAGCCCGCACTCCGGCCCGTCAGTCCTGTCGTCAGTCGTCATCAGCTTCTGCGCGTCTTCACCCGCTCGATCTCGATTCCGACGCTGCGCGCATTGGCAATGATGTCGGGCTTCTCGATGCGCACCCGGGCCGCCACCACGCGCCGGTCCTTGAGGCAGGCGGCGGCGATCTTCTCGGCCAGCGTCTCCACCAGATTGACATGGCCCTCGGCCACCATGGCTTCAACCTTCTTCACCACGATTTCATAGGACACCACGCTGTCGATCGTATCCGCCGCCGGGTGGGTGCCCTCGACCACCGAGAGGTCGATGTTGACGATGATCCGCTGCGCCTTCAGCTTCTCGTGTTCGTGAATGCCCAGTGTCGCCATCACCGACAGGTCGCGCACGAAGACATGGCGCAGGCCCTTGGCGGCACTCGACACATGATGGCCGATCATCGGTTTGCGGGTCATTCCTTCACCTCCGTCACATCCGGCGTCTGCCACGACAGATGCTGCCCGCCGTCGAGCGCGATCATCTGGCCGGTCATGGCAGGCTGCGCGATGATAAATTTCACCGCCGCCGAAATCTCGGCGGGCGATGTGCCCCGCTGTAGCAGGGTCAGGCCCGCCTGCTTGCGGAATTCCGCCTCATCCATGCGCGGCGACGGCAGGGCGGGGCCGGGGCCGATGGCATTGACCCGGATGCGCGGGGCCAGCGCCTGCGCCAGCGTCCGGGTTGCCGTCCACAGGCCGGACTTGGACGTGGTGTAGGAAAAGAACTGCGGGTTCAGCTTCCACACCCGCTGGTCGATGATGTTGATGATGGTGCCGTCCTCGCCCTGCGGCAACTGCCGGGCAAAGGCCTGGGCCAGCATCACCGGGGCCCGCAGGTTGATGTCCTGGTGGCGCGCCCAGCTCTCAAGGGAAATCTGCCCCACCTCGTCCGGCTCGAACACCGAGGCATTGTTGATGAGACAGGTGAGGCCGTGCAGCGCCTCTGCCGCCTGCGCCACCAGACGCTCCGGCGTGGCCGGATCGGCCAGGTCGCCCGTCACCACCACACTCCTGCGGCCCAGCGCGCGAATGGCCGCCGCCACCGCGTCGCCATCGGCGCATGAGCTATGGCAATGCACCGCCACGTCCCAGCCGTCGGCGGCAAGGTCGAGCGCCATCTGGCGGCCGATGCGCCGCGCCGCTCCGGTGATCAGGACCGACCTCATGCCTCAGCCCTTGGGCAGCAGGATGACATAATGTTTCCTCACCTTCTTTTTCGTCTCCCAGGTGCCCTTGAAACCGGCGGGGATGATGAAGGCGTCGCCCTTGCGGAAGCGCCAGCTCTTGCCGTCCTCGTTGGTCAGTTCCGCCTCACCAGAGATGATGTGGCAAAACTCCCACTCGTCGTAGGAAACCTTCACCTTGCCCTTGCCCGATTGCCAGATGCCGCAATAGAGCCGCTCGTCCTCGCCGGTGAAGTGGTTCCAGGTCCTGGTCTTCGCCGTGCCGGAAATGAGCTTTTCGGGGGCGGGCACAGCCTGCTCCATCACCGGGGCATCCTTGCCCTTGGTTTTCATGACAATGAGATCAACCATGTCCCTGCTCCTTTGCCAAAGCCAGCAACTCGCGCCGCGTCGGCGCAAAATCATGATCGAGCCAGTGCTGCTCCAGCCGCCGCAGCGTCCGGCCCATCAGCGGCCCCGGCGGAATGCCCAGACCCACCAGATCCTGTCCCGTCACCGGCAGGCGCGGCACCGCCCAATGCTCCGGCACATCGCACAAGGCCTGCCACTGCGGATCGTCCAGCCGGTCGCCCGACAGCGCCCAGGAAATATGCACCGCATCTTCCCAGGCCTGCGCGCCATGGCGATAGACCGTGACGCGCCGCTCATGCTCGCTCATGCCGGGGTCCACGTCGGGCATGGCGAGGGCCTCGGCAATGCGCGCCGCTTCCCCATTGGCCAATCTGAACCGCGCCTTCAGCGTCCCCGGCTCAGCCGCCAGCACGGCGAGCCGTAAAATGCCGTCGCGCGGCAGGCGCTCGATGACGGCAAATTGCTCCGTGAACGGTAGAATCTCGCCGAGGATGCCCTGCGCCGCCATGACCTCCAGCGTGGGCACCGCGCCCGGCGCCTCCAGCAGCTTCAGCAGCTCCTGGCGCAGCCGCTCCGCCGAGAGGTGCGCCAGCCCGCCTTTCAGCGCCACGCAGGCCGCCAGTCCGCGCTCGTCCGGCGCCCCTTCGCCGAAGCGCGCCTGAAAGCGGAAGAAGCGCAGGATGCGCAGATAATCCTCGCGGATGCGCGCCGCCGCGTCCCCGACAAAGATGATTCTTCGTGCCAGAAGATCGCGATAACCGTTTGTATAATCGTATAATTTTCCCCGCGCATCACAGTAGAGCGCATTCATGGTGAAGTCGCGGCGCAGTGCATCCGTCATCCAGTCCGAGGTGAAGGCCACCTCGGCATGGCGGCCATCGGTCGCCACATCCTGCCTGAGGCTTGTCACCTCGAAGGGCTGGTGCGCCACCACCACCGTCACCGTGCCATGGTCGATGCCGGTGGGATGGACCGCGAAGCCCGCCGCCCGGCAGGCCAGCATCACCTGCTGCGGCGTCAGCGTGGTGGCAATGTCAAGGTCGGCGATGGCCACGCCCAGCAGCGCATTGCGCACCGCGCCCCCGGCCACCCGGCCTTCGCCGCCCGTGGCCGCCAGCACCGCGAGCAGCCGTTGCAGCCGCGGCTCGTTGAGCCACGCCTCATGGGCCAGCGAGGGCAGGGTCTGGGTCATGGTCCGTCACCATAGAGGCGGAGGTAAAGGGCGCGCAACATGCCCGCCGTGGCCCCCCAGATATAATGCCGCTCATAGGGCATGGCATAATAGTGGCGGGGCTTGGCCCTCCCCCCCCGCGCACGGCGGCGGGGGGGGGGGGGCGGCCGCGGGGAGGGGGCCCGCCCCCCCCCGCCACCCCCCCCCCCCCCC
>CALMUW010000071.1 GCA_937872985.1 uncultured Alphaproteobacteria bacterium
CCTCGCTGCCCAGCATGAAGCTTGAATCAGAACTACACTGATTTGGGAATCCCAGATTCCGTCAAAAAACAGCAGGCTCTAGGGTTTCGCTCGCCGCATGAGCCAGAGGGCGGCCACCACCCAGAAGCCGGTGCGCAGGGTCATGGCCCAGACGGTGCGCATTTCATAGGTGCCGCCCTGCGCCACATGCCAGCCGAAGGCGGCGAAAACCAGGGCGGTGGCGGCGGCGATGACGACGGCCAGAGGCAGGCCCCAGGACAGCCCGCGCCACAGGGCAAGGCCCGCCGCCACATAGGCAAAACCGGCGAGGAAGTTGAACCAGAGGACGAAGGGCACGACCTGGCCCATGTCCGCCCCGGCGAAGAGGGCGCGGCCCCCGGACAGGATGGTGAGCAGCCCGAAGCCCATGGCACAACCTGCGATTATGCGCCGGGGCCGGGTTGTGGGCACAGGGTGGGGCATGACATTCTCCCATGACTGCGGAGGCAGAATGGCGCAGCCGGTCTCTGGCTGCAACGGGCGGCCATCACCGTCGTGTTAACGGTCGGCAGGCCGGTTGTGAACAGGGCTGAGGGCGGGTTTGCGCTTATGCGTGGTCATTGATATAGGACTGCCCAAATTCTCCAGCGCCGAGTCCACACCCATGATGAAAATCGTATCGGGCAACAGCAACCGGCCGCTCGCCGAAGCGATCTGCTCCTACCTTAACCTGCCGATGACCAAGGCAGTGGTGAAGCGTTTCAACGACATGGAGATCTTCGTCGAGATTCAGGAGAATGTGCGCGGGCAGGACATGTTCGTGGTGCAATCCACCTCCTTCCCCACCAACGACCATCTGATGGAACTGCTGATCATCATCGACGCGCTGAAGCGGGCCTCGGCCAAGCGGATCACGGCGGTGATGCCCTACTTCGGCTTTGCGCGGCCGGACCGGGAGTCGGGCTCCCCCCCCCCCATCTCCGCCCAACTGGAGGCCCATTCCCTCACCCGGGCCGGGGCCGACCGGGTGTTGACCATGGATCTGCACGCCGGGCAGATCCAGGGGTTCTTCGACATCCCGACCGACAATCTCTTTGCCGGGCCGGTCTTCGTGCGCGACATCAAGCAACACTACAATACGGCCAATACGGTGGTGGTGTCGCCGGACGTGGGCGGCGTGGTGCGCGCCCGGGCGCTGGCCAAGCAGCTCAACACGCCGCTCGCCATCGTCGACAAGCGGCGCGAGCGGGCGGGCGAGTCCGAGGTCATGAACATCATCGGCGAGGTGGCGGGCAAGTCCTGCATCCTCATCGACGACATCGTGGATTCCGGCGGCACCCTGTGCAATGCCGCCGACGCCCTGATGGCGCAGGGTGCCAATGACGTCACCGCCTATATCACCCATGGCGTTCTGTCGGGCGGTGCGGTGGCGCGCATCACCTCGTCCAGGCTCAAGTATCTGGTGGTCACGGATTCGATCCAGCCGACCGAGGCCATGAAGGTGGCGCGCAATATCCGGGTCATCCCCATCGCCGCCCTGCTGGGCGAAGCCATCGGCCGCACCAGCCGCGAGGAAAGCGTCTCCAGCCTGTTTGAATAGGGCTGGTTCGCCGCCCTCAGACGTAGGCCATGGTGGTCATCATGCCGCGGGCCATGTGATAGAGGTTGTGACAGTGGAAGGGCCAGCCGCCGCCGGGATTGGCGGCGTCGAAGGCAACCGTCACCCTGGCCATGGGCGGCACGATGACCGTGTCGCGCAGCGCCCCCGCCAGTGGCTGATCATCAATGGCAATGACCTGGAAATGATGGCCGTGGAGATGCATGGGATGCATCATCATGGACATGTTGTGCATGGTGATGGTGGCGCGGGCGCCTTTTGTCACCCGCAGCGGCGCAGGAATCATCATGCCCCAGTCATAGGTCTCCATGTTGCCGGTGAGATGGGCTGCGAAGGCCAGCACCTCCCCGGCGGCGGCCAGCGGCACGGCGGCGCGCAGGGATTTTTCCATGGCGAGGGTGAGGACCGGGGCTTCCGTCTCGCCCAAAACCGGCAGGCGGGAGATGGCCGCACCCGGCGTAGCCAGGATGAGGCCCGTCCGCTCGTGTGCGCCCTCGCGCCGGGCGAGGATGGGAAAGGCCCCACCTTGCCGGGGGATGGTGAGCCGGAAGTCCACGCGCTGGCCCATGGCCAAGGGGAAGTGGCGCGATGGCAGCGGCATCACGTCATTGCCGTCAACGGCGATGACGTGGGCGTCGAGCTTCCCCAGGTCAAGCGTGAAGGCCGTGGCGCTGGCGCCATTGATGAGGCGCAGGCGCACCCTGCCGACCTTCTCCACCGGCACCACCTCGGGATCGTTCAGGGTCCGGTCATTGGCGAGATAGGCGTCGAACTGGAAGTCATTCACATCCATCTTCATGGCGCCCGTGCCGCCCATGTCCATGTGGTGCATGTCCATGGGCGCGGCCCCCATCGTCATGCCCGGCATCTGGCCGTGATCCATGGCGGGGGATGCAGCCCCCTGGCCGGTCACCCCGGCCAGCAGTTCCTCCGGTGTCCTGAAGGAGAAGTCATGGAGCAGGATCACCACCTCCTGTTCGTCGTGGCCGCGGTCGGCGGGGTCGTGGACGATGAGGGGGGCGGCCAGCAGGCCCTGTTCCTGAAGGGTGTGGGCATGCATCCAATGGGTGCCGGGGCGGGAGAGAGGGAAGTCATAGGCGCGGGCCTCGCCCGGTTGCAGCATGGGGCGCGGCAGGTCGGGCACGCCGTCCTGGTCCCAGGGCGGCTCCAGCCCGTGCCAATGGATCAGCGTGGGTTCGGACAGGACGTTGACCAGATTGACCCGGAAGCTGTCGCCCGCTGTGACGTGCACCCCCTGCATGCCATTGGGTTGCATAAGCCCATAGGCCTTGCCCGGCCTGCCGTTGATGTCGAGGATGCGCGTCGTGGCGGCCAGTTGCACCGGCGCTGGCTGGGCCCGGACGGCGGGGCGCAGCGGCGGCAGGGCGGAACCGGCCATGGTGCCGGCGGCAAGGGCAAGGAAACGGCGGCGGTGCATGGGCAGCCTCATGACTTATATTAGCGCAGCATGGCGCATGGGACAGGCCCGGCCAATGCACAGGGCTGTGAGGCGGGGCTGAGCCAACCCGCCGGGGGCGGGGGTTGCGTTAGGCCCGGCAATCCCCTATGACGCCCGCCATTCCGTCACAACCCGGTGGCAGACACCCCTGGAGGCAGGCCGGGCGGCGGAGCGTTCTCATATTGGAGTGACATATGTCCAAGATCGTTCAGCTCAAGGCTACGTCCCGTAGCCGGGCAGGCAAGGGGGCCTCCCGCGCAGTCCGTCGCGAAGGTCTCGTTCCCGGTGTCGTCTATGGCGACAAGAAGGAAGCCCAGCTCATCTCGCTTTCCTACCGTGACCTGGAGCCGGCCATTCAGACCGGCCGTTTCCTGTCCACCCTGGTCGACCTCGATGTCGAGGGCAAGGTGATCCGTGCCATTCCGCGCGACATCCAGTTCGAGCCGGTGCGGGATTTCATCATCCACGTGGACTTCCTGCGCCTTGGCAAGGATGCCAAGATCGCGGTGGAAGTGCCGGTGGTGTTCAAGGGCCAGGATGTGTGCGCCGGCGTCAAGGCGGGCGGCACCCTCAACATCGCCACCCACGAGGTGGAACTGATGTGCTCGGCCGACTTCATCCCCGACCAGATCACGGTCGATGTGTCGGGCCTGCAGATCAACCATTCAATCCACCTGTCCGACATCGAACTGCCCAAGGGTGTCACCTCGGCGGCGCGCGATGACGTGACGCTGGTGGCAGTCACCACCAAGCGCCAGGAGGCCGAGACCACCGAGGCTGCGGTGACAGCGGAAGTCCCGGCCACGGCCCAGAAGGCGCCGGCGGCTGCGGCTGCTGCGGCTCCGGCGGCGGGCGCCAAGGGCGCTGCGGCGGCTCCGGCCAAGGGTGCGGCGGCGGCGCCTGCGGCGGCCCCGAAGAAGAAGTAACCTTCTCCTCACACGGGAGAAACCGGCATGTATCTCTTTGTGGGACTCGGCAATCCGGGAACCAGATATGCCGGCAACCGGCACAACATCGGCTTCATGGCGGTGGACGAGATCGTCCGCCGCCATGGCTTTTCCGGCTGGCGCGCCAAATATCGCGGGGCCCTGTCCGAGGGGCATCTGGCGGGCGAGAAGGTTCTGGTGCTGAAGCCCCAGACCTACATGAACGAGAGCGGGCAGGCGGTGGGCGAGGCCCTGCGCTTTCTCAATCTCGATCCGTCGCGGCTCATCGTGTTCTACGACGAGCTTGACCTCGAACCGGGCAAGCTGCGCGTGAAGCTCGGCGGGGGTGCGGCGGGCCATAACGGCATCCGCTCCATCTCGGCCCATATCGGCCCGCATTATGCGCGGGTGCGGCTGGGCATCGGGCATCCCGGCGACAAGGCGCTGGTGCATAATTATGTGCTGAGCGATTTCGCCAAGGCCGACCGGATCTGGCTGGAGCCGCTGCTGGCGGCGGTGGCCGATCATTCACCCCTGCTGGCCCAGGGCCAGGAGGGCACGTTTCAAAACCGGGTGCATCTCACCCTCAATCCGCCCCCGCCCAGGGAGGCGGCCAAGACGGACAAGAAGGATTAGCCATGGGTTTCAAATGCGGCATCGTGGGCCTTCCCAATGTGGGCAAGTCCACGCTCTTCAACGCGCTGACGCAGACCAGCGCGGCACAGGCGGCCAATTATCCCTTCTGCACCATTGAACCCAACGTCGGCGACGTGGGGGTGCCGGACCCGCGCCTTGGCGTGCTGGCGGCGATTGCCGGGTCGGGGCAGATCATCCCCACGCGCCTCACCTTCGTGGACATCGCCGGGCTGGTGAAAGGGGCCTCCAAGGGCGAAGGGCTGGGCAACCAGTTCCTCGCCAACATCCGCGAGACGGATGCCATCGCCCATGTGGTGCGCTGCTTCGAGGACGGCGACATTACCCATGTGTCGGGAAAGATCGACCCGCTGGCGGATATTGAAACAATCGAGACAGAGCTGATGCTGGCCGACCTCGACAGCCTGGAAAAGCGCATCGTCAACATCGAGAAAAAGGCCAAGCAGGGCGACAAGGAAGCCAAGGAAATCGCTGACGTGATGGGCCGTGCACTGGCGCTGCTGCGCGAGGGCCGGCCGGCGCGGCTGGTCGAACGCAGCCACGAGGAAGAGAAGATCTTCCAGGGTCTGGGCCTCCTGTCGTCCAAGCCCGTGCTCTATGTGTGCAACGTGGAGGAGGGGGCCGCCGACCAGGGCAACGCCTTCTCAGACAGAGTGAAGGCCTTCGCCGAAACGGAAGGCAATTCCGCCGTGGTGGTGTCGGCCAAGATCGAAAGCGAGATCGCGGTGCTGCCGGAGGCCGACCAGAAGGATTACCTCGAGGCCGTGGGCCTGTCCGAGCCGGGGCTTAACCGCGTCATCCGCGCAGGCTATGATCTTCTCCATCTCGTCACCTACTTCACCGTGGGGCCAAAGGAGGCGCGGGCCTGGACCATCACCAGGGGCACGCGGGCACCGGGGGCGGCTGGCGTCATCCACACCGATTTCGAGAAGGGCTTCATCCGCGCCGAAACCATCGCCTATGACGATTATGTCACCAACAAGGGCGAGGCGGGGGCGCGCGAGGCGGGGAAGGTTCCGCTGGGAAGCAAAGGATATGTGGGCCAGGGTGGGGGCGGGCTACACCTCCCCCTCAACACTTGAGGGCGGCTCCCTTGCGACGGCTTTCGCAAATCAAGAGATTGTTGCTGGATCGGGCCTATCGCCGTTCGCGTGGTTATCGCGTCCCCACTATTGGCGCCAGGCCTGACACGATACCCGAATACTATCTGAGCACAGTGACGATTGTGCGCAATGAAGCCAAGTACATTCGGGAATTTGTCGCCTTTCACCAGTTGGTAGGGGTCGACCATATGCTCATATGCATGGATGTCAGCTTTGATCAGTCCACGCATGACGCCATCAGCGATTTCGTCGAGCAAGGCTTTGTCGAGCTTGTGGTCTGGCCCCGTTTTCTCAAGGACCGGAACAACCAGTTTCTTGCCTATCAATATGCCTTGGCTTTGCTGCGCAACAGGACGTCGTGGCTTGCTATGATTGACGCAGACGAGTTCTTGTTTGCGCCGTCGAGTTTTGATCTGTGTGCCGAGTTGCGCGCTCGCGAGCGGTTTTGCGCCCTCTCGGTGTATTCGCACACGTTCGGCACCGGCGGGATCAGCAGTATTCCTGAGGGCGGGCTGGTGATCGAGACCTTGATCAAGCGCGGCGCGGCCAACCATGTGAAAAACACCACACATAGAACAATTGTCAGACCATGGGCGGTCGAGGCCATCCGATCCGCGAATACCTGTGTTCTGTCCGAGACAGATTGTCTGGGTTGGGACGAAGACGGCCGCCCGGTCTATGAAACAGGTGAAACCGGTCACAGCAGCCAGCATCTGCGCATCAATCACTACTTCACGCGTGCCGAGGAAGATTTCAGTGCAAAGCTCTCTCGCCAGTATTTTGGGAAGGGAGGGCACGCGGTTAAAATGCAGGGAAAACTTCTGGAGGCGTCCGACGGACTATTGTCGGCGGAACAGGATACGACGTTACATCGCTACCTGCCGGAGTTAGAAAAACTGATGAATAGGGGCGGACGGCCAGTGCGCCGCCTCACGTGACAAAGGAAACTCACATGTCAGGACGTGAGATTGCGATGCGGGAATTGGCTTTCGCCGGAATGACCGCCAAGGTCATTGACGACAGAAAATTCGATAAATTCTACCGCAAGCTCGCGGCGGGGAGCTGGGAGCCGGAAACGTTCGCATTCTTGAGCCGATATCTGGACAAGGATACGGTTTACATCGATGTTGGATCGTGGATCGGCATTACGCCGACTTTTGCCTCGGCGCGTGCAAAGAAGGTCATTGCCGTTGAGCCGGAACCCTTCTGTGTTGCGGCCATAGAACAGGTGATTTCCGCCAACGGCCTCGGCAATGTCACGCTGGTGCCGGCTGCGCTTTCCGATGCGGCGCAATTGGATTTCTATCTGGTAGGTGGTGGCGGAAGTTCGAAGACATCATTGGTGGCTGAGAAGGGTGCGGAGTCCGTCAGGGTGAAGGGGGTGTCGGTCGAGCAGCTTAAAGCACTGGCGGGTGAAGCGCCCTATGTAGTGAAGATCGACATTGAAGGCTTCGAATATTTCGCCGATTCGCTCCTTGCAAAATTTTCCGGTGCCAAGCTGCGCGCCGTTCAGCTGGCGCTTCATCCCGCAACCCTCGCTAAGTCGAGCCGTTGGTTTTGGCCGGTTTCGCGGATTCAGGCAGCGCGTAGAACTGCGCGATTGGTCAACGATCTGGCTCGTTCCCTTGGCTCCTATGAAGTGCGCGGCTACCGATCCCTCGGACACTATCTGGCCGCTGGTGTTGTCTTCGGCAAAAAATGCAAGGGCACGGAAGTCGTGTTCTCGCGAACATCCCCAGTGTAGTGGCATTAAGTCTGAAGGGTATCAGTTGCTCAGCAACGGGCGGAACTGGCTAGCATGTTTCGGCCAAGTATAATCCTTTGCCAGCTCTTCCATATTCTTCCGGTCTTCCTTGAACAGCGCCTCCCGCCAATGAATTTTTGATGGGACGAAGGTGACCTGCATGATAAACCGTGGCGCCTTCGACGGCATGACGCCGCGGTGCAGAACCATTTGCGGCAATATCAAAACCGCCTCACCAGGTCTTAAATCATAGGACATAGGCGTGAACTTGATGCCGTGCTGTTCAGCGAAGCCGGTCAGATCTTCCAGCCGGTTCTTCCCACTGCCAAAATTATACCCGGCACGATCGAAGGCCAAGGTTGTTTGGCGGTCAAGCACATGGGTGTTGCCGCCAGTGTCAGCCACAGCAGTGAAATATAGCAGCATTTTTGCAAACATTGAGGGTCCCTTGTCACAGTGCCAAAGGAAGGGACGCCGTGCTTCGTGGTTGGGGAGCGCGCGCTGCATACTGTACCAGTAGGGCGCATACTCCGAACCGAAATAGGCATAGAGAATGCGATCAACCTCAGGCGTGATGGCGCGACCAATAACTTCCTTGAGTCCGCTGAGGTTCCAGCTGTCAAGCATCTGCGAATTTTCGCTGTTCTTGCTGTCCCTGAGTTTTGTGTCCTGGCGGTCGAAGCGCTGCTTGATTTCCGCAGCTTCTTCCTCGGAGAATACACGGACTCGGGTAAAGCCCTGCTGGCCGAGGGGATTGTCTTCCAGTGCATTTTTCGGACGGGCCGCAACTGCTCGGCACTCGTCACTCCACGCCGTAAAACCACGTCTTTTGTCATACTCGCGGAATTGAGGGATAGATTTGTTTTTTCTGTAGAATATCCTTTCCAAGGAATAGATCAGCGACATGAAACAATCTCCCCAAGTTTCTGACATTCAGCGCATTTTAATATGAAGCAGTTTTTTTTGCAACAAATCTGCCAGAAGTAATTGAGGTGAGGGAAAAGCATGTTTTCATTATTCTTGCCGGAGATCATGCTGGTCGACCTCGACAACCTTGATAAACGCGTCGTTAGTATCGAGAAGAAGGCGAGGCGGGCAAATTCCGGCTGGAAGGCAAGGACTATGTGGTGCAGGATGGCGACGTGCTGCACTTCCGCTTCAACACCTGAGGGCGGCATCCTTGCGGAGCTATCTTGACTGGCAATTTGCTGCATTTTGAAGATTTTCATGCCGGGCAGGTGTTTGTGCTCGGCCCCTATGAGATGACCGAGGCGGCGATCATCGCCTTTGCCCGCGAATTTGATTTCCAGCCGTTCCATCTCGACAAGGCGGCGGCGGAACAATCCGTGCTCGGATCATTGTCGGCGAGCGGCTGGCACACGGCCTCGGCCATGACGCGCATGATGTGCGATGCGGTCTATTCACACGCCGAGATCCTCGGCTCCTCCGGTATCGAGGAAATGAAATGGCTGAAGCCGGTGTTTCCGGGCGATGTGCTCACCGGCACCATGACCATCACCGGCACACGGCGGTCGGCGTCAAAGCCGGAAATGGGCGTCGTCACCTTTGATGCCTTCGTGCAGGACCAGCACGGCACGGTGAAAGCGACCACCAGGAGCATGGCGTTTTTCAAGGTGAGGGCACCATGAAGGGCTGGTTCATGGAAGATTTCGCGCCGGGCGATCACTGGGGCATCGGCAGCCATCATTTCACCCGCGAGGCCATTCTTTCCTTCAACCGCCGCTTCGATCCCATCGGCTTTCACGTCGACGACGCGGCGGCAGCGAACAGTCCCTATGGCCGGATCACGGCGGCGGGCCTGCATACGGCCTGCGGCTGGATGGTGTGCTACCTCCGGCATAACCATGCGGTGCAGGCGGAACTGGCGCGGCAGGGCCTGCCGGTGCCGGAGCTTGGGCCATCGCCCGGTTTCAGGAACATGAAGTGGCCCAAGCCCGTCTATGCCGGAGACACGGTGACCTATTCGGGCACGGTGAAGTCGGTGCGCGCCATGAAATCGCGGCCCGGCTGGGGCCTCATGTCGGGATTGCACCAGGGCCACAACCAGCACGGCGAACTGGTCTTCGCCTATGAGGGGCTGGTGCTGGTGCAGGCAAGGACCGTTTGAGCCTCAAGCCGGTCCGAAGGTGCTGAGGCGGATGATGGGGTCACCGGTGCAGAACGAGGTGAACACCAGATCATCCGGGATGTCGGAGACGTGGCGGGGATGGGTGAGGCGGACAACCTCGGCCCGCACCACTTCCCCCCGGTCCATGAGGGCGGCCACCGGCGTATTGGCGTCGCGCGGCACATAGCCCAGCATTACATCATTCAGCCACACGGCGATGGCGTTGCCGTCATGGGGATTGTGGGGTTCACGGCGCAAGTCCAGCATCATGCCGGGCGTGATCTGCTCCAGCATTTTTCCGAGCCCGTGGTAATGGCCACCAGCAATGGCAAAATCGAACAGCGGCTGCTCGGCGCGGACACGGCGGGCGGCCCCCCCCCAAGACCCCGACCGACCCGGCAAAGCCCGGATGACCCCGCGGCGGGGGGCGGCGAAAAGGTTGCCCCCCCACCCCGGGCGAAGGCC
>CALMUW010000072.1 GCA_937872985.1 uncultured Alphaproteobacteria bacterium
GGCGGGGGGGGGTTTTTGACCCTTGGGGCGGGTTGGCGCCCCGCCCCGGCGATGACGCGCCGGGGGGCTGCCGCTTCCTGTTGCTCGCCGGAAATGCCGGCCCCGCCATGTTCCGCCGCTTTGCCCGTGAGCGGGCGAGCGAAGAAACACTGGACCAATGGACGGTGCGGGTGATGCTGCCATTGGTGGAGACGCTGGGGGCGGAGGCCGGCTTTCCCTTTGCTGCACCGGCCCTGCCCTTTCTGCGCTGGGCGCGCGCCGCAGGGGCGGGACACGTGTCGCCGCTGGGGCTTAACATTCACGCGCGGTTCGGATTGTGGCATGCCTATCGGGCGGCGCTGTTCTTTCCGGTTGAACTGGACCTGCCCCGGGCGAGCGCGGGGCCGCATCCCTGCGAAAGTTGCGCGGAAAAGCCCTGTCTTGCGGCCTGTCCCGTGGGGGCCTTCACGGCCCGGGGCTATGAGGTGCCCGCCTGTGTCGGGCATCTTGCCAGCGCGGCGGGGACGGGCTGCATGACTGGCGGCTGTCTGGCGCGGCGGGCCTGTCCGGTGGGAAGAGCCTTTACCTATGAGCCGGAGCAGATGCAAATTCCCATGCGCGCCCTTCTGGCGGGCCGACTGGGGGCGACATGAAAACGGGGTCAAGCCTGTGCGGCGCGGTGAAATATGAGGTGACGGGACCATTGCGTCCGGTTCTCGCCTGCCATTGCATCCAGTGTCGCAAGCAGACGGGCAATTACCTGACCGCCACGTCGGCGAAGGTGAGCGACTTCGCCTTCACCGCAAGGCGCGGCCTGAAATGGTATCGCTCCAGCCCCAGGGCAGAGCGCGGCTTCTGCAAGGAGTGCGGCTCGGTCCTGTTCTGGAAGGGCGACGGGGCAGACGAGATCTCCATCAGCGCGGGAAGCATCGACGGGCCGACCGGTCTTGAACTTGACGGCCACATCTATTGCGCCTTCAAGGGCGACTATTACGAGATCAGCGGCGGGCGCTTCCAGTTCGCAGAATGGCAGGACAGTTAATCAATCCTTGCTGCCTTCGGCCATGAAACCAGCAAGATCGCCATAGCCGGTGAAACGATATTCATAGGCAAGGCCGAGGCGGGCTGCGGCGGCCTCCGCCAGTTGTGCCAGACCATCGTCCTTCGTCTGGGCAAGGTAAACGAGGCGTGAATAATTGCCAAAGTAGTCCGGCAGGAGTTCCGGGTGGCGGTCGAGGCCCAGGCCCTGCCAGACCAGACGGTCAAAATGCCGCGCCAGATAATCGGTGAGATAGAAGACGGTTGCCTCGTCGTCGAGCCGCGCGGCAAAGGCCTCCGTACCAGAAAAGAAGGAATAGCAATGGGGGCCGGTGATGCGTTCCACGCCCTCCTCCGCAAGCATGGTGTCGAGCTTTCCGCCCGTGCCGCAATCGCCGTAGGCCACGAGAATTTTGCGGTATTTTCCCTTTTCCTCGCGAATGGCGGCGCGCAGCGCGGGAGTGATCTTGTCCGGCGTATTATGCCACTTGGCCGGCAGGCAGCGGAGATCCAGGGCGGTCCAATGGTTGAGTTCGATCAGGGTGACGATCTCGCGGGCCAGCGCCCCGCAGGCAATGACCAGAACCTCGCCGCGACCAGCGGAGAAGCGGAAAGTGTCGGAGGGCCTGGGATCGACGGCGGTCACAGCGGCAATTCCATCCGTTTACGGATCATTAAAATTCTACTCACTGCATTCAGCATTCACTAGGCCTGATGAGGAAAGGACACTTTCGATGCCGTCGGCAGCGGGGGATTTTAGCTCTCGTTAAGGTTTGAATTCTAGTCTGCATCATGTTCAAGGACGGCGACAAAACAAGACGCGGTCGGTTTGAACAGGTGCTGTAAAACTATTGGAGAGTTACATGAAGAAGTTCCTTGCTGATGAATCCGGCGCGACCGCCATCGAATATGGCCTGATCGCTGCCGCCACTGGCCTCGCCCTCGTTCTGGTCATGCCGACCATCAAGGACCGTCTGGGCAACACCTTCAACAACATCTCGGACAACCTGGACTAATCGTTCCGGTGTTTGCAACGCCCCCCTCGCGAGAGGGGGGCGTTTTTATTTGTGCCGCCGTCAGCCGGATTTCAAGTGAGCTGATTGTGCTTGCGCGCCATGAAGCTCTTGGCGGTTTCCACCGCCACCGCCGCATCGCGGCAATAGGCGTCGGCCCCGATGGCCTTGGCGAATTCCTCATTCAGCGGCGCGCCGCCCACCAGCACCACCTGATCGTCGCGGCGGCCCTGTTCCTTCAGCGTGTCGATCACCACCTTCATGTAGGGCATGGTGGTGGTGAGCAGCGCCGACATGCCGAG
>CALMUW010000073.1 GCA_937872985.1 uncultured Alphaproteobacteria bacterium
TGGCGGGCAAGGACATCGAAGGCGCGGTCCAGCGCCTGGCCCAGATGGCGCGCGCCGCCGGCATCCATGTGGTCATGGCCACCCAGCGCCCCTCGGTCGATGTCATCACCGGCACCATCAAGGCCAATTTCCCCACCCGCATTTCCTTCCAGGTCACCTCCAAGATCGACAGCCGCACCATTCTGGGCGAGCAGGGGGCCGAACAATTGCTGGGCCAGGGCGACATGCTCTACATGGCGGGCGGTGGGCGGATTTCGCGCCTGCATGGCCCCTTCGTCTCCGACGCCGAGGTGGAAAAGATCGTCAAGCACCTGAAAACCCAGGGCGCGCCCAATTACGTCGAGGCCGTGACCGAAGATCCCGAGGAGGGCTTCGGCGATCCCGGCGCCATGCTGGGCGAGGGCGGTTCGGGCGATGATCTCTACGATCAGGCCGTGGCCGTGGTGCTGCGCGACAAGAAGGTCTCCACCTCCTATGTCCAGCGCCGCCTGCAGGTCGGCTACAACAAGGCCGCAAGCCTCATCGAGCGCATGGAGAAGGAGGGCCTCATTTCGCCCGCCAATGCCACCGGCAAGCGCGAGATTCTGGTGCCGGGCGACAGCGCCGATTGACTTCGGCCGCCTCTGCCGCCAATGAACGGTGCGCTCGGATTCGCCGTAAAAAAACCTGCTTTGTTGCGTTCTTTGCCCGCTCCTGATTGTGAGGACTGACGTTGATGCGCCTGGCCAGACTTTTTCTTGCCCTTCTCATGCCGCTTCTTCTGGCCACGGGCCCGGCGGAAGCCAAGCGCGCCCGGCTTTCGCTCTCGCCGGAGCAGGCCCAGGCCGTGGCCCGCATCGATGCCTATTTCAATTCCTTCCAGACGCTGCGTGGTGATTTCACCCAGACCGGCTCCAGGGGCCAGACGGCGCGCGGCGTCATGATGATCGCCAAGCCCGGCAAGATCCGCTTTGAATATGCCCCGCCGTCGGCCCTGCTCATGGTGTCGGATGGCAAGTGGCTCACCATCAAGAACAAGTTCAAGGACACGGGTGACCAGTTCCCGCTTTCGGCCACGCCGCTTCGCCTCGTCGTCACCACCGGCCTCAACCTCGCCCGCGACACGGCCATCGAAAGCGTCAACGACCAGAACGGCCTCACCATCGTCGCCCTGTCCGACCCCAAGGACGAGACCGGCAGCAAGCTCATTCTGGCCTTCGATCCGGCCCGGAATGTCCTGCAGCAGTGGCAGGTCATCGATGGCAAGGGCCGCCGCACCACGGTCGATCTCGCCAATCTGGAAACCGGCGTGACGCTCGATCCCAAGCTCTTCAAGGTCACGCTGAAACGGCCGGAATTCCGCAGCAACAAGTAGCCGCTTGCCCGCTGCTTGGCCTTCGTGCCAAGGAAGGCCATGAGCCTCACCGTCGCCACCTGGAACATCAATTCCGTCCGCCTGCGCATCGATCTCGTCCGCCGCCTTCTGGAAGAACAGCAGCCGGATGTCCTCTGCCTGCAGGAAACCAAGTGCCCCCAGGGCCAGTTTCCCCTGAAGCCGCTGGCCGAGCTGGGCTATGCCCACCTCGCTGAATCCGGCCAGAAGGGCTATCACGGGGTGGCCGTGGTTTCACGCCTGCCCCTGCACCGCATCGCCATGCAGGGTTTCTGCGGCAAGGGCGATTGCCGCCATGTCTCGGTGGTGGTGGAAGGCCGAAAGCCCCTCGTCATTCATAATTTCTATGTGCCCGCGGGCGGCGATGAGCCGGACCCCGGGATCAATCCCAAGTTCGCCCACAAGCTCTTCTTCCTGCAGGAGATGGAAGACTTCATCTGCGGTCCCGGCGTGCCGGACGATCATCACGCCATGGTGGTGGGCGACCTCAATATCGCGCCCCATGAACACGATGTCTGGTCGCACAAGAAGCTGATGAAGGTGGTGAGCCACACGCCGGTGGAGACAAACGCCATGAAGGCCATGATGGCGCGGGGGCGCTGGGTCGATGTCATGCGCCGTCAGGTGCCCGAGGCCGAGAAGCTCTATACCTGGTGGAGCTACCGCTCGCGCGACTGGAACGGGCTGGATCAGGGCCGCAGGCTCGACCATGTCTGGGCCAATCCCGCACTGGCTGAAAATTTTGCTGGCATGACCGTGCTGCGCGCGGCCAGGGGCTGGCCGCAGCCCTCGGACCATGTGCCGGTCATCGCCCGCTTCAGGCGCTGAAGCCCCTGGCACTTTGCCGGATCAAAGCCGTTCCGATACGGGATCAGAGACTGGAAAAACTGCGCGCCCGCGCGAAGAGATCGCGCACCGTGTCCAGTTCGCGCACCGACTGGTCAAGGCGCTGGGCCAGAACCGCATGCACCGCGCGCCCGAATTCGGGATATTCGCGGATCACCTTGTTGAACAGGTCGCGGGTGATGGCGGCGGCAATGACGCCATCGCGCGCCGTGGCCGAAAGGCTGTAGCGCGTGCCGCCGATCATGGCGACCTCGCCGATGAGGGAGCCGGGTTCGGCCTGGCCGAGGGCGTGGTCACGGCCCCTTTCGCTGAAGCGGAGATCGGCCACGCCGGACAGGATGAAATAGGCCGCCGTGGCCGGAGCATCCTGTTCGACAATTCTTTCGCCACGCACGAAGGTGTGCTTCTCGGCCGAAAAGGCGAGGACCTGAAGATGGGTCGGGTCACACTGGCGGAACACGGGCAGGGCCCGCAAACTCTCCGCATCTGCCCTGACGCTCATGACGATTCCAGCCCCTTACCGATTGACCCGGTTATGGCGCGGAAGCAGGGCCGAGATCAAGCCAGATCAGGTTCAGGCCAGCTTTCTTACGGCACCAGCCGATAGCCGCCGTTCTCGGTCACCAGGATTTCCGCCCGGGCGGGATCGCGCTCGATCTTCTGGCGCAGGCGATAGATGTGGGTTTCCAGCGTATGGGTGGACACCCCGGCATTATAGCCCCAGACATCGTGCAGGAGGATGTCGCGGCCCACCGTCTGCGCGCCGGAGCGGTAGAGGAATTTCAGGATCGCCGCTTCCTTCTCGGTCAGGCGCACCTTGCGCCCGTCCTCGGCCACCATCAGCTTGTTGGCGGGACGGAACTGATAGGGACCGATGCGAAAAATCGCATCCTCGCTGGTTTCATGTTGCCGCAGATGGGCGCGGATGCGCGCCAGAAGAACAGCGAAGCGGAAGGGCTTGGCGACATAGTCATTGGCGCCGGAATCGAGGCCGAGAATGGCGTCGGCATCCGTGTCCTGCGCGGTCAGCATGATGACCGGGCCGTGATAGCCGCCCCGGCGCATGAGCTTGCAGGCCTCGCGCCCGTCCATGTCCGGCAGGTTGACGTCAAGCAGGATGACATCAGGCGCATCCGCCTTGGCCATCTTGACGCCGTCGCCGGCGGTCGCGGCCTCGCGGAAACTGAAGTCCTCATGCAACGCAAACTGATCCTTCAGGCTGTCGCGCAGGGCGGCATCATCATCGATCACGAGCAGGGTTTTCACGCTGGACATCGGACACTTCTTCCTGTGAGACTCAATTGCAGCTTCTTCACACTTCTGTCGGCCATGCTGGCCGAACAATTCAACTGATCGTGATGCCCAAGACAAGCCTGATTCACATTCGCACCCTGAATGCCCGCGCCTGCGCGGGCCGCCTCAGCCTCGGGCACATCACCTTGCCCTGTCTTCTCGGTCGCAGCGGCATCACCCACCGCAAGCGCGAGGGCGACGGCGCCACCCCGGTGGGCACCTTCCGTCTTCAACGCCTTTACTACCGTTCCGGTTCCGCAGGCCTGCCGCGATTTCTCTTTGCCGCCCGGGCGCTGCGGCGCGACGACGGCTGGTGCGATGATGTGAAATCCTTTGCCTATAACCGCTGGCTGCGCCTGCCGCAAAAAGTCTCGCATGAGGACCTGTGGCGCAGTGACCACCTCTATGACGTGGTCATTGCCACCAGCCACAACCAGCGTCCGCGCATCAGGGGCGCGGGCAGCGCCATTTTCTTTCACCTCACCGGTGACAAGCCCTTCACCCAGGGGTGTGTGGCGGTGAGCGTCAAGGACATGCGGAAAATCCTCGGCCTGTGCCGGAGGGATGCGCGCCTCGTCATCTGGCCGCCGGGGGGTTCGCCGCCGCGCGCGTTCCGAAAATCGCCGCCCCCCCCCTGACGTGGCTCGCGCCCGCCGCAATGGCCTGTTCGAAATCACCGCTCATGCCCATGGACAAGGACGCCAAGCCATGGCGCGCCGCCAGTTCCGCCAGCGTGTGAAAATGGAGGCGGGGGTCATCAGTCACCGGCGGAATGCACATGAGGCCCTTCAGCGCCGCGCCAAAGCGCGCCTGACATGCGGCAATGAAGCGGTCTGCTTCGGCCAGCGCCACCCCCGCCTTCTGGGCCTCATCGCCGGTGTTCACCTGCACGAAGAGAGCGAGACCGCGCCCCTGTCGCTCCATCTCCCGCGCCACCGCTTCGGCAATCTTCGGCCGGTCGATGGTCTGGATCACGTCGAACAGTGCCACCGCCTCCGCCGCCTTGTTGGATTGCAGCGGCCCGATCAGGTGCAGTTCAACCCCGGCAAACCGCGCCCGGAGGTCAGGCCACTTCGCTTTCGCCTCCTGCACCCGGTTTTCGCCGAAGACCCGCTGGTCAGCCGCCAGAACCGGCACGATGTCCGCGGCCTCGAAGGTCTTGCTGACCGCCACCAGGGTCACATCACTGGTGCCGCGCCCGGCCTTTTCGGCGGCCCGGCGCAGGCGCGCCCTCACCTCCAGCAAACCCTGTGCGGCATCCCGTGTCATGGCCCTCTATGCCCCACCCTTGCGAGGCATTTCAAGGACTGGTAGTCCGGGATGACATGTCCCCGACCGTGCTGTGAAGGATCTGGCCCCATGGCTTCCGAACGCTACAACCCCCGCGACACCGAACCGCGCTGGCAGGCCTGGTGGGCCGAAAACCGCTGCTTTGAAGCCAGGGAAGAGGCGGGCAAGCCGAAATACTATGTCCTCGAGATGTTTCCCTACCCCTCGGGCCGCATCCACATGGGCCATGTGCGCAATTACACCATGGGCGACGTCATCGCCCGCTTCCGCCGCGCCGCCGGCTATAACGTGCTCCATCCCATGGGCTGGGACGCCTTCGGCATGCCGGCCGAGAATGCCGCCATCGAGCGCGGCATCCACCCTGCTTCCTGGACCTATGACAACATCGCCACCATGCGCGGCCAGCTCAAATCCATGGGCCTGTCGCTCGACTGGAGCCGCGAGGTCGCCACCTGCGACCCCTCCTACTACCAGCACGAGCAGGCCATGTTCATCGACTTCATGAATGCCGGTCTGGTGGAGCGCAAGGTCTCGCAGGTGAACTGGGACCCGGTGGACCACACGGTGCTGGCCAACGAGCAGGTGATCGACGGGCGCGGCTGGCGTTCCGGTGCGGTGGTTGAAAAGCGCGAACTGGCCCAGTGGTTCCTGAAGATCACCGCCTTCTCCGATGACTTGCTCAGCGCCCTCGACGGTCTCGACAAGTGGCCGGAAAAGGTGCGGCTCATGCAGAAGAACTGGATCGGCCGATCCGAGGGCATGCGCTTCACCTTCGCGGTGGAGGACGCCCACGGCAAGACGCTCGACGACGGCCTGACCGTTTTCACCACCCGCCACGAGACCATCTTCGGGGCCTCCTTCTGCGCCATCTCGGCGGATCATCCGCTCAGCAAGCATCTCGCCCAGCACGACGAAGACCTGCAGGCCTTCCGCAAGGAAGTGGCCGCCCTCGGCACTTCGGAAGAGAACATCGAAAAGGCCGAGAAGAAAGGCTACCCCCTCGGCCTCTATGCCCGCCATCCCTTCCGCAAGGACGTGAAGCTGCCCATCTATGCCGCCAACTTCGTGCTCATGGGCTATGGCGAGGGGGCCGTCTTCGGCTGCCCCGCCCACGACCAGCGCGACCTCGACTTCGCCCGCAAGTATCACCTGCCGGTCATTCCCGTGGTCGCCCCCAAGGGCACCGACCCCAAGACTTTCACCATCGGCGACGAGGCCTATGTGGAAAAGGACGGCGAGGACACGGTGCTCATCAATTCCGGCTTCCTCGATGGCCTGTCCGTGCCCGAGGCCAAGGAGAAGGTGGCCCACCGCTTCGAGGTGGAGGGCATCGGCACCCGCAAGGTGAATCACCGCTTGCGCGACTGGGGCGTGTCACGCCAGCGCTACTGGGGCTGCCCCATTCCGGTGGTCCATTGCGACACCTGCGGCGTGGTGCCCGTGAAGAAGGAAGACCTGCCGGTGAAACTGCCGGAGGATGTGAAATTCGACAAGCCGGGCAACCCCCTCGACCATCACCCCACCTGGAAGCACACCAGTTGCCCCGCCTGCGGCAAGCCCGCCCGGCGCGAGACCGACACCTTCGACACCTTCATTGATTCGTCCTGGTATTTCGCGCGCTTCTGCTCGCCCCAGGCCGGGATGCCGGTGGTGGCCGAGGCGGCGCGCTACTGGATGCCGGTCGACCAATATATCGGCGGCGTCGAACACGCCATTCTGCATCTGCTCTATTCGCGCTTCTTCGTGCGCGCCATGCACAAGACCGGTCACATCCACCTCGACGAACCCTTTGCCTCGCTCTTCACCCAGGGCATGGTCATCCATGAAACCTTCCGCACCGAGGCGGGCGACTGGGTGCTGCCGGCCGATGCCGTGCACAAGGAAGGCCAGTGGTTCCACGCCACCACCGGCGAGCCCCTGCTGGTGGGCGGCGTCGAGAAGATGTCCAAGTCCAAGAAGAACGTGGTCGATCCCGAAACCATCATCGCCGCCTATGGTGCCGATACGGCGCGCTGGTTCATGCTTTCCGACACCCCGCCGGAGCGCGACATTGAATGGACCGAGTCCGGCGTCGAGGGCGCCTGGCGCTTCACCCAGCGCCTGTGGCGTCTGGTCAATGACGTGGCGGAACTGGGCAAGGGTGCTGCTTCCGGCGCGGGCGACGGGCTGGAGTTGCGCCGCGCCGCCCACCGTGCCATCGCCGCCATCACCGATGACCTGATGAACCTGCGCTTCAACCGCGCCATCGCCCGCATCTTTGAACTGGCCAATGCCCTGGGCACGGCCATGGCCGTCAAGGACAAGTCGGTGGCGCTGACGGAAGCCATCCGCGAGGCTGCGGATTTCCTGGTTCTCGCCTTCGCCCCCATGATGCCGCATCTGGCCGAGGAGGCCTGGCAGCTTCTCGGCCACCGGACCGCCGTGGTGAATTCGGCCTGGCCCAAGGCGGACCCGGCGCTGGTGGCGCGTGATGACGTCACCATCGCGGTCCAGGTCAACGGCAAGCGCCGCGACGAACTGACCGTGGCCAAGGGCCTGACCCAGGCCGAACTTGAGCCTTTGGTTCTGGCGCTGGACGGTGTAAAACGCGCACTCGACGGCAAATCCGTCGCCAAGATCATCGTGGTGCCAGACCGGATTGTGAACATCGTATGCAAGGGATGAAACGCCTCGCCGCCGTTCTGGCGCTGATCCTGTCCGGCGCGGTCCTGTCGGGCTGCGGCCATCGCCCGCTCTATGGCAAGAGCGAGATGACCGGCGGCACGGTGTCCTCGGCCCTGGCCGGCATCTCGGTCGAGGAGCAGCGCAGCCGCGCCGGGCAGCTGGTGCGCAATCAGTTGCTCTCCGCCATAGCACCCGCCGGCAGCGGTGGCGATGCGCGCTATGCCTTGTCCCTTGCGGTCAATGAACGGATCATCGACAGCTTCACCCAGACCGCCAACAAATTGCAGCGCAAGCGGCTGCGCCTTGCCGCCACCTACCGCCTCACCGAGATTGCCGGTGGCAAGGAAGTGACCAGCGGCAAGAGTTTCTCGGATGTGTCCTATGATGAGATCCGGGAACCCCTGGCCGACATTCAGGCCGAAAGCAACGCCCGCGAGCGCGCCGCCCGCGATCTGGGCGAGGATCTGCGCCTCAGGCTTGCCGCCGTCTTCGCCGGGCGCGGCTGACGGGGCGGAGCGCCCATGACCCTGGTGAAACAGGCGGAAGCCGAGACCTTCATCCAGAAACGGCTGGCCCAGAGCAATGGCCTGCTGCTGCATGGCGGCGACCCTGCGGCCATTCAGGCCCTGGCCCGCCTTGCCATCACCACCATTGCTGCCGGTGATCCCTTTTCCGAGGTGGAACTGTCCCCCGGTGAGGCGCTGCGCGATCCCGCCCTGCTGTTGACCGAATTTCAGTCGCGCTCCCTCATGGGCGGGCGGCGCATCATCATCCTGCGTGACGGAGGCGATGACCTGCTCAAGGTGCTGCAGCCGGTCCTCGATGATACCCTCCCCGGCAACTTCGTGCTCATCACCGCCGACACCCTGGGCAAGCAATCAAAACTGCGCAAGGCCTGCGAGGAGGCCAGACTCTTTGCCGCCTGCGCCGTCTATGAGGAAGGTCCCGAGCAACTGGCGCGCCGGGTGACGCACTATTTATCCGTATACGGATTGAAATTGTCGGATGATGCCCGCGAGCGCTTCTTCGAACTGGCGGGCAATGATCGCGGCACGGTCATGAGCGAGGCCGAGAAACTCTCGCTCTACGCCCATGGCCAGAAGGAGATTTCCCTTGCCGATGTCGAAGCCGTCTGCGGCGACACGGCGGAATTCGATGGCGATGATGTCGTCGACCGGGTGATGACCGGCGACAGCGAGGCCGCCGACCGCGCCTGGGCCTCGCTCTCCCAGCAGTCCTCGGGCCGCGGCATTCTGCCCATGCTGGCGGCCCATGTGACGCGGCTTCAGGCCCTCGCCATGGACATGCTCTCGGGCACGCCCTTCGAGACCGCCTTCCGCAATGCCCGCCCCATGTTCTTCTTCGCGCGCAAGGGCCTCATTTCCAGTCAGGTCCGGCTGTGGGACCTTGATGCGCTGTTGCAGGCGCAGACCACCATCGCCGGTGCCGTGTTGCAGACCCGCGACTATGCCGCGCTTGAGGAGGCCATCACCAGCCGCTGCCTTCTGGCGCTCGCCCGTCAGGCCCGGGCGCTCCGCCTGCGCGGGGGGTGAAACCGACTGGAGCGGTTTAGGCCTTGATGGCTCAAGGCCATCTTGTCCTATCGCGTCAGCTTGCGTGCGAGATCGTCGAGCTGATCCAGCGTCTTGTAGGAAATGGTGAGGGTGCCGCCCTTGGCGCCGCGATCACTCACCGTCACATGCAGCCCCAGCGAATCCGAAAGGTTCTTCTCGAAGGCGCGGGTGTCGGCGTCCTTCTCCGGCTTTGCCGCCTTGCGCTTTTCCGGCTGTTCCTTCACCAGCCCTTCGGCTTCGCGCACCGACAGGCCCAATTGAATGATCTTCTGGGCCAGCGCCTCGGGCGCATCGGTCGCCACCAGCGCGCGGGCATGACCCGCCGTCAGCTCGCCCTTCTCGATCAGGCCGAGCACGGCAGGCGGCAGGGTCTGCAGGCGCAGCGTGTTGGCGATATGGCTGCGGCTCTTGCCCACCGATTGCGCCAATTGCTGCTGCGTATAGTTAAACTCCTCCATGAGCTGGCGATAGGCGCGCGCCTCTTCCAGCGGATTGAGATCGGCGCGCTGGATGTTTTCGATGAGCGCGATTTCCAGCGTCTCGACGTCGGAGAGGTCCTTCACCAGCGCCGGCAATTCGTGCACGCCTGCCATCTGTGCCGCGCGCCAGCGCCGCTCGCCCGCCACGATCTCATAGTCGCCTTGGGCCCGGGGCCGCAGCATCAGGGGCTGCAGCAGACCCTTCTCGCGGATGGAATTGGCCAGGTCTTCGAGATCCGCGGCGGCAAAGCTGCGCCGCGGGTTGTGCGGATTGGGATGAATGAGGTCGATGGCAATGGTCTTGAGGCCCCTGGGGTCACGCACCGTCTCCGCCGCATCGCCCACGGCCTCGGCGGCATCATCACCGATGAGTGCTGCAAGCCCCCGTCCCAGTCTGCGCTTCGGTGCCTGAGTCATCATGATCTGTCGGTCCAATCTGTGAATCGTTTCGGATGAGAATCGGTTACGCCGCGCGCAGGTCGCGTTCGCGCCGGATGACCTCGGAGGCGAGCCGGATATAGGCCTGGGCACCGACGCAGGAATTGTCATAGAGCAGCACCGGCTTGCCATAGGACGGCGCCTCCGACACCCGGACATTGCGCGGGATCACCGTCTGATAGACCTTGTCGCCCAGCACACTGCGCACGTCCTGGGCCACCTGCTCGGACAGGCTGTTGCGCTTGTCGAACATGGTCAGCACCACGCCCTGAATGGACAGCCGGGGGTTCAGCGTCGTCCGCACCCGTTCCACCGTCTTGAGCAACTGGCTCAGGCCCTCGAGCGCGAAGAACTCGCATTGCAGCGGGACGAGAATGGCATCCGCCGCCGCCAGGGCATTGATGGTCAAGAGATTGAGCGAGGGCGGGCAATCCACCAGAATATAGGAGTAGCGCCTGCCGCCGTGACCCGCGAGACGGCGGATGGCATCGGCCAGCCGATGGGTCTTGCGTTCAAGGTCGGCGAGTTCCAGTTCCGCGCCGAGAAGATCCATGGTGGAAGGCGCGCAGTGCAGGCGCGGAATGCCGGAATCGACGATGACCTCCGCCAGCTCCGCTTCGCCGATCAGCACATGATAGGACGAGTGCTGCTGGGGCCGGCGCGCGATGCCCAGGCCGGTGGAGGCATTGCCCTGGGGATCGAGATCGATGACCAGCACCTCCTCGCCCACGGCGGCCAGCGCCGTGCCGAGGTTGATGGCGGTCGTCGTCTTGCCCACGCCACCCTTCTGGTTGGCGACGGCGAGAATGCGCGGCAAGGGATAGGGATCAGACATGACAGGCCTCCTCCACCTCCAGAATCACAGCTTGGGAATCAGTGCAAGAGGGGTGTTTGCGGGTCTTGATTTTCCAAGATTTTGTAGCCTCGGTCAATTCCGCATCAACATCTTGTCCCTTGTGGAAAAGCCCAAGGGCCCCGCCCGTCAGGAAGGGCGCCGCATATCCGAGGAGCAGCGGCAGGTGGGCGAGCGCCCGGGCCGTCACCACCGTCGCTTGCGGAAGCCCTTCCGCCTGGGCCAGATCTTCGATGCGCCGCTGATGCACCGTCCCCTTGGCCCCCATGCGGCGCAGCGCCTCACGCAGGAAGGCCACCTTTTTGCCGTTGGACTCGTAGAGATGGACATGGGCCTCGGTTGCCGCAGCAAGGATGAGGCCGGGGATGCCCCCGCCGGACCCAAGGTCGGCAATGACCCTGGTGCCCCTGGGCAGCAGCGCCACAAGCTGCAGGCCATCGGCCACATGGCGCTGCCAGACCGCTTCCACCGTGGAAGGTCCGATGAGGTTGATCCGCGCCTGCCACTCCAAAAGAAGGGCCACGTAGCACTCAAGCCGCACCCGTGATTCACGTGAAACATCAAATTGCCGGATGAGCGCGTCGGGCATGGTGGTCATGACACGCGCTTCCGCTTGCTGTGGCCGAGGAGAACGGCAAGGGCGGCCGGGGTCATTCCTTCCAGCCGCGCCGCCTGGCCCAGGGTTACGGGCTGCACCCGGCTCAGGCGCTGGCGCAGCTCCATGGAAAGACTGGGCATGGCCATATAGTCCGTGTCCGGCGGCAGGGGGCGGGCCTCCTCCGTCCGCATGAGGGCGATTTCCTCCTCCTGCCGGGCGAGATATCCGGCATAGAGGGCATCGGCCTCCAGCGCCTCACAGGCAAAGGCGGGAAGAGCCGCCAGTTCCGGCCAGAGACGCACCGCCCCGTCCAGACCCACCTCCGGCATGGCCATGAGGTCCTGGGCCGTGCGGCGCTGGCCATCCTGATTGAGCCTGAGGCCCGCCCGCGCCGCCGCCGCTGGCGTGATGGAAAGCCCCTGCGCCAGGTGCCGCGCCGCCGCCAGCACTTCCGCCTTGGCCTGGAAGACCTCCGCCCTCTCCCGCGTGACCAGGCCCAGGGCCTTGCCCCTGGGGGTCAGGCGCTCATCGGCATTGTCGGCGCGCAGCGTCAGCCGGTATTCGGCGCGCGAGGTGAACATGCGATAGGGTTCGGTCACACCCCGGCTGATCAGGTCATCCACCATCACACCGAGATAGGCTTCGCCCCGGTCGAAGGTGACACCTGCGGCACCGCCAGCGTGCCGGGCGGCATTGAGCCCCGCCAGCAGGCCCTGTGCTGCCGCCTCCTCATAGCCCGTGGTGCCGTTGATCTGCCCCGCCAGATAAAGACCGGACAGACGCTTCACCGCCAGCGTGGCATCCAGCTCGCGCGGGTCCACATGGTCATATTCGATGGCATAGCCGGGGCGGAGAATGCGCACCGCCTCCAGCCCCGGCAGGGTGCGGATGAAACGGGTCTGCACCGCCTCCGGCAGCGAGGTGGAAATGCCGTTTGGATAGACGGTTGGATCATCGAGACCCTCGGGCTCGAGAAAGATCTGATGCGACGGCCTGTCGGCGAAGCGCTGCACCTTGTCCTCGATGGAGGGACAATAGCGCGGCCCCGTGCCGGAGATCTGGCCGGAGAACAGCGGGGAATCCGGAATGGCCGCCGCGATGATGGCGTGGGTTTCCGCCGTGGTCTGGGTGATGTGGCAGGACACCTGCGGCAGGGTGATGGCCTGGGTCAGGAAGGAAAAGGGCACCGGTTCCGCATCGCCCCTCTGCTCCTCCAGCCGGTCGAAGCGAATGGTCCGGCCATCAAGCCGCGCTGGCGTGCCGGTCTTGAGGCGGCCAAGGGCAAGGCCAAGACCCGCAAGCTGTTCCGACAGACCGCGCGCCGGCGGATCACCCGCCCGCCCGGCGGGGCTGGTTGTCGCTCCCACATGGATCAACCCGTTGAGGAAGGTGCCGGTGGTCAGCACCACGGCCCCGGCCATGATTTCGCGGCCATCTTCCAGCGCTATGCCGGTGATCCTCGTGCCATCGGCCAGCAGCCGGTTGGCCGCGCCCTCGACCACCCTCAAGCCAGCCTGGGCGCGGATCGCTGCCTGCATGGCCGCGCGGTAAAGCTTGCGGTCCATCTGGGCGCGGGGGCCGCGCACTGCCGGTCCCTTGGAACGGTTGAGCAGGCGAAACTGAATCCCCGCCTGATCCGCCACCCGGCCCATCAGCCCATCCAGCGCATCGACCTCGCGCACCAGATGGCCCTTGCCCAGGCCGCCGATGGCGGGATTGCACGACATCTCGCCGATGCGGTCGAAGCGATGAGTCAGCAGAATGACCCGCACCCCGAGGCGCGCCGCAGCCGCAGCCGCTTCCACGCCCGCATGACCGCCACCCACCACCACCACATCGCAGGACTGATTCGTCACTGAACGGATTCCTGATTCGTCTGCCCACGGAACAAGCGTTTCACGTGAAACACCGCATCACTTGCCAATGCAAAATTCGCTGAAGATTTGCCCCAGCACGTCTTCCACATCAACCCTTCCGGTGAGGCTGGCAAGCGAACGTGATGCCTCCCGCAGGGCCTCGGCCATCACTTCCAGCCCCATTTTCTCCGCGCGGATTGCATCGTTGAGGAACCGAATCGTTTTCTCCACCGCCGCCACATGGCGCGCCCGCAAGACAACCGCCTCTTCCGCGCCCATCATCCGTGTGGAAATCATCGTGGTCAGTCGTGCCAGCAAAAGTTCAAGCCCGGCACCGCTCTTGGCCGAAACGGCAAGATCAAGCGGGTATGACTCACCGTTGCGTGTCCGAATCGATTCGGTAGGGCCAGCCAGAAGATCGGCCTTGTTGAGCAGCACAAGATCGGGCCGCGCCACGGGTGGTTCGCCCGGCTCCACATCGGGAGCCGTCACCCAGATGACCAGATCGGCCGCCGCCGCCTCGGCCCTGGCCCGGCGCATGCCCTCCTGTTCGACCATCGGGCCTTCGGGAAAATCGCGCAGTCCGGCGGTGTCCGTGAGAATGACCCGGTAGCCCGCAAGGCTGACCGGCACTTCGATCACATCGCGCGTCGTGCCCGCCTCGGGCGAGACGATGGCCGCGTCACGGAGTGCCAGGCGATTGAGCAGGGATGACTTGCCGGCATTGGGCACACCGGCGAACACCACCTTCACGCCGTCCCGGACCGACCCGGCCCGGGCCGCCTGGGCGCGTGCTGCCGTCAGGGTTTCGATCAGGCTGATGAGACGGGGATGAAGATCCGCCAGCGCCCGACTTCCCACGTCCTCCTCGTCGCTGAAATCAATGGCTGCGGTCAGCGAAGCCTCGGCTGCGATGATTTGCTGCCGCCAACCCTCGAAGACCGAACTGGCCCTACCCGAGAAGAGCCGCAGGGCCTGCTGATGCTGGCGGGCGGTCTGGGCCGCCAGCAGGTCCGACAGTCCCTCCACCTGGGCCAGATCCATGCGGCCATTGGCAAAGGCCCGCCGGGTAAATTCACCGGGTTCGGCCAGCGCCATACCCGGAAGCGCCATCAGTGCTGCCGTCAGCCGCTCCACCACGGCGGCACTGCCATGCAGGTGAAACTCGGCCATATCCTCGCCGGTCGCCGTATCCGGCCCGGGCAGCCACAGCACCAGCGCCTCATCGATGGGCAATCCGTCACTGGGGTTCAGCAGGCGCCGCAGACTGGCCCGCCGCGGTTCCGGCCGGGGGGCGGCCAAGGCATCGAGAGCCATGCCCGCCCCCGGTCCGGAAAGGCGCACCACGGCAATGCCCGCCGGAAGCGGGCCGCTGGACAGGGCAAAGATGGTGGTTCTGGCAGTCATTTCGGAATCGAATCGATACCACCACGAAAGCCTGAGGCATACCGCAGGCTGCACGTCACACGAAATTGGCAGGGCCGGTATGACCCGGTCCCGCCCATCGTCAGGCATTCATGGAATCGAAGAAGTCGCTGTTGCCCTTGGTCTGGCGCAGCTTGTCGAGCAGGAACTCGATGGCATCCACCGTGCCCATGGGATTGAGGATGCGGCGCAGCACATAGGTTTTCTTGAGCAACTCGGGCTTGACCAGCAGTTCTTCCTTGCGCGTGCCGGAGCGCAGGATGTCGATGGCCGGGAAGACGCGCTTGTCGGCCACCTTGCGGTCCAGGATGATTTCCGAGTTGCCGGTGCCCTTGAACTCTTCGAAGATCACCTCGTCCATGCGACTGCCGGTGTCGATGAGCGCGGTCGCAATGATGGTGAGCGACCCGCCCTCCTCGATGTTGCGCGCCGCGCCGAAGAAGCGCTTGGGACGCTGCAAGGCATTGGCGTCCACGCCACCGGTCAAAACCTTGCCGGAGGACGGCACCACGGTGTTGTAGGCGCGGCCCAGGCGGGTGATGGAATCGAGCAGGATGATGACGTCGCGGCCATGTTCCACCAGGCGCTTGGCCTTCTCGATCACCATTTCCGCCACCTGGACATGGCGCGAGGCCGGCTCGTCGAAGGTCGAGGAAATGACCTCGCCCTTCACCGAACGCTGCATGTCGGTGACTTCTTCCGGGCGCTCGTCGATCAACAGAACGATGAGATAGCACTCGGGGTGATTGGTGGTGATGGAGTGGGCGATATTCTGCAGGATCACCGTCTTGCCGGTGCGCGGCGGGGCCACGATGAGGCCGCGCTGGCCCTTGCCCAGGGGGGCCACGATGTCGATGACGCGCGGCGAGAAATCCTTGCGGGTGGGATCGTTGATCTCCATCTCCAGCCGCTCATCGGGATAGAGCGGCGTCAGATTGTCGAAATTGACCTTGTGGCGG
>CALMUW010000074.1 GCA_937872985.1 uncultured Alphaproteobacteria bacterium
ACGCCGGCGCCGCCGAACAGGCCGATCTTGCCGCCCTTGGCGTAGGGCGCCAGCAGGTCCACCACCTTGATGCCGGTCACCAGGATTTCGGCCTGGGTGGACTGCTCCACGAATTCCGGGGCCTGCTGGTGAATGGCGCGCATGGCCTTGGTCTTGACCGGACCGGCCTCGTCCACCGGCTGGCCGATGACGTTGATGATGCGGCCCAGGGTTTCATCACCCACCGGCACCATGATGGGCGAGCCCGTGTCGCTCACCGCCTGGCCGCGCACCAGGCCTTCGGTCGAGTCCATGGCGATGGTGCGCACCGTGTTTTCGCCCAGGTGCTGCGCCACTTCGAGGACCAGGCGGTTGCCGCCATTGTCGGTTTCCAGCGCGTTGAGAATTTCCGGCAGCGCGCCGTCGAAGGCCACGTCGACGACGGCACCCGTGACCTGGGTCACGCGGCCCACATTCTGACCGGAAGCGGCAGGTTTCTTCGCCATGTTTTTCAATCCCTCTCGAATGGGTTCAGAGCGCTTCCGCGCCCGAAATGATTTCAATCAGTTCCTTGGTGATCTGCGCCTGACGCTGGCGGTTGTACTTGATCGACAGCTTGTTGATCATGTCACCGGCATTGCGGGTGGCGCTGTCCATGGCGCTCATGCGGGCACCCTGCTCGGATGCGGCATTTTCCAGAAGCGCCCGGAAAATCTGGACCGCGACATTGCGCGGCAACAGGTCGGCGAGGATTTCCGTCTCCTCCGGCTCCACCGTATAGACGGCACCGCCAAGGTCGGCGGGCTTGGCCCCTTCCACCTGGGCGGGGATGAGACGCAGCGCCGTGGGCTTCTGCGAGATTACCGACTTGAACTCCGAGAAGAACAGGGTGGCGACGTCGAATTCACCCCTCTCGTACATGTTCAGCACGGTGGCCGCCACGTCCTGCGCCTGAACGAAGCTCATCTGGCGCACGCTGCGGAAATCCTTGGCCTCGACGATATACTTGCCATGGAGGCGCTTCAGCGCGTCGTTGCCTTTCTTGCCCACGGTCATGATCTTGACCGTCTTGCCCTCGCGCACCAGCCTGTCGGCATGTTCGCGCGCCATCTTGGCGATGGACGAGTTGAAACCGCCGCACAGGCCGCGCTCGGCGGTGGCGACGATCAACAGATGCGTGTCTTCCCTGCCGGTGCCGGCCAGCAGCAGGGGTGCGCCCGCCTGGCCCTGCATGGCCGAAGCGAGATTGGCCAGCACCGCCGCCATGCGGTCGGAATAGGGCCGGGCGGCCACCGCTGCCTCCTGGGCGCGCCGCAATTTCGCCGCGGCCACCATCTGCATGGCCTTGGTGATCTTGCGGGTCGCCTTCACCGAGGCGATGCGGTTTCGTAGGTCTTTGAGAGACGGCATGTCAGCCCCTTCAAGCCTTAGGCGAAGCTCTTGGCGAAGGCATCAACCGCCGCCTTCAGGTCCTTGCCCGTGGCGTCGGAAATCGCCTTTTCGGCCCGGATCGACTCCAGAATGGCGGGATGCTTGTCGCGGATGAAGCGCAACAGCCCGTCCTCGAAGGCCCGGACCTTGTTCACCGGCAGGCCATCGAGATAGCCGTTCACGCCGGAGTAGATGGACACCACCTGCTCTTCCATCTTCAGGGGCGAGAACTGGGCCTGCTTCAGAAGTTCGGTCAGGCGCGCCCCGCGGTTGAGCAACTTCTGGGTTGCCGCATCGAGGTCGGAGCCGAACTGGGCGAAGGCCGCCATTTCACGATACTGGGCCAACTCGCCCTTGATCTTGCCGGCCACCTGCTTCATCGCCTTGGTCTGGGCGGCGGAGCCGACGCGCGACACCGACAGACCGACGTTCACGGCGGGGCGGATGCCCTGATAGAACAGGTCGGTTTCCAGGAAGATCTGGCCATCGGTGATGGAGATGACGTTGGTCGGAATATAGGCCGACACGTCGTTGGCCTGGGTTTCGATGACCGGGAGCGCGGTGAGCGAACCGGCGCCATTCGAGTCATTCAGCTTGGCGGCGCGCTCCAGCAGGCGGGAGTGCAGGTAGAACACGTCGCCCGGATAGGCTTCGCGGCCCGGCGGGCGGCGCAGCAGGAGCGACATCTGGCGGTAGGCCACGGCCTGCTTGGACAGATCGTCATAGGCGATCAGCGCATGCATGCCGTTGTCGCGGAAATATTCGCCCATGGTGCAGCCCGCGAAGGGCGCGAGATATTGCAGCGGCGCGGGGTCGGAGGCGGTGGCCGCCACGACGATCGAATATTCCAGAGCGCCATTGTCTTCCAGCGTCTTGACGAACTGGGCCACGGTGGAGCGCTTCTGGCCGCAGGCCACATAGACGCAATAGAGCTTGTCCTTCTCCGGCCCGGCGAGGTGAATGGGCTTCTGGTTCAGGATGGTGTCGAGGATGATGGCGGTCTTGCCGGTCTGGCGGTCGCCGATGACCAACTCGCGCTGGCCGCGGCCGATGGGGATCAGCGCGTCCACCGCCTTGAGGCCGGTCGCCATGGGTTCATGCACCGACTTGCGCGGAATGATGCCCGGGGCCTTCACGTCCACCCGCTTGAAGGTCTTGGACTTGATGGGGCCCTTGCCGTCGATGGGGTTGCCGAGCGGATCGACCACGCGGCCCAGAAGCTCCTTGCCCACCGGCACTTCCACGATGGCGCCGGTGCGCTTCACCGTGTCGCCCTCCTTGATGTCGCGGTCGTTGCCGAAGATCACGACGCCGACGTTGTCGGCTTCGAGGTTGAGGGCCATGCCCTTGAGGCCGCCGGCAAACTCGACCATTTCACCGGCCTGGACATTGTCGAGGCCGTAGATGCGGGCGATGCCGTCGCCGACCGACAGCACCTGGCCGATTTCCGAGACCTGGGCTTCCTTGCCGAAGTCCTTGATCTGCTTTTTGAGAATGGAAGAAATTTCGGCGGCGCGGATGTCCATTAGCCGGTCCCCTTCATGGCAATCTTGAGATTTTGCAGTTTGGTTTTGAGCGAGTTGTCGAGCATCCGCGAGCCCACCTTGATGATGAGACCGCCGAGGATGGCCGGATCAACCGCAAGCGAAATATTGGCCTCCTGGCCGAGCGCCGACTTCAGCGCCGCCTTGAGGTCGGAAACCTGTTTGGCCGACAGCTTCTCGGCCGAAGTCACCTCGGCCGTCACCTCGCCCCTGGCGCTGGCCACCAGCGTCTGGAAGGCGGCAATGGCATCGGCAGCGGCAGCGAGCCGGCGGTTCTTGGCCAGGGTCTGGAGGAAATTGCCGGTAAGCGCCGACAGGCCCATCTTCTTGCCCAGGTCGGCCACCACCGCGCCCTGGTCCTCGGCCCGGAAGGAGGGCTGGGTGAACAGACGCTGGAGATCGTCCGATCCCTCCAGGTGCGCCTGCACCGTGGCAAGATCCTTGGCCACGCGGTCGATGGATTTCTCCTCACGCGCCAGTTCAAAGAGCGCGTTGGCATAACGTCCGGCCACGCCGGAAACGGTTTGATCTGTGCTCGCCACGATCCTGCTCTCAGTCGCGCAGCCCAGCGCCGGGAAGGCACCGGATGCCTGATGATAATGAAGTCACGCATGGAAAACGCGTGCGCGGCATGAGACATGAAGCCTCCCGCGGCGCCTCGGTATCACAGGAAATGTGGACTCGCAACGGGAGATATCCTGCGAAATGTCGCAAGCCCTGTCGCACTATTTCGGCCCATGGAAAAGGGCCGTGATTCCACGGGGAATCCGGCCCTCTCAAACTAACGGATGAGACCGGCAGGCACCCTGCCGGGGTGATGTCACATCACCGTCTCGCGCGCCAGCCGCGGAATATCGACGCGGGCGATGCCAATGTCGGCGAGGTCGCGGTTGGACAGGCTCTCCAGCTCATGCACGGTGCGCTGGTAGCGCTGCCAACGGTCATAACGGGATTTCAAAGTGGTCCACATGGTCTTTTCCTGTGATCGTTACTCAAATTGCTTTCTGCCCACCGTATCTAGGTGCAGCGCACCAAAATTACCATTGCAAAATTTGCATAGCAGATTTTATTTCGCATATTCATGTGTTTACATTTCTGTAACTTTTGCCTCACCAATGCCGCAATGCAGCGTGTTCGGACACTTAAGCGCCACAGTGTTGCCTGCGAATGCGGCAAATTGACATGAACCCTTCAAGAATCTGATGTGCGCTTTCACGGAAAGGTGAGCCGCCCTGGCGCGAACCGACAGCAAAAGGGGGCGGAAAACCGCCCCCCATGAATCCGTGCCTGTAGCGCAGGATCAGAACAACCCGGCGATCTGTCCCTTGTCATCGAGCCCGATGGTCTCAGCCGAGGGCACCTTGGGCAGGCCGGGCATGGTCATGATGTCCCCGCAGACCACCACGATGAACTCCGCCCCCGCCGCCAGCCGGACCTCGCGGATGGGCACCACGTGGTTGAGGGGCGCGCCCTTGAGATTGGGGTCGGTGGAGAAGGAATATTGTGTCTTGGCCATGCAGATGGGGAACTTGCCATAGCCCTGGGCCTCGAAGGCCTTGAACTGGTCGCGCACCGCCTTGTCGGCCACGATGTCGTCGGCGCGGTAGATTTCGCGGGCAATGGTCTTGACCTTGTCCCACAGGCCCATGTCCTCGCCATAGATGGGCCGGAACTGGGCCATGTCCTTGTCGGCCAGTTCCGCCACGTGCCTGGCCAGCGCCGTGATCCCCCTGGAGCCCTCGGCCCAGTGGGTGCACTTGAAGGCCTCGACCCGGTGTTCCTTGCAGAAGGCCCTGATGGCCTCCACCTCGGCCTCGGTGTCGGAGATGAAGTGATTGATGGCGACCGCGATCGGCACGCCGAATTTCTTCACGTTCTCGATATGGCGGCCGAGGTTGGCGAGGCCCTTCTTCAAGGCCTCGACATTCTCCTTCTTGAGGTCGTCCTTGGCCACCCCGCCATGCATCTTCAACGCCCGCACCGTGGCCACGATGACGGTTGCCGCCGGTTGCAATTCGGCCTTGCGGCACTTGATGTCGAAGAACTTCTCCGCCCCCAGGTCGGCGCCGAAGCCCGCCTCCGTCACCACGAAGTCGGCGAGCTTCAGCGCCGTCCTGGTGGCCATGACCGAGTTGCAGCCATGGGCAATGTTGGCGAAGGGGCCGCCGTGCACGAAGGCCGGATTGTTTTCCAGCGTCTGCACCAGATTGGGCATGAGCGCGTCCTTGAGCAGCACCGTCATGGCGCCCGGCGCCTTGATGTCGCGCGCCTTGATTTCCTTCTTGTCGCGGGTCTGGGCCACGGTGATCTGGCCGATGCGCCGCTCCAGATCCTCCAGCGAAGTGGACAGACACAGGATGGCCATGATCTCCGAGGCCACCGTGATGTCGAAGCCGGCCTCGCGCGGATAGCCGTTGGAGGCGCCCCCCAGCGAACAGACGATCTCGCGCAGCGCCCGGTCGTTCATGTCCATGACGCGCTTCCAGTTGATCCGGCGCGGGTCGATGCCCAGCTCATTGCCCCAGTAGATGTGGTTGTCGATCATGGCGGTGAGAAGATTGTGGGCCGCCGTGATGGCGTGGAAATCGCCGGTGAAATGAAGGTTGATGTCCTCCATGGGCACGATCTGGGCATAGCCGCCGCCGGCCGCGCCGCCCTTCATGCCGAAGCACGGGCCCAGCGAGGGTTCGCGCAGTGCGATCATGGCCTTGCGGCCGATGGCATTGAGGCCGTCGCCCAGGCCCACCGTGGTCGTGGTCTTGCCCTCACCCGCCGGGGTGGGACTGATGGCGGTGACCAGAATGAGCTTGCCATCCTTTTTCTTGTTCACCCCGTCGATATAGTCGAGCGACACCTTGGCCTTGGTGTGGCCATAGGGCACGAGATCCTTTTCCGGAATGCCGAGCTTCTTGCCGATCTCCATGATCGGTTTCATTTTCGCGGCGCGGGCAATTTCGATGTCGCTTTTCACGGTGCTCATGCTGTCACTCTGGCGCTGAAGGGTTGGTTTCAGCCTTGTGGCCGATCCGGGCTGCCACGGCCCCGCCCGGAGCGACATGTTTTCCCCATTTTTCCCGCAGCGTATAGGTCCGGGCTGGCAGAATTCGCCCTCTCCCCGGCCAAACCACAGACCGCGACCGGCAAATGCCGGAAACACGCCCCTGCTTCGCCCTTTGTTTACGATTTTGACGGTAGTTTCGAGCTTGACACGGCGGCGCGGTTCCGGGCCAGCGGACCCTGCCCCCTTGACGGCTTTCGGAGGCATCTTGACCAACGCAGCATTCAGCGCTCTGACCGCAACCACCGCGGAACCGGCCGGCATGACACCGCCCGGGACCGCCCAGACTCCGCCACCGGAACTGGCAGCCCTTGCCCGCCTGCGCGAGGTCGAAGACCTGGAAACCATGCGCCGCGCGCTGGAAGCCGTGGAAGCCGTCACCTATCACTGGAACATCACCACCGACACCCTGACCTGGAGCGCCAATGCCGCCGACATTCTCGGCTGCAACCCCGCCACCATCGGTTCGGGCCGCGGCTTTGCCAATCTGCTCGATCCCGACAACATCACCAGCCGCTATGATTCGGTCATGCGCACCCAGGCCCGGGATGCGGGCAATGGCGTGCCCTATCAGATCGAATATCTCTTTCGCCCCGAGGGTCGCCACGGTGGCCAGGCCCTGTGGCTCGAAGACCATGGCAAGTGGTTTGCCGGGCCCGACGGCCGGCCCATCGAGGCCGTGGGTGCGGTGCGCCGCATTGACGACCGCCACAAGCGCGACCAGCACCTGAGCTTCATCGGCAACTGCGATCCCCTGACCGGCATGATGAACCGGGGGCGCATGGCCGAAGCCCTGGGCGAGACCATCACCGTTGCCGCCCGGGAACTGACCTCCTGCGCCCTCCTCATTGCCGCCATCAACAATCTGCCGGTGGTGAACGAGGCCTATGGCTTTGAAGTCGCCGACGAGGTCATCGTCGCCATGGGCCGCAGGCTTCGCCAGGTGGTGCGCACCGGCGACGCCATTGCCCGCTATTCCGGTTCCAAGTTCGGCATCATCCTCAATTCCTGTTCGGACGAAGACCTCGAGGTGGCGGTGGAACGCTTCCTCTCGGTGGCGCGCGACAGTGTCATCGAAACCCAGAAGGGCCCCGTCTGGGCCATGCTTTCGGTGGGGGCCATCAGCCTGCCGCAATATGCCTCCGACGCCAACACCGCCATGGCCCGGGCCGAAGAGGCCCTGGCCGAGGCCCTGCGCCTGCCGTCCGACGGCTGCGCCGTCTACCGGCCATCGGAAAAACGCTCCACCTGCGCCACCGAAATCGTCCAGTGCCTGAAGACCGACCGTTTCAAGCTCGCCTATCAGCCCATCGTCTGTGCCGCCAGCGGCGAAACCCTGATGTATGAGGCGCTGCTGCGCATGGCCGACGACCATGGCGAATTGATCGCCGCCGCCCACCTCGTGCCGGTGGCGGAAAAGCTCGGCCTGGTCCGCCTCATCGATCGCGCCGTGGTCCAGATGACCATCGCCGACCTCTACCGCTATCCCAATACGGCGCTGTCCATCAACGTGTCCGGCACCACCGCCACCGATCCGCGCTGGTTCACCCAGATCACCGACATCATCACCGCCAATCCGGCCGTGGCCAGCCGGCTCACGGTGGAAATCACTGAGACCGTGGCGCTTTCCGACATCGACACCACCCGGCGCTTTGTCGAAACCCTGCGCAACATCGGCTGCTCGGTGGCCATCGACGACTTCGGCGCCGGCTTCACCTCCTTCCGCAACATCCGTGACCTGCCGGTCAACATCCTGAAGCTCGACGGCAGCTTCTGCTCGGACCTGAGCCAGAACCTCGAGAACCAGTATTTCCTCCACGCGCTCGTTGAACTGGCCCAGAAGTGCAAGCTCAAGACCATCGCCGAATGGGTGGAAAAGCCCGCCGACGCCGAATTGCTGCGCGCCTGGGGGGTCGACTATTTCCAGGGCAACCTCTATGGCGCGGCTGCCATGACGCCGCCGGAAACCACCAGCGGATCGCTGGCCTTCGACCTGTCCGAAACGACAACCGGCTTCGCCGCCCCGGCCGCGCCAGATGCCGCCGCCATGATGGCCGAACCACCGACCCATTCCGCGCCCCCGGATGCCCATGCTGGCTCAGCCGGCCAACCCTTTGCCCTGCAGTTGGATGACGAGGCGGAAGGGCCGGTTCCGCTGCTGCATACGCCCGCCGAAGAGGCCGAAATTCCGGTCTTGGCCGTTGCCCCGGAAGCCGATGTGGCCATGGTGGCGGAAGCTCCCGCCCTTGTGGCTCCGGATGAGCCAGCGTCACCGGATGCTGCGGCGGAAGCGCCCGCCCCGGAGGCCCCGGACGCGCCCTCCCCACTGGATCCTGCGGCTGAGGCCCCCTGCACCGAACGGCTGGTGGATGACCTTGCGGATGAAGCCCCCGCGGTGGAACCGGCGGACCGCACCGGACGGCTCGACGCCAGCACGGAGGATAGCGCCGAAGGCGATCTTTCCCGTCTCCTCCAGGAGGCGCTGGACGCCCTCGACGCCTGCTTCCATTCCCATGGCCCGGACGCCGAGCCCACGCCATAAAAAAACCGCCACCGGGACCGGTGGCGGCCGATGAAATCGCAGGACCGGAGCTATGAGCCCGACAGGGAATTGAGCTTCTTCTGCATCTCGGCCAGTTGCTCCTTGAGCGACTGCAACTCGGTCTTCGACGCCTCGCCCTCGGTCTTCGGGGCGGCTGCGGCAGGACCACCGCCCATGCCCGGCATACCGCCCATGCCCGGCATGCCGCCGCCCAGGCCCATGCTGGCGAAGGGATTGAACATGCGCATGGCGTCATTGAACATGGCCATGTTGCGCTTCACCTGATCTTCCACGCCCTTGAAGGTGTCGCCGCCGAAGGCGTCCATCACCTGCTTGCGCCACTTCTCCTGTTCCTGGGTCAGGCTGTCCATGGAGAACTCCAGATAGCCCGGCACGAAGGCCTGCATGGAGTCGCCATAGAAGCGGATGAGCTGGCGCAGGAAGTTGATGGGCAGGAGATTGGTGCCCTTGTTTTCCTCGTCGAATATGATCTGGGTCAGCACCGAGCGGGTGATGTCCTCGCCGGTCTTGGCGTCAAAGACCACGAAATCGGTGCCCGACTTCACCATCTGGGCCAGGTCGTCCAGCGTCACATAGGTGCTGGTGGCCGTATTATAGAGACGGCGGTTGGCATATTTCTTGATGACGACGGCATTGGCCGGAGCAGGCTTTTCATCAGTCACGGCGCACAATCCTCCAATGTGAAGCGCCCCCGCGGCTTCTGCGGCCGGTATCGGGCCTGTCGTAAAAATCTGCCCGCCGGTCTGTGCAATTGCAAGAAGATTTTCGGCGGATGCTAAATCGTATCTCCGGCGGCCCGGAAATCGTGTCCCAGACCTATGTCGCATTGCCGAAAACTGCTATCCGTGGTGCAGAGTTCCATCCCCAGTCCCCATTGATCAGGAGCCGCCATGTCTGCCCATCATGATGTCGTGATTGTTTCCGCCGCCCGCACCGCCGTGGGCTCCTTCAACGGCGCGCTGGCCTCGCTCCCGGCCGCCACGCTGGGTGCCACCGTGCTGAAGGAACTGCTGGCCCGGGCCAGTCTCGACCCCAAGGAGGTGGACGAGGTGATCCTGGGTCAGGTGCTGACCGCCGGTCAGGGCCAGAACCCCGCCCGCCAGGCCGCCATCAATGCCGGCATTCCCCATGGCGCCATCGCCTGGGGCATGAACCAGGTCTGCGGCTCGGGCCTGCGTTCGGTCGTCCTCGGCATGCAGCAGATTGCCCTGGGCGATGCCGCCATCGTGGCCGCGGGCGGCCAGGAGAGCATGAGCCGCTCCACCCACTGCGCCCACCTGCGCGACGGCACCAAGATGGGCGACCTCGCCTTCGTCGACACCATGATCAAGGACGGGCTGTGGGAGGCCTTCAACAATTATCACATGGGCACCACCGCCGAGAACGTGGCCCGGCAGTGGAACATCAGCCGCGACGATCAGGACACATTCGCCGTTGCCTCCCAGAACAAGGCCGAGGCGGCGCAGGCGGCGGGCAGATTCAAGGATGAGATCGTGCCGGTCGTCATCTCCACCCGCAAGGGTGATGTGACGGTCGCCGACGACGAATACATCAAGAAGGGCGTGACCCTGGAAAGCGTGGCCAAGCTCCGCCCCGCCTTCGCCAAGGACGGCACGGTGACCGCCGCCAACGCCTCCGGCATCAATGACGGCGCGGCGGGCGTCATCCTCATGTCCGGCGCCGAAGCCAGGCGCCGGGGCCTGACGCCGATCGCCCGCATCGCCGCCTGGGCCTCCTGCGGCGTCGATCCCACCATCATGGGCACCGGCCCCATCCCGGCCTCGCAGAAGGCGCTGAAGAAGGCCGGCTGGAAAGCCGCCGATCTCGATCTCATCGAGGCCAACGAGGCCTTCGCCGCCCAGGCCATCGCGGTCAACCGCGACATGGGCTGGGATCTGGACAAGGTCAACGTCAACGGCGGTGCCATCGCCATCGGCCA
>CALMUW010000075.1 GCA_937872985.1 uncultured Alphaproteobacteria bacterium
CGCAGGGCTTGCAGGTTCTGGCGGTCACGCACAGCCCGCAGGTGGCGGCGCGGGCGGTTCAGCACCTGCTGATCTCCAAGCAGGGCAGGGCCAAGGGCAAGGAAGTGGTGACCGGGGTGGACGTGCTGACGCCGGACCATCGCCGCGAGGAACTGGCGCGCATGTTGTCCGCCGCCGAGGTGACGGATGAGGCCCGCGCCCAGGCCGGACGCTTGCTGAACGGCGGCGCATCATGAGCGCCAGGCCGGTTCCGGTTTCCGCTCTGACGGCCGTGGCGGCGGCGAGCGAAATTGATCAGCTTACGGAGCAAATCCGCGCCGCCGATGACGCCTATTACCGCCACGACGCGCCGGTCATGACCGATGCCGATTATGATGCCCTGCGGCTGCGCTTGCAGGCCATCGAGGCGCAGTTCCCCGACCTCCTGAAGCCGGATTCACCCTCGCTGAAGGTGGGGGCGAAGCCGCTCGAAAAGTTCGGCAAGGTGCGCCACCGCGTGCCCATGCTGTCGCTGGCCAACGGCTTTTCGGACGAGGACGTAACGGAGTTTCTGGCCCGCATCCGGCGCTTCCTCGCCCTTGCCGCCGATGCCCCGCTTGATCTCACCGCCGAACCCAAGATCGATGGCTTGTCCATCGCCATCCGCTATGAAAAGGGGCGGCTGATCCAGGCCGCCACGCGCGGCGACGGCGAGGAGGGCGAGGACGTGACGCAAAACGTGCGGGTCATTTCCGATGTGCCGAAGCGCCTGTCCGGCACGGTGCCGGACGTGGTTGAGGTCCGGGGCGAAATATATATGTCCCACAAGGACTTCCGCGATCTTAATGAGAAACAGAATCAGGCGGGCGACAGGGTCTTTGCCAATCCGCGCAACGCCGCCGCCGGGTCATTGCGGCAGTTGGACGCCAGCATCACGGCGGCCCGGCCCCTGCGCTTCTTCGCCTATACCTGGGGGGAGATGTCGGCCCTTCCGGCGGCGACGCAAATGGGCATGGTGGAGGCCTTCCGGCGCTGGGGCCTGCCCACCAACCCGGAGATGACGCTGTGCCATTCGGCGGCGGACCTGCTGGCCGCCCATCGCGCCATCGCGGCCAGGCGCTCCACCCTCGGCTATGACATCGACGGCGTGGTCTACAAGGTGAATGACCTGGCCCTGCAGCAGCGCCTGGGCTTCGTGTCGCGCAGCCCGCGCTGGGCGCTCGCCCACAAGTTCGCCGCCGAGCAGGCGACGACGCAACTGGAGGCCATCGACATTCAGGTGGGGCGGACGGGGGCGCTCACCCCGGTGGCGCGGCTGTCGCCCGTCACCGTGGGCGGCGTGGTTGTGTCCAACGCCACGCTGCACAACGAGGATGAGATCGCGCGCAAGGATGTCAGGGTCGGCGACACGGTGATCGTGCAGCGCGCGGGCGATGTCATTCCCCAGATCGTGGCCGTGGTGCTGGACAAGCGGCCTGCGACAGCGGTGCCTTATCAGTTCCCGCAGATCTGTCCGGTGTGCGGCAGCCATGCCGAGCGCGAGGAACGCGAGACCGGCAAGACCGATGCGGTGCGGCGCTGCACCGGCGGGCTGGTCTGTCCGGCGCAGCGGGTGGAGCGGCTGAAGCATTTCGCCTCGCGCAATGCCTTCGACATCGAAGGATTGGGCGACAGGATCATCGAGGAATTTCACGGCGAGGGGCTGATCCAGTCGCCGCCCGACATTTTCACGCTGGCGGCGCGCGACGGGGGCAAGCTGGCGCAGCGCGACGGCTGGGGAGAAACCTCGGCGCGCAACCTCTTTGCCGCCATCTCGGCGCGGCGGGCGATTGCGCTGGACCGCTTCATCTTCGCGCTGGGCATCCGCCATGTTGGCGAGACCACGGCGCGGGTGCTGGCGCGGGCCTATCCTTCCGCCGCCTTGTTCCGCGACCAGATGGTGGCGGCGGGGCAGGGCGCGGAGAGCGAGGCCTGGCGCGAACTCAACAGCCACGACGGCATCGGCGCGGTGGTGGCCGAGGCGATCACGCAATTCTTTGCCGAGCCGCATAATGTCGCGGTGGTGGATGCGCTGCTCGAACAGGTGCGGCCTGAGCCGCTGGCGGCGCGCTCGGCCACTTCGCCGGTGGCGGGCAAGACGGTGGTTTTCACCGGGGCGCTGGAGCGCATGACGCGCGAGGAGGCCAAGGCCATGGCCGAGCGGCTGGGGGCCAAGGTGGCGGGATCGGTGTCGAAGAAAACCGATCTTCTGGTGGCCGGGCCGGGGGCGGGATCGAAGCTGAAGGATGCGGAAAAATACGGCGTCGAGGTGATCGACGAGGCGCAGTGGTTTGAGCGGGTGGGTGCGGCCTGATCATGGCACGACGCGATGAGATCTGGGCGGGGGTCCGCGACATGGCCCCCATTCTGGTGGCGGCGGCACCCATCGGCCTGCTGTGGGGCACGCTGGCGGCGGGCAAGGGGCTGTCCGCGCTGGAAGCCTGGCTGATGAGCGTCTTCGTCTTTGCCGGGGCGTCGCAATTCGTGGCCATCGACCTGTGGCAGACGCCGGTTGACGTTTTCGTGGTGGCGCTGGCGGTGTTCATCGTCAACCTGCGCCACATTCTCATGGCGGCCTCGCTGTCGCGGCAGGTGGGCGCGGTGAAGCCCGCGCTGGTGCCGCTCATGGCCTATGTGCTGGTGGACGAGGCCTGGGCCCTGTCGGAACGGCGGGCGCTGCGCCAGAAGTTTTCGCTGGCCTATTATCTCACCTGCGGCTTCGGCATGTGGATCACCTGGACCTTGTCCACGGCCCTCGGCGCTTTCCTCGGCAAGAGCTTCGGCGACCCCGCGGCATTGGGTTTCGACTTCGCCTTCTCCGCCATGTTCATGGGCATCATCGCGGGCTTCTGGAAGGGGCCGAAGACGGCGGCCGTGCTGGCGGCGGCGGGCGGCGTGGCGGCGCTGGTCAAGCTCACGGTGCCGGGAGCGTGGTATATTCTCGCGGGCGGGCTTGCCGGGGTGGCCATGGCGGCGTCGCTCCATCGGGAGGGTGACGCATGAGGTGGCCCGAGCCACAGGTTTGGGCGGCGCTGATCGCTGCGGGCCTTGCCACCTATCTCGTCCGTCTGGCGGGCTTTTATGTGCTGAAGGGCTTTGCGCCGCGCGGGCGGACGAAGGCGGCGCTGGATGCCCTGCCGCCGGCGGTGCTAATGGCGGTCATCGCGCCCACGGTTCTGGCCACCGGTCCGGCGGAGACGGGCGCGGCACTGGCCACCGCCGTGGCGGCGGCGCTGCGCCTGCCCATGGTGGTGGTGATCCTCACCGGCGTGGCCAGCGTCGTGCTGCTGCGGATGATGCTGGCCTAACGCCTCACAGGGCCGCGCAGGCCTGCTCCAGCCAGACCACATCCTCCCTCTCGAGCAGCGGCCCCACCTCCTTCAGCACGCGGGCGTGATAGGCGTTGAGCCAGTCCAACTCGGCGCGGGTCATAAGGCGCGTGTCGATGAGGCGTTTGTCGATGGGGCAAAGGGTGAGGGTTTCAAAGCCCAGCATGTCGCGCTCGCCGCCGTGAACCTTCTCCGGCTTGTCGATCAGCACGAGGTTCTCGATGCGGATGCCGAAGTGTCCGGCCTTGTAGTAACCAGGTTCGTTGGACAGGATCATGCCGGGCTGCAGGGTCACGCGGTCGGTCTTGTTGATGCGGGCCGGTCCCTCATGCACCGAAAGATAGGAACCGACGCCGTGGCCGGTGCCGTGGTCGAAGTCCAGCCCCGCCTGCCACAGGGCGCCGCGCGCCAGCACGTCAAGCTGCGACCCCGTGGTGCCCATGGGGAAACGCGCCATGGACAGTTGGATCATGCCCTTCAGCACGCGGGTGAAGCGGTCGGTCATTTCCTCCGTGGGCTGACCGATGATCACGGTGCGGGTGATGTCGGTGGTGCCGTCCTGATATTGCCCGCCGGAGTCGATGAGGAAGATCGAATCCTTGTCAAGCTTCCGGGGGTTCTTCGGGTCCACATGATAATGCGGAATGGCGGCGTTGGGTCCGGCACCGGGGATGGTCTCGAAGGACAGGTCGCGCAATTCGCCGGTGCCTTCACGGAAGGCGCGCAGCTCCTCGGCCACGGACCATTCGTCCAGCCCGCCGCTGGGGGCTTCACTCTCCAGCCAGCGCAGGAAGCGCGCCATGGCCGCGCCGTCGCGGCGGTGGGCGGTGCGCGCGCCTTCCGCTTCGGTGGCATTCTTCATGGCCTTGGGCAGCACGCAGGGGTCCTGGGCATTCACGATCTTCGCCCCGGATTTTTCCAGCACCGTTCCGATGCGCGCGGCGACCCAGGCGCCATCGAGCATGACGCGGGATTTCCTGCGCCCCAGCGCCTTGAGCGACGCTTCCAGGGCCGCGGGCTTCTTCACCACGGCGACTGATTTCAGATGGGCCGCCACATCCTCCGGCAGGCGGGCGGGGTCAATGAAAAGCTCGGCCTTGCCCACGCGCTTCAACAGGGCGAAGGCCGGAACGACCGGCGTATAGGGAATGTCCTGGCCCCGAAGGTTGAACACCCAGGCCACGGAATCCGGCAGGGCGAGAACGGCGGCGTCGGCCCCGGCCTTGATGATCGCCCTGGCCATGTCCGCCTGCTTCTGCTTCGGCGTCTGCCCCGCAAATTGCGTGGGCTGCACGGCGAAGGGCGTGGCGGGGCGCGGCGGTTGCTCCGTCCACAGAGCATCGATGGGGTTCTTTGCCACGGGCACGAGTGAAGCCCCGACGGCGGCACAGGCGGCGGCGAAGCGCCGGGCCTGATCGGCGGTGACCAGCCAGGGGTCGAAGCCGAGGCGGTCGCCCTTTTTCAGATGTGCCTTGATCCAATCCACCGGCGGCTGGTCGATGAGGTGCTGCGGCGTCACCAGCCTGCTGTCCACCTGCTGGCGGACCTGAAGGGTGTAGCGGCCATCGACGAAGATGGCAGCCTTCTTCTGGGTGATGATGGCCATGCCCCAGGAGCCGGAAAACCCGGTGAGCCAGCGCAGGCGCTCGGCATGGGCGGAGACATATTCGCCCTGGAATTCATCCTGCCGGGGCACGATGAAGCCCGACAGTTTTTGCGCTTTGAGAAGGGCGCGAAGCGCGGCGATGCGGGATTTTGAATCGGGGAGAAGCTTAGTCATGGCTGCGTTTCATAAACAAAAAACGGCCGGAGCGAAACGCCCCGGCCGCATGTGGGTTATGCGCGCTACTTGTTGATGATGATGCGCCCGCCGGGGGCCACGTCACCGGTGCCCTTTTCCTTGACATAGGCCATGACGTCATTGGCCATGAGCCTGGCGTCGCGCACGCCGAACAGCGGCCTGGCCGTCTTGAAGACCGCATAGCCGTCGCCGCCGTCCATCATGTAGTCATTGGTGGCGAGCGTATAGGTGGCGCCCTTGTCCAGCGGCGTGCCGTTGATGGTGACGGATGTGACCCGCTGGCCCTTGGGCTGCTTCAGGTCCACGGTGACGGCAATGCCCGACACCTGCGGGAAACGGCCATTGGAATTCTCGACATCGGAGAAGCCGTTCTCCAGCGCGGCCAGAACCGTCTCGCCCGTCACCGCGAGCTTCACCGTGCGATTGCCGAAGGGCAGTTCGGTGAGGATGTCGCGGCGCGAGAGGGTGGCACCGGCGGGGTATTCCTTGTTGCCGCGAATGCCGCCGCCATTGGTGATGGCAATGTCGGCCCCCACGGCCCAGCGCGTGGCGTCGGCCACGAGGTTGCCCATGGCGGTTTCCTGGGTGCGCACCGAGGCCTTGCGGCTGTCGAGCGCAATGGCGGTCGTGCCCACGGCCACGTCCAGCTCGCTCGACAAGAGTTCGCGATATTGGTCCACCATCTTCTGGGTATCGGGGTCGGCGGTCACACCGGCCGTGTCGATGAGGCGGAAGTTGGGGAACCATTTGACGCTGCGCTTGCCATCCTTCTCCTTCACGTCGATGGCGAGATCGATGGCGGTGACGTAATCGGCCTCGCTCTTGCCTTCGGCATAGACGGTGCGGCCATCGTAAAAGACGGCGAGGTCATGGTCGTCGCCGGAAACCACCACATCGGCGGCACGGCTGTCGATGATGGCGCGATCCACATCCTGGCTGGCATGGACCACGGCCACCACCAGGTCAGCGCCCTGGTCGCGCAATTCCTTGGCCTTGGCCACGGTCGTGTCGAGGGAGGGAGCAAAGACATAAGCCTTGCCAGGGGAGGATTTTTCCGGACTGTCCTGCGCCGTGATGCCGACGATGCCGATCTTGACGCCGCCCACCTCTCGCATGGCCGTATCCTGAAAACCGGCGGCGGCCGAGCCGTCAGCCTTTCTCAGGTTGGCGGCAAAGAGCGGGAACTTCGCCTCGCCCATGCGCCTGGCGAAGACTTCGGGGCCGAAGTCGAATTCATGATTGCCGGGCACGAAGAGGTCGGGCGGGGCGACATTCATCAGTGCGATGGTGTGTTCGCCCTGGTCGAAGGACGAGAGCAGCGAGGGCGAGATCAGGTCGCCGCCGAAGGCATAGATGACGGGGACATTGCGGGCGCGTTCGGCCTTCACCACGGCATTGAGCCGGGCAAAGCCGCCGCGCGGCTCGGCGTTGTCGACATTATAGAGGTCGCTGGCGAAAAGCAGGGTGAGGTTCACCGCCTCGGCCCAGGCCTGGGGCGCGAAGAGCAGGGCGGCGGTGAGGGCGGAGAGGAATGTGCGACGCAACGGCGACATGGTGATACCTCCTTGCAGTGATGGTCCATCAAAGACCGGGTGCAGAGCCAAGGCAATGGCAGGCAAGGGACTATTCACCAAACATGACAATTCGGCAACCAAGGGTGGTGGAGCGGGGCGAACGTTAAGGATTGTCAAAGCCTTGGCTGACAGGGTGGCACGGACTATCCGCATGGCGGTGGGGGAGAATTTGATGATCAAGCTCAAGGCGAAGGCAGGGATCATTCCCGAAGCCGAATCCCTGCACCAGCTGTTGAACCTGCACGCGGTGGAGCGTGAGCAGATTCTGCCTCTGCTGGAGAACAATCCCGGGGTCATGGCCTCCAATGCCGTGGCGACCCTGCTGGTCGCCATGATGTTCCTGAGCGGCCCGGCGCAACATTTCGCCATGTTCTGGGCGCTCGCCTCGCTCATCATCATTCTCATCAGCCTGTCGCTGGCGCGGCGCATCGGCCAGTCCTTGCACGACAGCGAAGTGCCAGCCCAGCCGGCCCTGATGTTCGTGACCATGGTGGGCATTCGCGGTCTGGTCTGGGCCATCGGCCTGGCCCGCCTCATTCCTGAGGCCGACCTGGAAACCCAGATGCTCATGGGGTGGCTGACCATCGGGCTGATGAGTTCCGGCGCCTTCGCCTATTGGCCGCTGCCCCTGGCCGGTGTGCTGTTTTCGGGCGCCATCGCGCTCGGCGGTCTGTTCGGCCTCACGGGTGTGGGTCTGTCGGCGACTGTCGTGGCCAGCCTGGCGCTCATGGTCTTTGCTTACCTGCTGTTGCGGGTGATGCTGTGGCATGTGCGCGTGTTCCGCAACGAGATCATCAGCCAGAAGGCCATGGCGGCGAAAAATGAAGTGATCAGCCTGCTGCTGAAGGATTTCGAGGAAAGCGCCAGCGACTGGCTGTGGGAAACGGACCGGGACGGCGTGCTGACGCGTGGTGCCCAGCCCTTTGCCCAGTTTTTCCGGCTCGATGCGAGCCGCTTTCACGACAGCGTGCTGCCGCTGGTGCTGTTGGGCCTGGCGCGCAGCCCGGGTCAGCGCCGCGCCATGCTGAAGCTGGGGGCGCGCCTGCGCAAGGGCAAGCCCTTTGCCGGCTGCATGCTGGCGGCAGGCGAAGGGGAACACACCCTCTATCTGGAAATCTCGGCCAAGCCGATCGTCGGCCCCGGCGGCGACATCGAGGGTTGGCGCGGCGTGGCTTCCAACCGCACGGCGGCGGCCCATGCCGAGGCCAAGGTGAAGCGGCTGGCATTGTTCGATCCGCTGACCGAGTTGCCGAACCGGGTGCAATTCACCCAGCGTCTGGCCGCGGCGCTGGGCGAAGGCCCGGAGGCGAATTATTGGGTCATGTTCCTTGATCTCGACGGCTTCAAGGGCGTCAACGACAGCATGGGCCATGCGGCGGGTGATCAATTGCTGAAGGCGGTGGTGGAGCGGTTGCGGCCCATGATTGGCGCTGACAACATGCTGGCGCGCTTCGGCGGCGACGAATTCGGCGTGCTGACGCGCGGCACGGCGGCGGAGGTGGAGTGGCAGTGGCGCCGGCTGGTGCAGGCGCTGCACACGGTTTTCATGATCGAGGGCCGCGATGTCATGGTGGGCGTGTCCATTGGCATCATGGCCATGGACGACGCCCGCATGACGGTGGACGAAGTGTTGCGCCGGGCCGATCTGGCGCTCTATCGCGCCAAGCATGATGGCCGGGGGTCTGGCCGCTATTACGAGCCGGTGATGGACGCCAAGCTGCAGCAGCGCCGCCAGTTTGAGCAGGACCTGCGCAAGGCCCTGACCCTGGGGCAATTCCAGTTGCACTATCAGCCCATGGTGGACATGAAGAGCCGCAGGATTTGCGGCATGGAAACCCTGTTGCGCTGGCATCACCCGGAGCGCGGGCTGGTGCCGCCCGACCAGTTCATTCCGGTGGCGGAGCAGACCGGTCTGATCAACGAAATCGGCGAGTGGGTGCTGAGCACGGCGTGCATGGATGCGGCGCGCTGGCCTGCGGCGGGGCGCGGGGCGGGGGACCAGTCGCCCCAGGCGGTGCGCCGCCCCCCGCCCCCCGCCTCGGTGACGCGGGCGCTGGCGGCCTCGGGCTTGGCGCCATCGCGGCTGGAACTGGAGGTGACGGAAAGCGCGCTGGTGGAGGAAACCGACCGGGTGGCCAAAATGCTGGATGATCTCCGGGCACTCGGCGTGATCATCGCGCTGGACGATTTTGGCACCGGCTATTCCTCGCTTTCGTATCTGCATCAGTTTCATTTCGACAAACTGAAGATCGACAAAAGCTTCGTGCAAAGCTTTGAAATGCGCCCCGAAAGCCGGGCGGTGGTGCGCGCGGCCCTGTTGCTGGCCAGGGAACTGGGCTTCAGCACCACGGCGGAAGGGGTGGAGACAGAGGCGCAGTTCCGGGCGCTGGCGGAGCAGGGCTGCGAGGAAGCCCAGGGCTACCTGCTGGGCCGGCCCGCGCCGCTCGCTGCCCTTGCGCCGCTGCTGGTGCCGACAGCGGATCAGCAACAGCTCATCGCCTGAGCAATCGCCTGCATTTTCTTTCGTCAGGCAGTGTTTCTGGCAAACTTGTTCTTGCATCGGGGCGGGGAAAGCCTCATATGTTCTGCAATCGACACTTGGGCCGGAAGATTGGCCAGTACGCCTCCACATGGTTCGCCAGGGCGGATGCGCACGCAAAGACTCCTCCAATTATCGAGCAGGGTCTGTGGCGTGCTTTCCATTGACCATCCATTTTTTAACTGAAGGACGATTCCATGAATACGGGTACTGTGAAGTGGTTCAACGAGCAGAAGGGCTATGGCTTCATTCAGCCGGACAACGGCTCGAAGGATGTCTTCGTGCATATTTCTGCGGTTGAGCGCGCCGGCATGCGCACGCTGAAGGAAGGTCAGAAGATCAACTTCGAGATCGTGACCGACAAGCGCACGGGCAAGAGCGCTGCGGGCAACCTGACGGCTGCCGGCTAAGCGTTTCCACAACCCAAACGACGATGCCCGGCCTTCGCGCCGGGCATTTTTGTTTTTGCCTCGGGTCAAGCGGTGGGGGGGCGCATGCTGCATGTGCGAAGAGGGCCATGATCCATTCCATTCCCCTAATGCATGGCAAAATGGGGTTAAGGCCCCAATTCAGTCATTAACCCGCCGTTAGAGACTGTGGCGAAGGTGTGGCAGGTTTGCTGCGAAGTGCCTAAAAACAGGGAGAAATAGCCGGTTTTCGCCACAATTGCCCGGCCTTTCCAGAGAGTAAATTTTGTCATGCGTTTAGCGCATGACAGTCCTTCCAGATCAGCGCTGGAAGTGCCTGATCCTTGAGCATATATGCGGGGCATCACGCTGTGCGCCGCCATTTCCGGGGGCCAGGCAAGGGTTTCCGGCAGGGCCGCTTGGAGCGCCGCCGGTTTGACAGGAGACGAAAATGACCACGACCACCATTCACGGTTTCGAAGCCCATCCCGGCTTTGTGTCCCGCATGAAGACCTATATCGCCCGCACCCGCGCCGAGCGGCAGCTGCGTCAACTTGACGACAGGCTTCTGGCGGATATTGGTGTATCACGCTCCGAGATTACCCGGATGGTCTGGGGCAACTGAGTCCCCCCTCCGTTCAGGCTTCCTCCCAGCCGGGATCACTCCCGGTCACTGTGCGCCCGATCCCTCGTTTGGACCGGGCGCTTTTCTTTTGGGCTGGCGGAAAACCAGGGTGGCCCAATGGCCGATGAGCCCGGTTGAAACCGGCGTGAGGCCGCGATTGCGATAGGCGGCGGCAACCCAGCGGATCTGGTCGGCGGTCAGCCCCGAGAGAACCAGCAGGCCGCCGGGCGCCAGGACATCTGACAGGCCCTGCGCCAGGGCCACCAGGGGCCGGGCCAGAATATTGGCGAGGATGAGGTCAAAGGGCGCGGCCGCGGCGATGGCGCGGTGCTTCAGACCGGGGGCGGCCAGCCCGCGCACCAGATGGCCCGCACCATTGGCCCGGGCATTGGCCAGAGTGACCCGCACTGCCTCAGGGTCGATGTCGGTGGCCAGAACCGCCTGTCGCGTGGCGCGGGCGGCGGCAATGGCCAGAACGCCCGTGCCGCAGCCCAGGTCCATGATGCGCTGCGGGGTTTCGCATTTCAAAATCCGGTCGAGCGCCAGAAGGCAGCCCGCCGTGGTGCCGTGATGGCCGGTGCCGAAGGCCGTGCCCGCGTCAATCTCCAACGAGATGCCGCCCGCCCGTGCGGTGGCGCGGTCGTGCGAGCCATGAAGGAAGAAGCGCCCGGCCGCGACGGGGGCCAGGCCTTCCAGCGAGCGTCTCACCCAGTCCACACCGGGCACAGGCGCAATCACCGCGCCCACGATGTTCATGGCGTCGCGTGCGGCCTTTGCCTCTGCCTCGCCGGCAAACCAGCCCACCGTCTCCCACAGGCTCCCGGCCTCATCGGTCTCATTGATGGCGACGGCCAGAGCCGCGATGCGCAGGTCGCTTTCCAGCGTCTCGGACCGGGCTTCGGCCTCGGCCAGGGGGCAGGCGGGCAGGGTGAGGGTAAAGCGGGGGGTATCGCCGGTCATGATGCCTGCGCTTTAGAGGAGGCCCCGGGCAAAGCCAAGGAAAACACCCGCCGCAACAAATGCGAACGGCGGCTTTGATTTCTCAAAACCACCGTTCCAAGGCGGGCGCTTCACGAGACGGCGATGGCCGTCAGGTGAGCGGCTGGATCTGGATTTCGACGCGGCGGTTCTGGGCCTTGCCCGAGGCCGAGGCGTTGGAGGCCACGGGCTGGCTTTCGCCCAGACCTTCCACCGAGAAACGGTTGGGGTCGAGCTGCTGGGCGGTGAGGTAGCGCGCCACCGAGCCGGCGCGGCGCTGCGACAGCTCATAGTTATACTGTTCGGAACCATCGCTGTCGGTGTGGCCGCGCACATCCACCAGCGTCTGGTTATATTCCTTCAGCACCAGCCCCACCGAGTTCAGCACGCCGTAGAAGCCCGGCTTGATATCGGACTGGTCGGTGTCGAAGGTGATGTTGGAGGGCATGTTCAGGATGATGTTGTCGCCGACGCGGGTGACCGACACGCCGGTGTTCTGCAACTGCTGGCGGAGCTTGGCTTCCTGATTGTCCATGTAAAGGCCGACGCCGCCGCCCGCCAGCGCGCCGAGGCCAGCGCCGATGAGGGCGGCCTTGCGGGTTTTCACACTGGTGGTGGCACCGAGCAGGGCGCCTGCGCCCGCGCCCAGGGCCGCGCCGGTGCCGGCACCGATGGCGGTGCGGGAAAGCTGCTGCTCGCCGGTGAACGGATTGGTGGTGCAGCCGGTGATGAGAAAGGCTGCCGCAGTGGCAATCAAAATGGTACGATTCATGGCAATCCCCTCGTGAGGCCCAAGCCGAGAGCGGTTTTGGCTTTGATGACTCAAGGCCACCGCTCTAACTTATTGATGGCGAACAACTTGTCTGACTTTTGTTGATTCCAGCAAAAGTCAGGTTGCTCTATTGGCCGCAGTTGTGGCGGCAATAAGGTTAAGAGCAGGTTATTCCGCGGCTGATTTTTCGGGCTCGGCGTCCTCCACCAGAAAGCCGCCGGACTGGCGTTTCCACAGGCTGGCGTAGAGTCCGTTCTTCTTTTTCACCAGCTCGGCATGGCGGCCCATTTCCACGATGCGGCCCTTGTCCATGACCACCAGCCGGTCCATGGCGGCAATGGTGGAGAGGCGGTGAGCCCCCCCGGTGACGGTCTTGCCCGCCATGAGCTGGTAGAGGTTTTCCTGGGTGGGGGCCTCGACCTCGGAATCGAGCGCCGAGGTGGCTTCATCGAGGATGAGGATGGGCGCGTCCTTCAGCAGCACCCGGGCAATGGCGATGCGCTGGCGCTGGCCGCCGGAAAGCTTCACGCCGCGCTCGCCAACATGGGCATCATAGGCCTTGCGGCCGTTGAGATCGGAAAGACCCGCGATGAAGCCATCGGCATGGGCCTTGGCGGCGGCTGCTTCCACTTCGGCCATGGCTGCATCGGGCTTGCCATAGCGCAGGTTGTCCAGCACCGAGCGGTGGAGGAGAGAGGTGTCCTGGGTCACCACGCCGATGGCGGAACGGAGCGATTCCTGCGTGACGTTCGCAATGTTCTGGCCGTCTATGGTGATGGTGCCGTGGGCGGCGTCGTAGAAACGCAGCAGCAGATTGGCGAGTGTGGACTTGCCCGCGCCGGAGCGCCCGACGAGGCCCACCTTCTCGCCGGGCTTCACCGTCAGCGTCAACCCGTCGATGACCTCGCTGCGGCCATCGCGCAGCGGCTTGCCATAGTTGAAGCGCACCGCGTCGAAGCTGATCTCGCCCCGCGTCACGGTGAGCGGTTGCGCGCCCGCCGCATCCTTCACCGCGATGGGCCGGGCGATGGTATTGAGCGAGTCCTGGATGATGCCGAGGTTTTCAAACAGTCCCGCCACCTCCCAGATGATCCATTGCGACATGGCCTTGAAGCGCAGGGTGAGGCTGATGGCGAAGGCGATGGCGCCGGTGGTGATCTGGCCCTGCTGCCACAGCCAGATGGAAAGCGCGGACATGGAGAAGATGAGCAGTGAACTGAGGATGCCGAGCGTGCCGATCATGGAAGTGGCCAGGCGCATGGACGCATAGACCGCCTTCAGCATGGTGGTCATGCCGTCCCGGGCAAAGGTCTCCTCGCGGCCCGCGCTGGCAAAGAGCTTCACCGTCTGGATGTTGGTGTAGCTGTCGACCACGCGGCCCGTGACCATGGAGCGCGCGTCGGCCTGTTTCTCCGACAGCTTGCTCATGCGCGGCACGAAGACCCAGCAGGCCGTGGCATAGCCCACAAGCCAGAGGATGAGCGGCACCATGAGCCAGCGGTCGGCGGAGGCCACCAGCACCAGAGCACCCGTAACATAGACGCTGACATAGACGATGACCTCGGACAGGGTCATGACCGCGTCACGCACGGCGAGCGAGCCCTGCATGATCTTGGTGGCGACGCGCCCGGCATAATCGTTCTGGAAGAAGTCCATGGACTGGCGCAGCACATAACGGTGGCTGAGCCAGCGGATGCGCATGGCATAATTGCCGCGCAAGCCCTGGTGCGACACGGCCTCGGCGAAGAAGTTCAGCACCGGCAGGACCAGCAGCACGATGGCGCCGACCCAGAGGAACTGGTTGCCGTGGGTCTGCCACAGGGTGGCGCGGTCGGCGGCGGTCAGGATGTCCACCAGACGGCCCATGTAGCCATAGAGCCAGATCTCGGCCAGGGCATAGAGCACGGCGAGGGTGACGGCGGCGGCGATGAGGCCGGTGAAGGGCCGGGTATAATGCCAGACAAAGGGCCAGAAGCGGTCCGGCGGCTGGCCCGGCGGTTCCGGCGGGAAGGAGGAGACGCGCTCCTCCAGCCAGTGATAGAATCTTTGGAACATCCGGCCACTCCAGCGCTGCGCTGGCGTCCGTCAGCGGGCCAGCCCTCCCTTATAAGTGAGCCGGCGCCGCACCGCCAGTGTGGCGGGGACACAATTGCGGGATTTCAAATTCCGTGGCCGGATGAATCACTTGCAGGCCGATGTTCAGACGGTGAATCAGGTTTTTCCCCATCATTTCCGCGTGAGGGCAAAACGCACCCTGTGGCGCGCGCCCGTTCCATGCTAGAGCGCGGCCCACATGCCCGCCGTTTCGCCCTCCTTTCGCATCCTGCCTCTGGTGGTGGCCGCCGCCCTGTTCATGGAAAACATGGACGGCACGGTGATCGCCACCTCGCTTCCGGCCATCGCCGCCGACCTGGGCACCACGCCCGTGTCGCTGAAGCTGGCCTTCACCACCTATCTTCTGGCCCTCACGATCTTCCTGCCCGTGTCGGGCTGGGTGGCCGACCGCTTCGGGGCGCGGCGGGTGTTCCGCGCGGCGATCGTGATCTTCACCGCAGGGTCCATGGCCTGCGGCTTTGCCCATTCGCTGGGCTGGCTCGTGGCCGCGCGCTTCGTGCAGGGCATGGGCGGGGCCATGATGGTGCCGGTGGGGCGGGTCATTCTCCTGCGCACCGTGCCCAAGGCGGAACTGGTGGACGCCATGGCCTGGCTCACGGTGCCGGCGCTCATCGGCCCGCTCATCGGGCCGCCGGTGGGCGGTTTCATCACCACCTATTTCGACTGGCGCTGGATCTTCTGGATGAACCTGCCCTTCGGCCTTCTGGCCGTGGCGCTGGCCACGCGCTTCATGCCGAACCTGCGCGAGAAGAATGTGCCGGCGCTGGATGTGAAGGGTTTCATCCTGTCGGGGCTGGGGCTGGCGCTCACCGTCTTCGGCCTCACGGTGGCGGGCAGGGGCCTCATCGCCAACCAGAGCGTGGCGGTGATGATCGTCATCGGCCTCATCCTCGTGGCGCTCTACATCCGCCATGCCAAGGCCACGCCGCATCCCATTCTCGACCTCAAGCTGCTGAAAGTTGCCACCTACCGCATCAGCATCACGGGGGGCAGCCTCTACCGGGTCGGCATGGGGGCCATTCCCTTCCTGCTGCCGCTCATGCTGCAACTGGGTTTCGGGCTGACGGCCTTTCAGTCGGGCCTCATCACCTGCGCCTCGGCGGCGGGCGCCATCCTCATGAAGTTCACGGCGGGGCGGAGCACCCCCGCCGCCGGGCCCCCGCGCCACCCCGCCGCCCATCGCATACTGGCGGGGGAGACCCCCCCAGGCGCCCGCTGGTTCACGCCGACCACGCCCGTGGCGGTCATCAGCGGCATCTTGCTGCTGTCGGGCTTCTTCCGCTCGCTGCAATTCACCTCGCTCAACGCCATGGCCTATTCCGATATCGACAATCCCGCCATGAGCCGGGCAACGGCGCTGTTCACCACGGCGCAGCAATTATCGCTGGCGCTGGGGGTTGCCATCGCCGCCTATGCGCTGGAGGGCAGCCTGTGGGCGCATGGGCGGCAGCAATTGCTGCCCGTCGATTTCACCACCGGCTTCCTGGTGGTGGCGGCCATCGCGGCGTTGTCGGTCCTCGCTTACGTCAGGCTGCCGGCTGACGCCGGGGCCGCGGTGTCGGGCAAGGTCAGCACATCAGGCGCGTGAGACGAAGCTGTCGATCACCCGCTTTTCGCCGGCCTTGTCGAAATCGACGGTGAGCTTGTTGCCGTCGACGGCGATGACCCGGCCATAGCCGAACTTGTCGTGGAACACGCGCTCGCCCCGGGTGTAGACCGGGCCTTCGCTGTCGCGCGCGAGGTTCTCGCCTTCGATGATGCGCGGGCTGGTGGGGCGGTGGCCCTGGGCCCAGCGGTTCTCGGCGCGCTTCCAGCCCGGCGTGGCGTAGGAGCCGGAACCGAAGGGCGCGTTCTGGTCGAAGCGGCTCTGGCCATAGGTGCCCAGGCCATGGCCGCCATAACTGTTGGCCATGGGGGCAACCTCGACAAATTTTTCCGGCAGTTCATCGACGAAGCGCGAGGGCAGGGCCGTCTGCCACATGTTGTGGACGCGGCGGTTCTGGGCGAAGGAAATGGTGGCGCGGGCCTTGGCGCGGGTGATGCCGACATAGGCCAGGCGGCGCTCCTCCTCCAGCCCGGCGCGGCCCTTTTCGTCGAGGGCGCGCTGGTGCGGAAACAGGCCTTCCTCCCAGCCCGGCAGAAACACCGTGCCGAATTCCAGCCCCTTGGCGGAGTGCAGCGTCATGAGGTTGACGCGGTCTTCCTCCTCGCCCTGATCGCGCTCCATGACCAGCGCGATGTGTTCGAGAAAGCCGCCGAGGTTTTCAAACTCGCCCATGGAGCGCACCAGCTCCTTCAGGTTTTCCAGGCGGCCCTCGGCCTCCGGGCTCTTGTCGTTCTGCCACATCTCGGTATAGCCCGATTCATCGAGCACGATCTCGGCCAGTTCCATGTGGGGCAGCGCATCCACCGACTGACGCCAGCGGGAAAAACTTTCCATCAGCACACGAAGCGAGGTGCGCGCCTTGGCGGGCAGGTCGTCGGTGGTCAGCATGGTTTCCGCCGCGCGGTAGAGCGACACGCCCAGGGCGCGCGCCGTCTCGTGCATCTTCTTCACCGAGGTGTCGCCTATGCCGCGTTTCGGCACATTGATGATGCGCTCGAAGGCCAGGTCATTGTCGGGCGAGGCCACGACCTTGAGATAGGCCAGCGCATCGCGGATTTCGGCGCGTTCATAGAAGCGCGGGCCGCCGATGACGCGATAGGGAATGCCAACGGTGATGAAGCGGTCCTCGAAGCTCCGCATCTGGAAGGAGGCGCGCACCAGAATCGCCATGTCGTTCAGGCGTTCCTTCCGGCGTTGCAGGCTTTCGATGTCCTCGCCGATGGTGCGGGCTTCCTCGTCGCCGTCCCAGTGGGCGCGCACGGTGAGCGGCTCGCCATCGTCGCGGTCGGTGCGCAGCGTCTTGCCCAACCGGCTTTCGTTTCTGGCGATGAGGCCCGAGGCCGCGCCGAGAATGAAGGGCGTGGAGCGGTAATTGCGTTCGAGCTTGATGACCTTGGCGCCGGGAAAGTCCTTTTCGAAGCGCAGGATGTTGTCCACCTCGGCCCCGCGCCAGCCATAGATGGACTGGTCGTCGTCGCCGACGCAACAGATGTTCTGCCGCCCCTGAGCCAGCAGCCGCAGCCAGAGATATTGCGCCACGTTGGTGTCCTGATACTCGTCCACCAGCATGTATTTGAAGCGGCGCTGATAGCTCGCCAGCACATCGGGATGGTTCTGGAAGATGCGCAGAACCTCGAGCAGCAGGTCGCCGAAGTCGGCGGCGTTCACCACCTTCAGGCGCTGCTGGTATTCGGCATAGATGACGCCGCCCAGGCCATTGGCAAAGCCCGCCGCCTCGCCCTTGGGCACGCGCTCCGGCGTGAGGCCGCGATTTTTCCAGCCGTCGATCATGGCGGCGAGCTGGCGGGCGGGCCAGCGCTTCTCATCGACGCTGTGGGCCGCCAGCAACTGCTTCACCATGCGCACCTGATCGTCGGCGTCGAGAATGGCGAAGCCGGATTTAAGATCGGCCAGTTCGGCATGGGCGCGGAGAATTTTCACGCCGATGGCATGGAAGGTGCCGAGCCAGGCCATGCCCTCGACCATGCCGCCGATCAGCATGCCGATGCGCTCCTTCATTTCGCGCGCCGCCTTGTTGGTGAAGGTGACGGCGAGAATCTGGTTGGGCCAGGCCTTGCCGGTGGCGAGGATGTGGGCCAGACGCGTGGTCAGCACGCGGGTCTTGCCGGTGCCGGCGCCGGCCAGCACCAGCAGCGGGCCATCGGTCGCCAGCACGGCGGCGCGCTGTTCCGGGTTCAGGCCCTTGAGATAGGGCGGCTCGCCGCCCTGCATGGCGCGCGCCGACAGGCTGCCCGGCTGGGGCGCGGGCGGCGGATCGGCGTCGAAATCGTCAAAGTCAAAGGGCCCCTTGGCCATGGCAGATCCTGCATCGGGGGATGGCCCCGAATCTTTCCCTGCCTATATAGCAAGCGGCCGTGCGGTTTTCAGGGCCCTGGCAAATCAGGCCGCCAGAGGCCGGGACTCGCGGCCCTGCAGCGTGGCGGCCACGGCGCGCCAGCCCTCGGCGGTGTCGAAATCGCCGGATTTTTCACAGAGCAGGGCGTGGCGGGCTGCTTCGGCCGCGGCACTCTTGCCATGAACGAAGACCAGGGCTTCGGCGATGCTGTCGTAACGCGTCATCATGCGGTCCTCCCTGTCGTTGTGCAGGATCAGTCTTGGCCCTGAAATAAGACCGGAAGATTGCGCGAAGGTGAAGATTTTAAGTCAAGTGACGCGCGGCAGGGCGATAATCCGGCCAACCTGTGGCGGTCTCGCCAGCGCAGCATGGATTTTTGCCGTTGCAGCAATATGGGCGAGGATGGCAGCGGGGAAGGGCGCGGTGCGGCGGGCGGACAGATCCACATGGCTCAGCATGGATTCAAGCACGCAGGCCAGAAAGCCGTCGTCGGCGTGGAACATCTGCTGGCACAGGTGAAGGCGCTTGTGGTCATGGGCGATCACCTGGCTTGCGATGCGCACGGCATCGCCCGCCTTCAGCTCGCGCACATAGCTGGTGTGGGTTTCAAGGGTGAAGATGGACCCCTGCGTGGCGGCGGTATAGGCGGCACCCATGCCGAGGCTTTCAAAGAACTCGTCCGCCGCCCGGTCGAAGAGCACGGCGTAATAGGCCATGTTGAAGTGGCCGTTGTAGTCGATCCACTGGTCTTCCACCCGGCGCAAACGGCCAATGAAGGGCATGGCAGTGGACATGGCGTAATTCTCCGGCAAGATGGGGCAAAGGGGAATGGAGCCATGGTTACACCGGAACGGCGCGGCGACACAAATGCAGTGGTGGCGAAGCTGAAGACGCTGCTGGGCGACCGGCTTTCGACCGCGCCCGCCGTGCGCCAGCAGCACGGCAAGGACCAGACCTGGAACCCCGGCCTGCCGCCCGATGCGGTGGCCTTTGGCCGCAGCACGGCAGAGGTGGCCGCGATCGTGAAAACCTGTGCCGCCCACGATGTGCCGGTCATTGCCTATGGCACGGGCACCTCGCTCGAGGGGCACTTCGCGGCGGTGCAGGGCGGGGTGTGCATCGACCTGTCGCAGATGGACCGGATCATCGCGGTCAATGCCGAGGATCTGGACTGCCGGGTGGAGGCGGGGGGGACGCGCAAGGCGCTGAATGCGCATCTGCGCGACCAGGGCCTGTTCTTTCCCATCGATCCGGGGGCCGATGCCTCGCTTGGCGGCATGGCGGCCACGCGGGCTTCCGGCACCAATGCGGTGCGCTATGGCACCATGCGCGACAATGTGCTGGGCCTCACCGTGGTCATGGCTGACGGCACGGTGATCGAAACCGGTGGCCGGGCGCGCAAGTCCGCCGCGGGCTATGATCTGACGCGGCTCTTCGTCGGCTCGGAGGGCACGCTCGGCATCATCACCGAGGTGGGCTTGCGGCTTTCCGGCATTCCCGAGGCGGTCGCGGCGGGCGCCCCCCCCCCCCCCCCCCCCCGCCCCCCCCCCCCCCCCCCCCCCCCCCCCCCCCC
>CALMUW010000076.1 GCA_937872985.1 uncultured Alphaproteobacteria bacterium
AGGAGCGGTCCGCCAGACCCGCCACGCCTTCCGCCGCGAACCGCGCCATCCATTTGCGCACGGTCCGAGGGCAGATGCCTGCGGCGCGGGCGACGGCCTCCGGCTTCTGCCCGCCCAGCACACGCCTGACAATTGCCTCTCGACCAAGGGGCGTCGTTCGCGCATTCTTGTGGATGTTCATCCGGGTTCTCCTGAGGTTGCTGTCGTTTTGCAACATCAGTCTCCGACGGAACGCCCGGATGGACAACCTATTGAAAGCTCACATCTAGCACCGCGCCGATCTTCTCCGCCCAGGCCTTCTGGCCCGGAGCATGGGAAATCAGATCATTGCGGATTTCGATCATGGCGTGGTCCAGCCCGCGCGTGGCGCCATGCAAATTCAAGGTGTGCAGAACCCCGTCCTGCGGCCCATAGGGCTCATTGAGGCGGGCATCGACATCGGCGAAGCCCGCCATCAGCCGCACGGCAAGGCCCGGCTGCCGGTCATGCAGGATGCCAAGCTCCAGCGTGCGGCGCTTGCCCTTGTAGACCGGCGTGAAGGAATGAATGCTGACCAGAAGCGTGGGCTGCCCCGCCGCCGCGCGCTGATCGAGAAGGCGGCTCACCGCCGCGTGGAAGGGCCGGTAGATACCCTCGATCCGCGCCAGTTTCTGGGCGGGCGACAGGTTCTGATTGCCCGGAATGGTGAAGACCTCGCTCAGGCCCGGCATGGCGTCGTGCGCTTCCGGCGGCCGGTTGCAGTCATAGGCGAGGCGTGAATAGCGTTGCAGGATGAGTGGCGCATCAAGCCGCCCTGAAATCAGCCGGGCCACCGCCTCGGCCCCGATGTCCCAGGCGATGTGGCGGGTCAGGTCCTCGGGATTCAGCCCCAGCGACCCCAGAGATTTGGGCAGGCGATTCGATGCATGTTCGCAGATCAGCACAAGGGGCGAGGTCCTGGTTTCATTGACCAGAACCGCCGGGCCTTCTTCTTCCCGCAGCAGGGTCTTCCCCATCTATCCTCCCCGCCGGCTTGGCGCCGGGCTTGTAGCGATAATTTCAGATTGTCTTACACCTGTCAAATTCATTACAGTGCCGATGCGAGGGGTGGGTCATGAGCGCCAAACGACAGAACACCGTTGCCGAAAAATTGCGCATGAAGGCGAATGACCTCACCGCCGCCGAGCGCAAGCTCATGGCCGCCCTCTTCGCCGATTATCCCGTGGCCGGGCTCGCCAGCATCACCGAGTTTGCCAAGTTGGCCAATGTCAGCACGCCCTCGGTCCTGCGCCTGGCCAAGAAGCTCGGCTTCTCCGGCTTCCCTGCCCTGCAGGAGGCACTGCGCGGCGAACTGTCGGCGCAATTGCAGAACCCCATCGCCAAGCACGAGCGCTGGGCGGCGGAAGCTCCCGACGCCCATATCCTGAACCGTTTCGCCGATGCCGCCACGGACAATCTGCGCGCCTCGCTGCGCCTCATGGACCACCGCGTCTTCGATGAAGTGGCCCGGCTGCTCGGTGCCCGCCGCCGCGCCATTCACATCATGGGCGGCCGCATCACCGGGGCCATCGCCCATTATCTCTACACCCACCTGCACATGGCCCGCCCCAACGTCCATCTCGTTCCCGAGGCCCAGGCCCTGTGGCCGCAATATCTGATGAACCTGTCGAAGGGTGACGTGCTTCTCGCCTTCGACGTTCGGCGCTATGACGCGCGCATGCTCGACTTTGCCGTTTCCGCCCAAGCGGAGGGGGCGGAAATCGTGCTCATCACCGACCAGTGGATGTCGCCCGTCGCCCGCATTGCCAGCCTGTCGCTGCCCGTCCGCATCGAGGTGCCGTCAAGCTGGGATTCCAACATGGTTCCCCTCTTCGTGGCGGAGGCTCTGGTGGCGGCGGTGGTCAACCACAACTGGCCCGACACCCAGTCGCGTATCCACCGGCTGGAAACCTTCAATGAGACGCTCCGGCGCGGAAAATCATGAGCGCGCAACAGATTTTCGACTTCATCGTGGTGGGCTCCGGTTCCGCCGGTTCCGTGCTGGCCCACCGCCTGTCGGAGGACGGCAAGAACACCGTCCTGGTGCTGGAATACGGCGGCACTGATCGCGGCCCCTTCATCCAGATGCCCTCGGCCCTGTCCTATCCCATGAACATGCGGCTTTATAACTGGGGCTTCCAGACCGAGCCGGAGCCACACCTGGGCGGCCGCCGCCTGGCCACCCCGCGCGGCAAGGTGGTGGGCGGCTCGTCGTCCATCAACGGCATGGTCTATGTGCGCGGCCACGCCTGTGACTTCGACACCTGGGCCGAAATGGGGGCCACCGGCTGGGACTTCGCCCATGTGCTGCCCTACTTCAAACGCCTGGAACATGCCCACAGCGGCGAGGCGGGCTGGCGCGGCACGGCAGGCCCCATGCATGTGACCCGCGGCCGCCGCATCAATCCCCCCTATGACGCCTTCATCCGGGCCGGGGCCGCGGCGGGCCATGCCGTCACCGAGGACTATAACGGCCGCCAGCAGGAAGGCTTCGGCCACATGGAAATGACCGTGCACAACGGCTTCCGCTGGTCTGCCGCCAATGCCTATCTTCGCCCGGCCCTGAAGACCGGCAAAGTGAAGCTCGTCACCCGCGCCTTTGCCCGCCGCATCGTGCTGGAGGGCCGCCGCGCCGTGGGTGTCGAATATGATCGCGGCGGCGAGCCGCTGATCGCGCAGGCACGACGCGAGGTCATCATCGCCGCCTCCGCCATCAACGCGCCCAAGCTCTTGCAGCTTTCCGGCATTGGCGCGGCGTCAACTCTTCTGGCGGCGGGCATTCCCGTGGTTCATGAGTTGAAGGGCGTCGGCGAAAACCTGCAGGACCACCTCGAAATCTATTTCCAGATCAAGGCCAGGCAGCCGGTCACCCTCCATTCCAAGCTCAACCTCGTGTCCAAGGGGCTGATCGGACTGGAGTGGCTGCTGTTCCGCACCGGCCTCGGGGCCACCAATCACTTTGAAAGCTGCGGCTTCATCCGCTCCCAGGCGGGCATCAAATATCCCGACATTCAATATCACTTCCTGCCCGCCGCCATGCGCTATGACGGCCGGGCCGCCTTCAAGGGCCACGGCTTTCAGGTCCATGTCGGCCCCATGCGTTCCAAGTCGCGCGGCCATGTCCGGGTGCGGAACAGCAATCCGCACGAGGCGCCGAAGATCCTGTTCAATTACATGTCACACCCCGATGACTGGGCGGAATTCCGCCGCTGTGTGCGGCTTACCCGCGAATTATTCCGCCAGCCCGCCATGGCGGTCCATGCCGACGGTGAAATCCAGCCCGGCAGCCATCTGCAAAGCGACGCCGAAATCGACAGCTTCATCCGTGAACACGCGGAAAGCGCCTATCACCCCTGCGGTTCCTGCCGCATGGGCGCGAAGGATGATCCCCTGGCCGTGGTTGATCCCGAATGCCGTGTCATCGGCATTGATGGCCTGCGCGTCGCCGACAGTTCCATCATGCCGCAGGTGACCAACGGCAATCTCAATGCGCCAAGCCTGATGATCGGCGAAAAGGCAGCCGACCACATTCTCGGCCGCAGCCTGCCGCCTTCCAACCTCGAGCCCTGGATCAATCCCGACTGGCGGACGAGCCAGAGGTAAGGTCCAAGGCGAGCCTCCAGAGAAACCTGACTCTGCTGGCCACAGCAAAAGACAGGATGTTCTAACCTTTCGCCACTTCGTCGAGATAGAACTTCCGCAAGGCCCGCGCCACCGGCCCCGGCTGGCCGCCGCCGATGCGCTTGCCATCAATCTCCACGATGGGCATGACAAAGGTGGTGGCGCTGGTCAGGAAGGCCTCATCCGCGCCATAGGCTTCCTCCGGCGTGAACAGCCGCTCTTCGATCGTGACCTTGTGTTCCTTGGCCAGCCGCAGCAGCGCCTTGCGGGTGCAGCCGGCGAGAATGCGGTTGGACAGGCCGCGTGTGATGACCTTGCCGTCCTTGACGATATAGGCGTTGGAGGAGGTGCCCTCCGTCACCTTGCCGTCCTCCACCATCCAGGCCTCGAAGGCCCCCTTCTCATGGGCCTGCTGCTTGCCCAACACCGGCCCCAGCAGCATCACCGTCTTGATGTCGCGGCGCAGCCAGCGGATGTCGTCGACCGTCACCACCTTCACACCCGTTGCCGCGTTGGGATTGTCCACCAGTGCCCCCGTTTTGGTGAAGGCGACGAGGCTGGGGGCCACCCCCTCCGGGAACTTGAAGTCGCGGTCGGCGGCGCCGCGCGTCACCTGCATGTAGATCCAGCCTTCCTTCAGGCCGTTGCGCTGCACCAGTTCAAGATGCATGGCGCGCAACGCGTCATCGCTGGCGGGCCGGTCGATCCTGACCTCGCGCAGCGACCGCGCCAGCCGCTCCATGTGGGAGTCGAAGTCCACCAGCTTGCCCCCGACCACGGCGGTCACCTCGTAAATCCCGTCGCCGAAGATGAAGCCCCGGTCGAAGACCGAAATCTTCGCCTCGTTTTCCGGAACATAGCTGCCGTTGACATGGACGATGCGGGACATGGGCACTTCGCCTCCTTTGCTGCGCTGCAAACAAACCAGATTCTCGACCCTAAATCCATGGGGGTTGTTTTCGCGGGGCCGCCATGGCTTACTGAAACCAACGCCAACAACCTTGCAGGGCATCATGGGGGCAAACCCCGGGGAAAGCGCCATCACGGCCATGCTGGAGCGGGAGGCCCGCCTCTACATCCAGCGCAACCCGAAATCGGAAGAGCTTTCCCGCGCCGCGGCCAGGAACTGGCTGCGCGGTGTGCCCATGCACTGGATGGTGGACTGGGGCATGCCCTTTCCGCTCTTCGTGGCCAAGGCCCGGGGCGTGGATGTCACCGATGCCGACGGCAACAGCTATATCGACTTCTGTCTGGGCGACACCGGGGCCATGTTCGGCCATTCACCGCCCCCCGTGGTCGAGGCCCTGACCCGAGAAGGGGCCCATGGCTTCACCACCATGATGCCCTCGCCCGATGCCGCCGTGGTGGGCGAACTGCTGGAACGGAACTTCGGCCTGCCCGTCTGGCAGGTGACGGCCACCGCCTCGGACGCCAACCGCTCCATCCTGCGCTGGGCCCGCGCGGTCACGGGCCGCGCCAAAATCCTCATCTTCAACCACGCCTATCATGGCGCGGTGGACGAAACCTTTGTCAGCCTTGCGGCCGGAAAGCCCGTGGCCGATCCCGCCCTCATCGGCGAGGTCCGCGATCTCACCCACCTCACCAAGGTGGTGGAGTTCAACGACCGGGCCGCCCTGGACGCGGCCCTCGCCCCCGGCGATGTCGCCTGCGTGCTGGCGGAACCCATCATGACCAATGTCGGCATGGTGCTGCCGGAAGACGGCTTTCTCGACCATCTGCGCGCCGCCACCGCCAGGACCGGCACCCTGCTCATTCTTGACGAGACGCACTGCATTTCCTCCGGCCCCGGCGGCTATGCCGGCGCCCATGGGCTGAAGCCCGACGGGCTGGTCATGGGCAAGCCCATCGCGGGCGGCATTCCCGCCGCCGTCTATGGCCTTTCCGAAGCCTTTGCCGGGCGGGTGAACCGCTATCTCGAAACCCGCACCCCCGGCCACTCCGGCATCGGCACCACGCTCTCCGGCTCGCGCATCCAGCTTGCCCTCATGCGTGCGGTGCTCGAAAACTACTTCACCGACAAGGCCTATGCGCCGCTCATCGCGCTCGCCAGGAAGCTCGAAAAGGGCATCTCCAACGTGATCATCAAACATGGCTTGCCGTGGCATGTGGTCCGCGCGGGTGCCCGGGTGGAATTCATGTGCACCGCCTCCCCTCCGAAGAACGGCGGCGAAGCGGCCCGGGTGATCCACCAGCCCATTGACGAGGCGATCCATCACTACCTCCTCAACCGTGGTCTCATCATCACCCCCTTCCACAACATGATGCTCATCTGCCCCGCCACGACAGAGGCTCATGTGAACCGGCTCCTCGAAGCGCTCGACCACTGCGTCGCCGAACTGAAGAGCTGATAGCCAGGCCCGAGAGGCCGGACGAACGGAGAAGATCATGGCTGTTGTTTTCCCCCACCGCGATGCCGAGGCGCGCGCCTTCATTGAAGCCCATCCCGATATCCAGTCCTTCCATCTGGTCTGGACCGACCTGTGCGGCGTGGCCCGCGGCAAGGTGCTGCGCGCCGACGAGGTCGCCCCCGCCTGGCGCGATGGCCGCTTCATGCCCATATCCGCGCTGGTGCTGGATGTGACGGGCCAGGACGTGCCCGAAACCGGCCTGGTCTTCGACGAGGGCGACCGCGATCTCCTCATGTGGCCCATTCCCGGCACCATGAAGCGCATGCCTTGGGCGGCGGAACCCTCGGCGCAATATCTCGCCACCGTGCATGAACTGGACGGCACCCCGCACTATGCCGACCCACGCAATGCCCTGCAAAGGATCGTCACCCGTTTCACCGAGGAGTTGAAGATGACACCGGTGGGGGCGGTCGAGCTGGAATTCTTCCTGATGGACCGCAAGGCCGCGCTGGAAGGCCGGCCCCAGGCGCCGCAGTCGCTGATCAATGAATCGCGGCCCATGCACTATCAGGCCTATTACCTGCAGGACCTGGAGGACTACGGCCCATTCTTCCGCGATCTCTATGCCTATTGCGAGGCGCAGGGGCTTCCCGCCAAGACGCTGATCTCGGAATATGCGCCGGGGCAGATGGAGATCGTGCTGCGCCATCGCGCCGACGTGGTGAAGGCCTGCGACGAGGCCATCATGCTGAAGCGCCTCATCAAGGCCACCGCCGAACAGCACGGCATGGCCGCCACCTTCATGGCCAAGCCCTATTCCGAATGGACCGGCTCCGGCATGCACATCCACATCAGCCTGGGCGACGAGGCCGGCAACAATCTTTTTGCCGCCGAGGACCCCATGCAGAACCAGCTTCTGCTTCATGCCATCGGCGGCATGAAGGCGGCCATGGCCGAGTCGATGCTGATCTTCGCCCCCAACGCCAATTCCTACCGCCGCTTCCGGCGCAATTCCTATGCGCCGGTCTCGGCCAGTTGGGGCATCAACAACCGCACCGTGTCGCTGCGCATCCCCGCCGGCCCCGCCCAGGGCTGCCACATCGAGCACCGCCCGTCAGGGGCCGATGCCAATCCCTATCTCGTCATGGGTGCCATCCTCGCCGGCATGCATCATGGCATCACCGAGAAGGTGGAGCCGGGCAACCCCGTGGTCGGCAACGGCTATGAACGCCGCGCCAAATATATTCCCGGCAACTGGTATGACGCGGTCGATGCCTTCTGGCGCGCCTCCATCCTCAAGGAATATTTCGGCAAGGAATTTGTCGACACCTATTGCACCCTGAAGGAGGTGGAGGCCGACCGCTTCTACGCCGAACCCATCGCCCGCGACTTCGAATGGTATCTGCGGACGGTGTGACGTTTCCCCGGTGCCCCTCTCCCCACTGGCGGGGAGAGGCCTGGGACCGGTTGCATGGCCACTGAACCGGGGGCGCTCTCGCCATCAAAATAATTCCCTCCCGGCTCATTCCATTGCTGTGGGGCTTGCGCTAGATGTGGAGCCTCAACAGGTTGTCCTCGGATAGTTCGAGGCGACTGATGGGTGTCATTGAGTTTAGGCCGCCGTGTGGGCGATGCCAATTGTATCGATGGGTCCAGAGGGGGAGTTGTTCGGCTCTGGCATCGGATGTGGGATAGCTTCGGG
>CALMUW010000077.1 GCA_937872985.1 uncultured Alphaproteobacteria bacterium
GGAGGCCCCCCGGGGGGGGGGCGACGCCCCCCCCGCCGGCCCCCCCCTTCCCCGCGGGTGTGTTAAAAACCCCCCTCGACGGCCAGCGCAGCACCGCCGGTGCCTACAAGAAGAGCTGGCGCTGATGAAGCTCACCCTCGGGCCCATCCTCGGCCACTGGCAGCCGGAACAGTGGCGCGATTTTTACGCGCAGGTGGCCGACGAGGTGGACGTGGACCGCGTGGTGCTGGGCGAGGTCGTCTGTTCCAAGCGCCTGCCCTTCATCGAGGATCATATCGGCCCCGCCATGGAACGGCTGGCGCGTGGCGGCAAGGAGGTGGTGCTGGCCGCGCTGGCGCTGGTCACATTGCCGCGCGAACGCAACCTCTGCGCCGATGTCGCCGCCGCCACCGATGGTCTGGTGGAGGTGAACGACCCCACCATGCTGCATTATCTGGCGAAGGGGCGGGCCTTCACCGTGGGGCCGCTGGTCAATGTCTATAACGAGGGCACGCTTGCCCATCTCGCGCGGCGTGGGGCCGCCACGGTCTGCCTGCCGCCGGAATTGCCGCTGACCTCCATTGCGGCTCTCGCCCGTGCGGGCATGGCTGAAATCGAGGTCTGGGGCTTTGGCCGGGTGCCGCTGGCCATTTCCGGGCGCTGCTATCACGCCCGCATCCATGGCCTGCACAAGGACTCTTGTCAGTTCGTCTGCGGCGAAGACCCCGATGGCCTGAAGGTCGAAACGCTTGATCATGAAAACTTCCTCGCCGTCAACGGCGTCCAGACCCTTTCCTTCACCGCCGCCTGTGCGCTGACGGAGGTGGACGCGCTGAAGGCGGCGGGTGTGGCGCGCCTGCGCCTGTCGCCGCAGCGGGTGAACATGGTGCCGGTGGCGAGACTGTTCCGTGCACGGATCAATGGCGCGACCGCCGCCGCCGAGTCGGTAAGCCAGCTTCAGGCCCTGGTGCCGGACATGCCGCTCGCCAATGGCTTCATGGCCGGAAAATTCGGCGCGGAGAGATTGCCGCTTTAGAGCTTGCTGTTTTCATACGGAAGCATAGCCTGAGTTTTTCAGGTAGTTTGCGCATTCGTTTGGGCTGAAGAGA
>CALMUW010000078.1 GCA_937872985.1 uncultured Alphaproteobacteria bacterium
ACGGGCGGGCAATTTCCCCCCCCACCGGTCCCGGCCCCGGTCCCAGCGTGGCGGCATCCGGCCCCGCCGCGCCATTGGCAGGGGCGGGCGCGCGGTTGAGGCCCATGAGGAACTGCTTCTGTGCCTCGGCATCGGCAATGGCGAGGTCAAGGGCGGCCTTCTCATCGGCCAGCGCCTTCATCGCCGCCTCCGTCTCGCGCCGCACCTGATCCGCCGCCGCTCCCGCCAGCGCCACGGCCCGCGAGTCGACCGACAGGATGGTGAGACCCTCCGGCCCCTCGCCCTCCACCCGGATGCTCGCCATGTCCACATCCTGCGGCAGGCCGGACAGCACCAGCCGCTGCCCGCCCGCCGCCACCGTCACCTCGGCCATGCGGGTAACATCCGCTCCCAGGGATAGACCGTCACCGCCGCCACCCGTGAGGGCGTCGGCACGTCCCCGGCGAAGGCAGCAAGGGCGGTCGAGGCCAGAAACACGGCGGCAAGGGCAGAACGCATGAAAATCTCCTGTGAAAACGATGCCGGGCTGAACACAGGCCCGTGATCGGGCAAATCAAGGACCGGATTGCGGCGTAATCATGCCGAAACCATAATCCCGGAATTAAGGTTGACCCTCGACTCCTCCAATGATTCTCTCGCATCCGAACCGGAGACACCAACCCATGACCCGCCACAGCCTTGCCGTGCTGCTGCTGCTTTCAGCCAGCACTTCCGCCGCCTTCGCCGCTGCCACGCCCGACGGGGCGGCCCAGATCAAGGCTAATCTCCAGGCCTATTTCGGTGCCACGCCGGGCGTGGTCGAGGTGGCCCCCGATGGTGATGCCTACAAGCTGACTCTCGATTTCGCTCCGCTGGCTGCCAATGCCAAGGACCTCAAGATCACCGCCACACCGCTCGTCATGAGCCTCACCGACCAGGGCGGCGGCAAGTGGCAGGTGAAGGAAGACCAGCCCTTGAGCTTCGCCGTGGACGCGGGCGACAAGGGCAAGGTGCAATATGACTTCGGCCAATTCATCATGACCGGCGTCTATGACGAGGCGCTGGGCACCTTCGCCGCGCAGGATGCCACCATCAACAAGCTTCACTATGTGCAGGACCTGAAGGATCCCGCGGGCAAGGCCGGGGCGGCCGACTACACCATCGACCAGATCACCAGCACCCTGACCAGCACGCCTGCCGATGGTGGCGCCGACATGACCATCAAACAGACCTTCACCGGGCTGAAGGAAACCTTCTCGGTGCCCGCCGACCCCAAGATTGGCACCCCGCCGGTCACCCTCACCGTGATCTCCCCCAAAGGCAGGGCCGACATGGTGCTGAAGGGCGCCATGACCCGGCCGCTCAACCAGCTTCTTGCCTGGTTCGTCGCCCGTCCGTCCAAGGAACTCATCGCCAAGGACCAGGATGCCCTGCGCAGCCAGTTCAAGGCCGCCCTGCCGCTGTGGAAACAGGCCGACACGACCGGTACGCTCGAAGCCTTGACCGTCGACTCACCCGCGGGGACCTTCAGCGCCGACCGGCTCGATTTTGAGATGGGCATGACCGGCCTTTCGCCCGATGCGAAATTGCGTGAGAAGCTTGCCTTCACCGGCTTGAAGATGCCTCCCGGCCTGGTGCCCCTCTGGGCTGCCGGCATGGAGCCCAGGGAAGCGGCCATCGGCATTGCCATTTCCGATATCGACCTCGACCGTCCGGCCCGCATGTTCATCGACAACATGGACCTGACCAAGGACAAGCCGGTGTCCGACGACATGGCAAGCCAGATCTTTGCCGCTCTCATGCCCAAGGGTCACGCCACCCTGACGCTGGAACCCAACACCATCGTCAGTTCCATGTATAACCTGGGCTATCAGAGCGTCATCACGCTTGCCCCCGGCAAGGTGCAGGGCAATGCCCTCATCACCATGAAGGGCATGGACGAGGTGATCAAGGCGCTCTCCGCCGCGCCGCCCGAGTCCGGCGCGCAGGGGGCCGTGGGCGGCCTGATGATGGCCAAGGGCATGGCCAAGAGCGAAGGCGACGGCAGCCTGAGCTGGAAGATCGAATCCACGCCCGATGGCGGCGTGCTGGTGAACGGTGTGGACATGAAAAAGATGGCCCCGCCGCCGGCCCCGGCGCAATAACCACCGACCAAAGGCAAAACCGCCCGATGACGAGTCGGGCGGTTTTATCTATGGGGGCGAGCAACCTGACTTTTGCTGGACTCAACAAAAGTCAGACCAGTTGCTCGCTTTCAATAACTTAGAGCAGATGCCTTGATGCAATCAAAGCGCACTCTGCTCTAGCAACCTGACTTTTGCTGGACTCAACAAAAGTCAGACCAGTTGCCCGGCGTCAATAAGTCAGAGCGGTGGCTTTGAGCCATCAAAGCCAAAACCGCTCTAAACTCAGAAGCTCAATTCGCGCGCCTGCTTCACGTGCGGCAGCTTCTTCACGTCCTCCAGCAGGCCGGGCGGCAGGTCGCCGTCGAACTCGACGATGCAGATGGCGTCGCCTCCCTCTTCCTTGCGGCCGAGATGGAAGGAGGCGATGTTGACCCCCGCCTGGCCCAGCACCAGACCGAGCGAGCCGATGAAACCCGGCTTGTCGCGGTTGGTGACATAGAGCATGTGCTGGCCGAAATCGGCCTCAAGCTCGATGCCCTTGATCTGGATGATGCGCGGCTTGCCATCCGAGAACACGGTGCCCGCGATGGAGCGCTCGAAGTCCGGCGTCTTCACCGTCAGGCGCATATAGGTGCCATAGGCGCCGCGCTTGGTCTGCTTCACCTCGTCCACCTTGATGCCGCGCTCCTTGGCCACCACCGGCGCGGACACGATGTTGACCGAGCCGAGTTGCGGCTGAAGGATGCCCGCCAGTGCCGCCGAACTGAGGGCGCGCGTATTCATTTCGCCCACGTCGCCCGCATATTCGATGACGATTTCGCTGATCGGCCCTTCGGTCAATTGCCCGGCGAAGGCACCGAGTTTTTCCGCCAGCACCACGAAGGGCTTGAGGCGCGGCGCTTCATCGGCCGAAATGGCGGGCATGTTGAGGGCATTGGTCACCGCGCCATGGAGCAGATAGTCGGCCATCTGCTCCGCCACCTGTAGGGCCACGTTCTCCTGCGCCTCGCCGGTGGAAGCGCCGAGATGCGGCGTCGCCACCACGTTCTCCATGCCGAAGAGCTTGTGGCTGGTGGCCGGCTCCACCTCGAACACGTCCAGGGCCGCGCCCGCAACATGGCCGCTCTTCATCGCGTCATGCAGGGCCTCTTCCACCACCAGACCGCCGCGCGCGCAGTTGATGATGCGCACACCCTTGCGGCACTTGGCCAAAGCCGCCGCGTCAATGATGCCGCGCGTGCGCTCGGTCAGCGGCGTATGCAGCGTGATGAAGTCCGAGCGCCGGAAGATTTCGTCCAGTTCCACCTTCTCCACGCCGATCTCGATGGCGCGTTCGGCCGGCAGGAAGGGATCATAGGCCAGAACCTTCATCTTCAGGCCAAGCCCCCGGTCGGCCACGATGGAGCCGATGTTGCCGCAGCCGATGACGCCCAACGTCTTGTTGAACAGTTCCACGCCCATGAAGCGGTTTTTCTCCCACTTTCCGGCATGGGTGGAGGCATTGGCCTCGGGGATCTGCCGGGCCAGCGCCATCATCATGGCGATGGCGTGTTCGGCGGTGGTGATGGCATTGCCGTAGGGCGTGTTCATCACCACGATGCCGCGCTGGGTGGCGGCGGGAATGTCCACATTGTCCACGCCGATGCCGGCCCGGCCCACCACCTTCAGCTTGTTGGCGGCGGCGATGATCTTCGGCGTCACCTTGGTGGCCGAGCGGATGGCCAACCCGTCATAGGCCGGAATGGCGGCAAGGAGCGCATCCTTGTCCTTGCCCAGTTCCGGTTTGTAGTCGACGTCGATGCCGCGATCGCGGAAGATCTGCACGGCGGTTTCAGAAAGCTTGTCGGATACGAGAACACGCGGTTTCATGATGTTCAGTCCACTGATGAAATGCGGAGGAAGGGGTTCAGGCTTTGGCCGTTGCCTGGGCATAGGCCCAGTCGAGCCACGGCATCAGCGCCTCCAGGTCGGCGGTCTCGACGGTCGCGCCGCACCAGATGCGCAAGCCCGGCGGCGCGTCGCGATAGCCGCCGATATCATGGGCCACCCCTTCCGCGTCCAGAAGCTTCGCCATCTTCTTCGGCACCGACTCGTCACCCTTCAGGGTGAAGCACACCGAGGTGTTGGAGCGCGTTTCCGGCACCTTGGCCAGATTGGCGGCAAAGGGCGAAGCGGCAAGCCAGCGCTCCACCACGGCGGCATTGGCGTCGGCCCGCGCCTGCAGGGTCTTGAGGCCGCCGATGCCGCGCGCCCAATGCAGCGCCACGATGTAGTCCTCGACACAGAGCATGGAGGGCGTGTTGATGGTCTCGCCGGTGAAGATGCCTTCGATGAGCTTGCCGCCGGAGGTCATGCGGAAAATCTTCGGCATGGGCCAGGCCGGCGTATGGGTCAGAAGGCGCTCCACCGCGCGCGGGCTGAGAATGATCACGCCATGCGCCCCCTCGCCGCCCAACACCTTCTGCCACGAGAAGGTGGTGACATCGAGCTTGGCGAAATCGAGGTTCTGGGCAAAGGCCGCCGAGGTGGCGTCGCAGATGGTCAGGCCCTGGCGGTCGGCGGCAATCCAGTCGCCATTGGGCACGCGCACCCCAGAGGTCGTGCCGTTCCAGGTGAACACCACGTCGCGGCTGAAATCGACCCTGGACAGATCGGGCAGCTCGCCATAGGGGGCCACGAACTTGCGCACATCGGCAAGCTTCAACTGCTTCAGCACGTCGGAAATCCAGCCTTCGCCGAAGCTTTCCCAGGCCAGCATGTCGACCCCGCGCGCCCCCAGCATCGACCACAGCGCCATTTCCAAGGCACCCGTATCGGAAGCCGGCACGATGCCGATGCGATAGTCGGCGGGCACGCCGAGGATTTCACGGGTCAGGTCGATGGCCAGCTTGAGCCGCGCCTTGCCCTCCGGCGAACGGTGCGACCGTCCGGTGAGCGCGTCCTGAAGTCTGATGGGGGTCCAGCCGGGAATCTTGGCGCAGGGGCCGGAAGAGAATTGCGCATTCTCCGGCCGCTTGGCCGGTTTCGTCATGGTCATGTTGATCTCCATCCTTACAGATGGACTGGCCTTCGTTGGGGAGGGCTAGCCCGGCACCGGGTTTGGCCGAGTCCGGGACATTTCGCAAGTGCGACATTTTATCTATGAAAAGCGGCATGGAGCCATAAGCCTCGCCCCATGCAAAAATGGCGAGGGATTGCTCCCCCGCCATTTCCGTTTGATCACGCGCGATTGCGGATCAGAAGCTGTAGCGCAGACCGATGGTGGCCTGATGCTCCTTGGTGTCCGGACCGGAAACCATGATGTCGCGGAAGCGGTAGCCCGCATCGACCGCCACATTGCTGGTCAGGTCCACCGCCACACCGGCGGCAAGGCCCATGGCCAGACCGGAGTCGTCAACCGCACCACCCGTGCCATTGGCCCAGCCATAGCCCAGGCCCGCGCCGACATAGGGCGTGAAGGCCGAGCTGTTGGCCCAGTCGAAATACATGTTGCCCAGCACCGTGGTGGTGGACAGCTTGGCGCCCGGCGCCACGTCATACTTGCCCGCCCAGTCGACCGTCAGGTCGGTGCGGAAGTTGTCGTTGACGCGATAGCCCACACCACCGCCCAGAATCAGCGCGCTGTCGTCAGCGCCGCCGCTCCACTCCAGGAAGGACCAGCCCGCGTCGGCGCGCAGGTAAAGACCCATGGCCTCCGTTTCCGCCGGGGCGGTATAACCCATGTCAGCCGCCTGGGCGGTCGCCGCCAGCGGCAGTGCCACCACGGTTGCCGCCAAAATCATCTTGAACATTTTCATGACTCACCTCTCCAATCATCCACCTCGGATCTTCCGACCCCCATTGGATGAGTGTGAAGGTAGGCGCCACCTTGGGCGCGAACCGGGCACGAATGCGGCGATAAAAAGACCAGACCAATCTGTTGCCCCAAAGCCACAAAATCTGTGTCGATCCGGCACAGGTGATTGACCGGCTGCCCACCATGCCGTTAACCCTCGCTCATCATGACCGCAAAACCCGTTGCCGCGCAGGACTGGTTCATTCTCGCCGGGCTGGTAGTCGCCTGGGGCTCGTCCTTCGCCCTCACCAAGATCGCCGTCAGCCATCTCGACCCCGCCTGGGTGGCGGGTCTGCGGCTCGCCATTGCGGCGGTGATTCTTCTTGCCGTGGCCGCCGCGCGCGGTGATCTGCCGAAGGCCACCAGCCAGCACTGGCGCAAGTTCACCTGGCTCGGCTTCATCGGCCATGCCCTGCCCTTCTTCCTCATCAGCTGGGGCACCCATTTCGTGCCGTCGGGCGTGTCCGGCCTGCTGATGGGCGCCATCCCCCTCATCCTCATCGTCATGGCGCACTACACCCTGCCCGATGAACCGCTGACCCTGCGCAAGGCGCTCGGCTTCCTCCTCGGCTTCCTCGGCATTGCCGTTCTGCTCAATCCCGCTGACCTGAAGAATTTCTCCCTCTCCGGCGGCGCGCTCATGGGCGAGATCGCCATCATCGTCGCCTGCCTGTGCTACGCCATCCACTCGGTCAGTGCCCGGCGCATGGGCTTTGAAGCCCCGCTCACCCAGGCCTCCGGCGTCATGACGGCGGGTGCAGCCTTTGCCATCGGTCTTGCCCTGGCCCGCGCGCCGCAGGGTCTCGCGGATCAGCCGGCCTCGGTGTGGTGGGCGGTGCTGGGCCTCGGCATCCTGCCCACGGCCATTGCCACGCTGCTCATGTATCGCGCGCTGGAGCGCGTCGGGGCCAGTTTCGTCTCGACCTCGAATTATCTCGTGCCGCTCTATGCCGTGATCTTCGGCTGGGCCGTGCTGGGCGAGGCCTTGAGCTGGCGGCTCGTGGCGGCGCTGGCCCTCATCCTCACCGGCATCGCCGTGAGCCGCCTGACCTTTGCCAGCAAAAGCCCGGCGCTATGATTACGCCGCCGCCTTGGCGATGACGCCGCACAGGTCGTCCACCACACGATTGACCAGCGGCGCATCATCGCCCTCGGCCATGACGCGGATGACCGGCTCGGTGCCCGAGGGCCGGATCACCAGACGCCCCCTGTTGCCCAGCATGGCCTCGGCATCGGCAATGGCCTGTTGCACCTGCTTGTCGTCAAGCGGCTTGCCGCTCTTGAACTTCACGTTCTTCAACACCTGCGGCAGGGCGGTGAACTGGTCCAGAACCTCGGACACTGGCCGCCCGCGCCGCACCACCTCGGCCAGCACCTGAAGTGCGGCCAGCAAGCCATCGCCCGTGGTGGCAAAGTCCGACAGCACGATATGCCCGGACTGCTCACCGCCGACATTGAAGCCATGGGCGCGCATGTGCTCCACCACATAGCGGTCGCCCACCTTGGTGCGGGCCAGCGTCAGGCCCTTGTCGATCAGGTGCCGTTCCAGTCCCAGGTTGGACATGATGGTCGCCACCAGCCCGCCCCCCTTGAGTTCGCCGCGCGCCGCCCAGGACGTGGCGATGAGCGCCATCAACTGATCGCCGTCGATCACTCGGCCCTTTTCATCGGCGATGATCACCCGGTCGGCGTCACCGTCGAGCGCGATGCCGATGTCGGCCCGCACCTCACGCACCCGCGCGCACATGGCCTGGGGCGCGGTGGATCCCACCTTGTCGTTGATGTTGAAGCCATTGGGGTCTTCGCCGATCTGCACGATCTCCGCCCCCAGTTCCCACAGCGCCGTGGGCGCCGTCTTGTAGGCCGCGCCATTGGCCGTATCGATGACCACGCGCAGGCCGTCCAGCCCACGCTCGCCTGGGAAGGTGCGCTTGGCGAATTCAATGTAGCGCGCGCCCGCGTCGTCAATGCGCTTGGCCCGGCCGATCATCTCCGAGGCGGCGGCGATGAATTTGCCGGGATTGTCCACCAGCGCCTCGATGGCCAGCTCCTGCTCGTCCGACAGCTTGTAGCCATCTGGCGAGAACAGCTTGATGCCATTGTCAAAATAGGCGTTGTGCGAGGCCGAGATCATGACCCCGAGATCGGCCCGCATGGAGCGCGTCAGCATCGACACCGCCGGCGTCGGCACCGGGCCGAGCAGGAACACATCCATGCCCGCCGCCAGCAGGCCCGCCGTCAGCGCCTGCTCGATCATATAGCCGGAAAGCCGCGTGTCCTTGCCGATCACCACGCGGTGGCGATGCGTGCCGCGGCGATAGACCTGGCCCGCCGCCATGCCGATCTTCAGCACCATGTCCGCCGTCATGGCGCCCGCGTTGGCGCGCCCGCGCACCCCGTCGGTGCCGAAATATTTCCGTGTCATGCCCAAACCCCTTTGTCCGGCCAGATCCTGCCCGAATGCTCAAAAACCCGGACCGAGAGTGCCCGAAAATTCTTAACGCGTTTCCACCGGCACACCGTTGGCCGCCTCGAACAGCGCCAGCGCCTGCCGGGTTGCCGCCACATCGTGCACCCGCAGGATATGGCAGCCGTTCATGGCCGCCTGTAAAGCACCGGCCACCGAGCCATGCAACCGCCGTGCCGCCGTGGCCTCGCCCGTCACCGCCCCCACGAACCCCTTGCGCGACAGGCCCACCAGCACCGGCAATCCCAGGCCATGGAACAGCGGCAACTGGCGCAGGAGATCGAGATTGTGGGCAAAACTCTTGCCGAAGCCGATGCCGGGATCGACGCACAGGAGATGGCGCGGAAGGCCCGCCTTCTGGCAGGCCACCACCCGGTCTTCCAGCATGTCGTAAACGTCGAGCGCCACGTCCTCATAGGCCGGGTTCAGCTGCATGGTGCGCGGATCGCCCTGGGCATGCATGAGCACCACCGGCAGGCCAAGCCGCGCTGCCGTGGCCAGCGCCTCCGGCTCGTGCCCCAGCGCCGCGACATCATTGATGAGTCCGGCTCCCGCCGCCGCCGCCGCCGTCATCACCGCCGCCTTGCGCGTGTCGATGGACACCGTGAAGCCCTGCGCCACAAGGCCCCGAACCACCGCAATCACCCGGCGCAATTCCTCTTCCACATCCACCGGCTCGGACCCGGGGCGCGTCGATTCACCGCCGACATCGAGGATCGCCGCCCCCTCCGCCGCCAGCATCTGGCCATGGGCCAGGGCCGCGGCGGCCTCGCCATGCTGGCCGCCATCGGAAAAGGAATCCGGCGTTATATTGACAATGCCCATGAGGCGCGCCCGGCCCAGGTCCACCCCCGCCAGCGCCGGGCGGGGCATGGTGATGGCGGCCATCAATTCAGGTTCCTTGGCCTGCGCCTTGTCGAGGCTCACGTCCTTGCGCTCGATGCCCTTCTTGCCGCGTTTGATGCGGCAGGCCCCGGTGAAGCCGATATGCGCCATGCCGCCCAGAGACGCCGCCAGCCCGGCCGTGATCAGCCGGGCTGCGTCGGGTCCGAAGACCAATCCCGTGGGACGAAGATAGCTGCGGCCCATGGATGTGGCGCTCAGGTCTGGGGCTGTGGTTCCATGTCACCGGCAGAGGGCCGGCGGCGGCCAGCCCTGGGCACGCCGGACGACTTCCTGTCGGCCTTCTTGCCCTTGGCGTCATCGCCGCGATCCGGCGACTGGCCCTTCAGCACCATGGCGATCTCCTCGCCGGACAGCGTCTCGTATTCCAGCAGCGCCTTGGCGATCTTGTGCAGGTCAGCCCGGCGCCTAGCCAGGATCTTGCGCGCCGTCGCCTCGCCCTGCTGCACCAGCCGCCTCACCTCGCCATCGATGATCTTGGCCGTGTCGTCGGACACGTTCTTGGTCTGGGTCACGGAATGGCCGAGGAAAACCTCCTGCTCATTGCCGTTGTAGCGCACCCGTCCGAGCTTGTCGGACATGCCCCACTCGGTCACCATGGCGCGCGCCAGTTGCGTGGCCATCTGAATGTCGCCGGTGGCACCATTGGTCACGTTCTTCTCGCCGCCGAGAATGAGTTCCGCCTCGCGCCCGCCGAACAGCACGGCCATGCGCGATTCACACCATTCGCGGGTGCGCGAATAACGGTCGCCTTCCGGCAGGTTCATGGTGACGCCCAGCGCCCGCCCGCGCGGAATGATGGTCACCTTGTGCAGGGGATCATAGGGCACGGTGAGGCCGACCAGCGCATGGCCCGCCTCGTGATAGGCGGTGTTGCGCTTTTCCTCGTCGCTCATCACCATGGACTTGCGCTCGGCCCCCATCATCACCTTGTCCTTGGCGTCCTCGAACTCCGCCTGGGTGACGATGCGCTTGTTGCGCCGCGCCGCCAGAAGTGCGGCTTCGTTGACCAGGTTGGCAAGGTCAGCACCCGAGAAGCCCGGCGTGCCGCGCGCGATCACCTTGGGATCGACATCGGGAGCCAGCGGCACGTTCTTCATGTGCACGCGCAGGATCTGTTCGCGGCCCTTCACATCCGGATTGCCCACCACGATCTGGCGGTCGAAGCGGCCCGGCCGCAACAGCGCCGGGTCGAGCACGTCGGGCCGGTTGGTCGCGGCAATGAGAATGACGCCCTCATTGGCCTCGAAGCCGTCCATCTCCACCAGCAACTGGTTCAGCGTCTGCTCGCGCTCGTCATTGCCGCCGCCCAGGCCCGCCCCGCGATGGCGGCCCACGGCGTCGATCTCGTCGATGAAGATGATGCAAGGCGCATTCTTCTTGGCCTGCTCGAACATGTCGCGCACCCGGCTGGCGCCCACGCCCACGAACATTTCCACGAAGTCCGAACCGGAAATGGTGAAGAAGGGCACATTGGCCTCGCCCGCGATGGCGCGCGCCAGCAGCGTCTTGCCGGTGCCGGGCGGGCCGACCAGCAGCGCGCCCTTGGGAATCTTGCCGCCGAGGCGCTGGAACTTGCCGGGATCCTTGAGGAAGTCGACGATCTCGACAAGATCATCCTTGGCCTCGTCCACGCCCGCCACATCGGCGAAGGTGACGCGGCCATGCTTCTCGGTCAGCAGCTTGGCCTTGGACTTGCCGAAGCCCATGGCCTTGCCGGAACCCGCCTGCATCTGGCGGATGAAGAACACCCAGACGCCGACCAGAACCAGCATGGGCAGCCAATAGATCAGCGCATTGGACAGGGTGGATTCACCGCCCGCCGCCTTGAAATTCACATTCACGCCCTTGTCGCGCAGGGTCTTGAGATCGGCCTCGGTGATCGGCCCCACCGTGCTGAAGGTCTTGCCGTCGCCGGTGGTCGAGGTGATGGTGCCGATCGGCCCCTCGCCGGAATAGCTGATGCTCTTGATCTCGCCCGCGTTCACCTTGTCGAGCAATTGTGAATAGGAGACATCCGCCGCGTTCGATCGCATCCCCTGGCCCTGAAACAGGCTGAAGAGCGAGATCAGCAGCATGCCGATGATGATCCAGATGGCAAAGGTGCGGAAATTGTTCACCGTAAATCCTCGGTCTGCGGACGGGGGCTGAGGTCCCGCCCTGGGTCGTTGGGAGTGGTGTAAAGATAGGAGGGCGAAAGGGCAATTCCAAGGATCACTCTTTCGTAAATCGTATCAGCCAGCCGTTCCGCGCCGACAAAGCGCCCCATGGCGGGAACCGCGGCCAATCCCGGCCGCCGGAGCCACGGCACAGTGCCCCCCACCGCCGCCGGAAGGCCGCTCTCCTTGCGGAACGTGGCACCAGGCACCACCTCGGCGCCCGGCGGGCCGGTCACCACGAAGCGGCCGTCCCACAGAACTTCACCGGACGGCGGGATGGTGACAGCTTCCATGCCCATGCGCCCTGCTTCGCGCACAACCAGAATGTGGTGCCGCCTCTTCGTCACCAGCGCCCCGGCCAAGGTGCGCCGCCCCGCGCCCGCCGCAGCCAGCCAGCGCAAGACCTCCGCCCGCTTGGCTCTTTCCGCCCCTCGGCCCGCGCCAAAGAGCCGTAACAGGGCCTCCAACGCCAGGTCCGCCGCCAGGCCGTCAAGATTCAGGAAGTCTTCCCGCGCCAGAATGCCGTAGCCGTCACCGGACAGAAGGGCATGGCGGGCAAGAAAATCATGGGCGCGCCCAACGGCGGCCTCCGTCTCGGCCTGCGCCGCTGCCGCCTGCCGCACCAGCGCCGCCGGATCATCGCCCGCCAGGGCGCGCCGCAACCGCACCCGCTCAAACCGCTCCTGCCGGTTGGCGGGATCATCGAGCCACCCCTGCCCCCGCGCCCGCAGCAGGCCCTGCAACTCTGCCCGCCGCCAGCCCAGCAGCGGCCGCACCACCCGCACCCCGCCCATGCGCCGCTCGCGCCAGATGGCAGCAAGGCTCAGCGCCGTGCCGGTGCGTCTTTGCCGCATGGCCACCGTCTCGGCCTGATCGTCAGCCGTGTGCCCGGTCAGCAACAGGCCCACGCCATGGCTCCGGCACCAGTCGAGCATGAGAGCATAGCGCGCCGCCCGCGCCCTGGCCTGAATGGCACTCGTCGGCTTGGCCCCGGTCCACACCAGCACTTCCTGAGCCACGCCGAGGGCCGCACACCACGCCGCCGTCTGTGCCGCCTCGGCGGCGGACTCGGCCCGCAAGCCATGGTCCACCGTCAGCGCCACCACTCTGACATCGCGCCCTTGCACCGCCCGCCAGTCGCGCACGAGATGCAGCAGCGCCAGTGAATCCGAGCCGCCGGACAGCGCCACCGCCACCGCCGCACCATCATCATCAAGGGTGAAGGAGCGCGGCTCATCCCCCGCGCCCCGGCAATGGCTCAGGCCGGGTTCAGCACCCGGCACGCCGCGCTTCCGTGGCGGCGCGGCGTTTGGCATCCACCGCCGTGGGATATTCGCCCGCCACCGAATTGAGGGTGGCGCAGGCCTGATCCTTCTGGCCCAGGCGCGCCAGCGACATGCCAAGCTTCACCAGACTGTCCGGCGCGCGGCGGCTCTTGCCATAGCTGCGATAGCCATTGAGGAAATTCTGTGCCGCCTGCCGGTAGTCGCCCTGCTGGTAATAGGTCTCGCCCAGCCAGAACTGGGCGCTGCCCGCCAGCGCATGGCCGGGATACTTGGCCAGGAAATCGCTGAACCCCTTGGCCGCCACATCGAACTGGCGGCGCAGCAGGCTTTCGTTGGAATTCTCATAGAGGCTTTCGGGCGTTTCAGCCGGGGCAAGCGCCACCGGCTCCACATTGGGCTGTTCCGGCGCACCATCGGCCGGAGCCGCCTGATCGCCGCCCGGCGACACCAGCACCTGGCCCTGGAAACCGCCATCCCCCGGCTGCGACGAGCCGGTCCCGAGAGTGCCGAGAATCTGGGTGCTGCCCGCACGGACCACGGGAGCCGCAGGCGCAGCCGGAGCTGTCGGCTCAACCATCTCCGCCCCATCGGCCCCCACCACCACGCGGGTGGCTGCGGCGGGCGGGTCGGCAATGGCTTCGCCGGGATCGGTGAGAGGCCTGGGCGGTGGGGGATTGGCTGTCGCCGTCTGGGCCGGGCGCTCCGCCGGTGCGGGTTCAGCCGCACCCTGCTTATGGCCGGCCTGGGCCGCCTGCAACTGCTCCACCTCGTGGGTCAGAACCTCCACCTGGCCGGTAAGCTGCTTCACCCGCTGTTCCAGCAGGTCAAGCCGGTTCGATTGTTCCTGGGCCAGCACCGGGGCGGACAATGCCGTCCCCGCCAGTATCACTGCCGCCACCACACCACGCTTGAAGCTGCGCATCTTCAGATCACCAACGCTCACAAAGCCCCGGCCTTCCGCCTTGACCGCCAATCGCGGTAAAATTGAGGCTTGGGCCTGTCCTGATGTGAAAAGCCCGGCCTTGTTGCCGGGCTGCCACAGGACGAGAAAGGCTTAGTTGGCCCCCCCGGTGATCACCGTCACCGCGCGCCGGTTCTGCGACCAGCATTCCTCGGCGTCGCACAGGGACGCCGGACGTTCCTTGCCATAGGCAATGGAGGAAATGCGATTGCCGGGCACCCCGTGGGAAATCAGGAAGCCGCGCGCCGCCGTGGCGCGCCGGGCCGACAGGGCAATGTTGTATTCGCGCGTGCCGCGCTCGTCCGAATGGCCTTCCACCTGCACCGTCACATTGGGATGGCTCTGCAGCCAGGCCACCTGCTTGCCCAGTGTGTCCTGGGCCTCGGGCGTCAGGTTGGACTGATCCACGATGAAGAAGATGCGGTCGCCGACATTGGTGGCGAAGTCCTGTTGCAGCCGTTCCAGCGGCGACAGGTTGCCGCCCGAAAGCCCACCCTGCTGCCCGCCATCCAGCCGACCGCCATCAAGGCTCGGTGTGTTCTTCTTCGAACAGGCCGCGAGCGCCAGAAAACAGCAGCACACGGTGGCAAACTTGAAACCTGCCATACGGCTCATCATCGATCCCACTCCTCTTGCGGGTATGGCGCTGGGCGTCCCCCGCCGCTTGCCAACCCGGAAAATCCGGCCTGGGGCTTCATCTTCCGCCCGACCGGCCAATTCTTTACAGACTTTAACTCTTTTGCCGGGTTCAGGTTAATAAACCTTGACCGGCCATCCCCAACAAACCGTTCCATACCATCCGGCCCGGCTGATAACAGGCCGAGCGCGGCGATTTTGTGGCCAAAACCCGCCGTAGGCGGCGGCGGGCGTCTTTCGCACCGGTTTAGTTAAGGCGCGGTGACCAGGATGGATCAGAAGCAAACCCGTCGGTCGGCACCCGCTGCTCATTATATCCGGTGATGTCGACCGACCACAATTGCGGCCCGGCGGAATCCCCCGGCGTATCGCGGAAGAACATCAGCACCCGGCCATTGGGTGCCCAGGTTGGGCCCTCGTTGTGATAGCCCTCGGTCAGGATGCGCTCGCCCGAACCGTCGGGCTTCATGACGCCGATGGCAAAGCGCCCCTCGGCCTGCTTGGTGAAGGCGATGTATTGCCCATCGGGCGACCACACCGGGGTGGAATAGCGCCCCTTGCCGAAGCTGATGCGGTTCTGGCCGGAGCCATCGGCATTCATCACATAGATCTGCTGCCCCCCGGAGCGGTCGGACTCGAAGGTGATCTTGCCGCCGTCGGGCGCATAGCTGGGGGCCGTGTTGATCGCCGCCTCATTGGTGAGCTGCCGGGTGTTGCGCGAGCGCAGGTCCATCTCGAAGATATTGGCGTTGAGGCCATCGTCGCTCTGCAGGCTCATGATGACGCGCTGGCCATCCGGCGAGAAGCGCGGCGCAAAGCTCATGTTGGGGAAGGAGCCCACGATCTCGCGCTGCTTGGTGTCGACGTTATAGATGAAGACGCGCGGCTCATCCTTGCCGATGGCCATGAAGGTGATTTCCTGCGAGGTCGGCGAGAAGCGTGGCGTCAGGATGATCTCGCCCGTGTCCAGCAGCACCCGCGGATTGTAGCCGTCCTGGTCCATGATCGCGAGTTTCTTGACCCGCTTGTCCTTGGGTCCGCTCTCCGACACATAGACGATGCGCGTGTCGAAATAGCCGTCGATGCCAAGCAGCGCCTTGTAGACCATGTCGGCGATGCGATGGCCGACGCGGCGCACATTGCCCTTGGAGGCCGTGAATTGCTGGCCCGCCAGCAACTGGCCGCTGTTCACGTCGAACAATTTGAACTCGATGCGCACCCGCCCGCCGGAATCGGCATAGGTCTGGCCCGTCACCAGCGCCTTGGCCATGACCTGCCGCCAGTCGGCGAAGCGCGGCGTGGCGCTGAAATCGGTGATCTGCTCGATGAAGGAGTTGGGCGGCAGGGCATTGAAATAACCCGACCGCGTGAGGTCGTTGGCAATGACGCCCGCCACTGTCGCCGCCGCATCCTCGGCCCCGCCGCCGGGAATGAAGGGCGCGATGGCAATGGGCATGGGGTTGATCTTGCCGCCGGTCACCGTGCCCTGCACGGCCAGGGCCGCAGGCGCCAGCATCACCAGCGCCAGCACCGTCAGCACTAGGCGCATGATCTTCGTCTTGGCAGCGCTTATCACAGTCATTCCATCCTCGTGTCAGGTGCCCGGCCGGTGCCGGGGGTCAAAATCGAAATCGTTGGACTGCCACAGCTGGAACTGATCCTTGGGCAGGAAGGTAAAGGGCTGGCAGGTGTAAACCGCATCCACCGCCGAGCGCGCCATGGCCGGAAACAGCGGATGATTGCTGGTGCTGGTCACCTGCGGCTGGCCTGTGACCATGCCATCGGGCGACAGTTCGAAATGCACTGTCACCACCACGTTGCTTTCCTCTGAACCCGGCGGCTTCTCCCAGCACTTCTCCAGATTCTGGCGCAGCAGGTCGATGAGCGTGGCCACCATCTCATTGTCAGTGCCATCGGTCTGCCTTTCGCCCGCCTCGGGCTTGCCGGTCAGCGCCGCCTGCTGCTGCGGGGCGGCACTCTCGTCATTGATCTTGTTGAGCAGGTCCTGAATCTCGCCGGTGTTGAGCTTGGGCTTCTTCTTTTCCGGCGTCTTCTCGGCCACCTTCTTTTCCACCGGCTTTTCGGCGGGCTTTTCCGGCGGCTTGGGCTTGTCCTCGCTCTTCTTGATCAGATCCTTCAGCGGATCGGGATCAAGCGGCTTCGGCTCCTCCGGCTTGGGCGGCTGTTTCTTCGGTTCTTCCTTCTTCGGCGGCTCGGGCGGCGGGGGCGGCGGCTCGCGCGCGGCCTTCACTTCCTTCTCGGCCACCTTGGGCTGGGGCTCGGCCTTGGGCGCGGGCGGTGCTTCCTTGGGCGCGGGCTTCTCCGCCTTCGGGGCTTCCGGCGCCTGCGCCTTCACCTTGGCCACGTCACCGATCTTGCTGATGTCCACCATCACCGTCTGCTGCGGCAGAATCTTGAAGGCGTCCGGGTTGGGCAGCACCACCAGCGCCGCCAGCAGAATGGCGGCATGCAGGACGAGCGAGATGATGAGGCCCCGGCGCATCGGCCCCTACTGACCCGGCGGCTTCATGGCATCGGGCGCGCCCGTGACCAGGCCGATCTTGCGATAGCCGGCGCTGTTCAACAGGCCCATGACCTCCATGACCGCGCCATAGGGCACCGAGGTGTCGGCGCGCACGAAGAGCTGTTCCTCATTGCCGTTCTTGGCGATGGCCTGAAGCTTGGGCGCCAGATCGGCGATGGCGATCTTGCTTTCCTGCAGGAAGATGGTGCGGTCGGCCTGCACCGTGATGGTGATGGGTTCGGTGTTGGAATCCATCTGCTTGGCCTGGGTCTTGGGCAGTTCCACCGGAACGCCCACGGTCATCAAGGGGGCTGCCACCATGAAGACGATGAGCAGCACCAGCATGACGTCGACCAGCGGCGTCACGTTGATCTCGCTCATGGCGCCGTGGCGCGACTGGCGGCGCGAGGTGCGCCGCGCATAGGGTTTGGCACCCCCGGCGGTCATGGCCATGCGTCAGGCCCTCTCGTCGAGCTGGCGGGAGATGATGGCGGAGAATTCGTCGGCATAGTTCTCCAGTCGGGTTCCGATCTTGGCCGCATCCGACGAATACATATTGTAGAAGATTGTCGCCGGTATGGCGGCAACAAGGCCTATGGCCGTGGCGAAGAGCGATTCGGCAATGCCGGGCGCCACCACCGCGAGGTTGGTGTTCTGCGAATTGGCGATGGCCTGGAACGAGGTCATGATGCCCCAGACCGTGCCGAACAGGCCGATGAAGGGGGCGGCCGAGCCGATGGTTGCCAGGAACAGCAGGCGCGATTCGATCTCGCCCATTTCCTTCTGGATCTGCACGTCCATGACCTTCTCGATGCGCTTCTGCACCCCCTGGAAACCGGCGCGCAGGGCCGCATCCTGGCTGCGCTTCCATTCGCGCATGGCGGCCATGAAGATGGAGCCCATGCCGGTGGTCGGGCGCGAGCCCAGTGACACATAGAGATCCTCCAACGACTGGCCGGACCAGAACAATTGCTCGAAGCGGTCATTGGCGGCATTCATGCGCCGCACCGCGAAGAATTTCTCGATGATGATGGCCCAGCACCAGATCGAGGCCAGCGCCAAGCCGAGCATGACCAGAAACACCGGCCATGAGGCCTGCATGACGAGATGCCACAGTGAAATCTGCCCGGTCTGAACCACAGGCGCTACTGCAATCGGATCCATAGAAACCTCTTACCCCGCGAGCATCCGGACGCCGTCCCCAGGCGCAAGGCCATCTCGCTCCAACTGAATCTCTGGGCCTTAAAAGCCCAAATCTGTCGAAACTGCGGCATTTTCCCGGGTTTTCCCCGAATCAATGCCGCCGCCGGAACGCTTCTGGCGCACCGCCGCCCGTCCTGCATGAATCGGCTGTGGTTAATGAAGGGTTAGGGCGCGGTCGGCAAGAAGGACGCCATGGCCTGACGCAGGCTTTCCGGCAGACGTTTCGGCACGCCGCGCCCGTCAACCACCGCCACCAGAACCTCGAGCCCGAAGAGCAGTTCGCCGCCCCTGACAATGCGCTGGCTGATCTCCACCCGCGCGCCGGTCATGGACTTGAAGCGGGTTTCGATGGTCAGGAGATCGTCCATCTGAGCCGGGCGGTAATAGTCGCACAGGGCGCGCCGCACCACGAAACCCATCTGCCCGCCGGTGGACCCCCAGTTCGTCTCGCCCTGCTGGACCCCCAGAAGGCGCAGGCAGTCCGAGCGCGCCCGCTCGCAATAGCTGAGATAATTGGCGTGATAGACCGCGCCTGAAATATCGGTATCGGCGTAATAGATGCGCAAGGGCAGGTAATGCACCCCGTCCACGATCCGGCCCGCCACATCCGGCCATTCCATCCTGGTCATTCCTCGCCCTCCAGCGGCAGGACCCCTTGCGTGATCTCCGCCCGCTGCGGCACGGCAAGGCCGAGATGCCGGAAGGCATGGGGGGTCAGGAGCCGCCCGCGCGGCGTGCGGTTGAGGAAGCCGAGCTGCAGCAGGTAGGGTTCCACCACGTCTTCCAGCGCGTCCCGCGCCTCCGACAGCGAAGCCGCGATGGTGTCGATGCCCACCGGCCCGCCGCCGAAATTCATGGCGATGCAGGTGAGATAGCGGTGGTCCAGCGCATCCAGCCCACGCGCGTCCACATCCAGTTGGCGCAAGGCCGCGTCCGCCGCCCTGGCCGTCACCTGCGCCTCTCCCGCCACGGCGGCAAAGTCGCGCACCCGGCGCAACAGCCTGCCCGCGATGCGCGGTGTGCCCCGGGCGCGGCGGGCAATCTCGCGCGCGCCATCTTCCGCGATGGCCACCTGCATGACGCGCGCACCGCGCTTCACGATGTCGAGGAGTTCTGCCTCGTTATAAAAATCCAGACGGACCGGAATGCCGAAGCGGTCGCGCAGCGGCGTGGTCAGAAGCCCGGTGCGGGTGGTGGCGCCGATGAGCGTGAACCTGGCGAGATCAAGCCTGACCGAACGCGCCGCCGGTCCCTCGCCGATGATCAGGTCAAGCTGGAAATCCTCCATGGCGGGATAGAGCACTTCCTCCACCGCCGGATTGAGCCGGTGGATTTCATCGATGAACAGCACATCGCGCTCTTCAAGATTGGTGAGCAGCGCCGCCAGATCGCCCGCCTTGGCGATGACCGGACCGGAGGTGGCGCGGAAATTCACCCCCAGCTCGCGCGCCACGATCTGCGCCAGCGTGGTCTTGCCGAGGCCCGGCGGCCCGGCAAAGAGCGTGTGGTCCAAAGCCTCGCCGCGCGCCTTGGCCGCTTCGATGAAGATCTTGAGATTCTGCTTGGCCTTGGACTGGCCGACGAAATCATCGAGCCGCTGCGGCCGGATGTGGGCGAGGTCGGAATCCTCCTCGCGCTTGTTGCGGTCGACGAGGCCACGGTTCATGACGCCGCTCCCCGCCGGGCCAGCCGGATGCCGAGCCAGATGAGAGCCGGCGACAAGACCTGCGCCACGAGGTAGGGCTTCACCCCGTAGAACTGCTCCAGCAGTCCCCGGAAATAAAAACCCTCAATCACGCTGCCTTGCACATTTTCCGGAATGGCCAGAAGCACGAGGCCCACGGCCAGCGCCGTCAGCACCGGCAGCCACAGGGGCGCGGCCCGGCCCACTCTGACTGTCCAGAACAGCACCGCCAGCGCGGCGGCCAACGCCTGAAGCCCGAAGAAAACAAACATGCCGCCACCGGCCTGCGGTGTCGTCAGGTTGGTCAGTTCCGTGAGGAAACCGGCAAAGCTTCCCCCCGCCAGCTTTGAAAACAAAAGCACCAGCACCGCCGTTACCGGCGGAATAAACAGCCCGTAAAGCAGCCACGGCTCGTTGATTTTCTGCCCTTCGCTCATCCCTGTGCCAGTTCCTTCAAGGCCTGCCGGATCAATTTCTCCGTAGGCTGATCATCACCCAGCTTGCGCAGCGCCGCCGCCACGCCCTGCGCCGCCTGCACCTGGCCATAGCCCAGATTGGTCAGGGCCGACACGGCCTCCGCCGCCGCCCCGGTGGGCCGCGCGCCCAGGCCCGCGCCCACCCGCGTCAGCCCCATGTCGCTGCCCACGAAGGCCGGGGCCTTGTCCTTCAGTTCCAGCACGATGCGCTCGGCCAGCTTCTTGCCCACGCCCGGCGCGCGCCCGATCATGGCCTTGTCCTGCACGGCGATGGCGTTGGCCACATCCGATGCCGACAAAGTGGAGAGAATGGCCAGCGCCACCTTGGTGCCCACGCCTTGCACCGTTTGCAGCAGGCGGAACCATTCGCGCTCCAGCGGCGCGGCAAAGCCGACCAGCCGGATCATGTCCTGGCTCACCAGCATTTCCGTGTGCACCTCGGCGTATTCGCCCCGGCCCGGAAGTGCCGCCAGTGTCTTGGCTGAGCAATGGACATGATAGCCCACGCCGTTCACGTCGATGAGCAGCCAGTCCTCGCCGCTGTCGTCGATGGTGCCCTTGAGCTTGCCGATCATGAAACCCTCGTGGCCCCTGCTAATCCGCCCCGCCCTGCCCCGTCAACCCAGCGCCAGCCGCCGTTCCAGCGTCTGCGCCCCGCGGTGATGGGCATGGCAGATGGCGATGGCCAGGGCATCGGTCGAATCCGCCGTCTTCATCTGCGCCCGCGGCAGGAGCAGCTTCACCATGTGCTTCACCTGGTCCTTCTCGGCGTGGCCCGCCCCCACCACCGCCTTCTTCACCATGTTGGGCGCATATTCCGCCACCCGGAGGCCACGCTGCGCCGGCACCAGCATGACCACGCCGCGCGCCTGCCCCAATTTCAATGTGGCCCGCGCATCCTTGTTGACGAAGGTTTCCTCCACCGCCGCCTCGTCCGGCTGATACTGGTCCAGAACCTCCGTGAGCTGACGATGGAGTTGCAGCAGGCGCTCGGCCAGCGGCGCCTCGGCGTCGGAATGCACCGCGCCATCGGCCACATAGCTGAGCCGGTTGCCCTGGGCCTCGATGATGCCCCAGCCGGTGTTTCGCAGGCCGGGGTCCAGCCCGATGATTCGCACAAGCGCAGCCATGCGCCATTCTAGCAGATCAGGCGTCGAGCTTCGCCAGAATATCCTCGGCGATATCGGCGTTGGAGAAGACGTGCTGCACGTCGTCATCCTCGTCCAGCGCATCCACCAGCTTGAGCAGGGTGCCGGCCTTTTCCTCATCGAGCGGCGTGGTCGTATTGGGCTTCCACACCACCTTGACGCTTTCCGCCTCGCCCAGTTTTCCGGCCAGCGCCGCCGACACCTCGCCGATGCTTTCAAAGGCGCAGGTGATGACATGACCCGTTGCGTCCGAGGCCGCGTCATCGGCCCCGGCCTCGATGGCCGCCTCCAGCATCTGGTCGGCGGACCCCTTGGCGGCGGGATAGGACACTTCGCCCACGCGCGTGAACATGAAGGCGACGGAGCCCGATTCCCCCATGTTGCCGCCGTATTTGGTGAACAGCGAACGCACCACCGAGGCGGTGCGGTTGCGGTTGTCGGTCAGAGCCTCGACGATGACCGCCACCCCGCCCGGCCCATAGCCCTCATAGCGCACGTTGTCATAGTTCTCGGCATCGCCGCCCTGTGCCTTCTTGATGGCGCGCTCGATATTGTCCTTGGGCATGTTCTCGGCTCGCGCATTCTGGATGGCAAGCCGCAGGGCCGCATTGGCCGTGGGGTCGGGCAGGCCGGATTTGGCCGCCACCGTGATTTCGCGGGCAAGCTTGGAAAACACCTTGGAACGCACCGCGTCCTGCTTGCCCTTGCGATGCATGATGTTCTTGAACTGGGAATGACCGGCCATAACGTCCTCGAATGCGGGGGATCACATGAAATTTGGCGTCATATAGCCAAGGCGCATGACGCGGGGCAAGCCGCTTAACCCGGTGTTAAACCTGTTCCGCCACTGTGGCGGCCACGTTGTTAAGGTTAGTGGAGTGTGTAGCATGAGCGCCCAGGCCCGTCCCGTGGAAGAATTTTCCTTTACCGGTGAGGAGGTGGGCATCGCCGGCGGTCAGGCCCTCACCCGCGTCCAGTCCCTCATCGACACCGCGCCCATCGGCCGTCTCTTCGATGCCATCGCCACCCTGTCGGAATTGTCCATGGCCACGGCCCAGCAATTGGAAGTGGCGTCCGCCGCGCTGGCCCGCAATGACCTGAAGGCCG
>CALMUW010000079.1 GCA_937872985.1 uncultured Alphaproteobacteria bacterium
ACCGCGCCCTTCGAGCCTGAAAAAGAGGGGACCTCCGACGCCACAGGGGGGGGCCTCCCGGGGCCGGGGAGGGGGGCACCTAACCCCCCCGCCGTGACCGAGGGCAAGGTGATCAAGGAACTGGTGGTGCAGAAGACGCCCGCCCCCGTCACCGGTTTTGCCTTCAACACGCGGCGCGCTCTCTTCGCTGATCCGCGCGTGCGTGAGGCCCTGCTCGCGGTCTTCGACTTTGAATGGGCCAATGCCAATCTCTTCGGCGGGGCCTACAGGCGCACCTACGGCTACTATTCCGGCTCGGTTCTGTCGTCCAAAGGTAAGCCGGCGGATGAGGCTGAGCGCGCGGTGCTGGGCGATGCGGCCAGGACGCTGCGCGCCGATTTTCTCGACGGCAGCTATGACCTGCCGAAGAGTGACGGCACGGGCCGCGACCGCAAGATGCTGAAGACGGCGGTTGACCGGTTGGCTGAAGCGGGCTGGACCATCGGCCCCCATGGGCTGGTGAACGGCACGGGCGAACCCTTCCGTTTCACCATCACCCTGATCAACCGCGATCAGGAGAAGATCGCGCTCTATTTCCAGCGTCTGCTGAAGCAGATCGGCATTGCCGCCGAGGTCAAGCTGGTGGACGCCACGCAGTTCGCCACCCTGCTCCGCGCCTACGACTATGACATGGTGCCGGTGACCTGGTTCAACTCGCTGTCACCCGGCAACGAGCAGAAGCTCTATTTCGGCAGCGATGGCCGCGACACGCCCGGCACGCGCAACTATCCCGGCATTGCCGACAAGGGGGTGGACGCCGCCATCGCCGCCATGCTGGCGGCCAGGGATCAGGCCAGCTTCGAGGCGGCGGTGCGGGCCGAGGACCGGCTGCTGACGGCGGGCTTCTACATCATCCCCTTCTATGACGCGGGCGGAGCCTGGGTGGCGCGGTGGAAACATATCGGCAGGCCGGAAGCGCAACCCGATACGGGGTTTGAAATGACCACCCTGTGGCGGGAAAAATAAACATATTTTCCAATATTTTGTATGCGTTTTCGCGTCTGGTTTATGAACCTACGTTCCGGCCAAGGCCACGAGATTTTGCATCAGTTGCCGGGTGCCCTTCAGGCGCTCCTCGGGCGTGGCCCAGGCGCGGGTGATGACCAGCTTCATGTCGGCGGGGCGCAGCTTGGCCAGGGTGCCCTGGCCGCCGATCCATTCCACCAGTTTTTCCGGTCGGGCAAAGCTGTTGTTGCGGAAGGCCATGACGGCACCCTTGGGCCCGGCGTCCACACTCTGGACATTGGCGCGGCGGCACAGGAGCTTGATGGCCACGACCTGCAAGAGGTGCTCCACCTCCTCCGGCAGGGGGCCGAAGCGGTCCCGCAATTCGGCGGCAAAGCCCTCCAGCATGGTCTGGTCGGCGACGTCCGCGAGACGGCGGTAAAGCCCCAGCCGCACCTGAAGATCGGAAACGTAGCCCTCGGGGATCAGCACCGAGGTGCCGATGTTGATCTGCGGCGACCACTGGCCTCCGGCCTCATCAGCCGCGGCCCCGTCTCTCAGGCTCGCCACCGCCTCCTCCAGCATGGTCTGGTACAGTTCGTAACCGACCTCGCGGATATTGCCGGACTGCTCCTCACCCAGCAGGTTGCCGGCACCGCGCAGGTCGAGGTCGTGGCTGGCCAGGGTGAAGCCCGCCCCCAGTGAATCGAGCGATTGCAGGACCTTGAGGCGGCGCTCGGCGGTGGCGGTCAGCGTCTTGCCGGGCGGCGTGGTGAGCAGCGCATAGGCGCGCTGCTTCGAGCGGCCCACGCGGCCGCGCAACTGGTAAAGCTGGGCCAGGCCGAACATGTCGGCGCGGTGCACAATCAAGGTATTGGCGGCAGGAATGTCGAGGCCGGATTCGACAATGGAGGTGGAAAGCAGCACGTCGAAGGTCCGGTCGTAGAAGCCGGACATGATGTCTTCCAGTTCGGTCGGGGCCATGCGGCCATGGGCGCTGCGGAACTTCACCTCCGGCACATTCTGGGTCAGGAACTCCGCCACATCGCCCAGGTCGGAAATGCGCGGCACCACGTAATAGCTCTGGCCGCCGCGGAAATGTTCGCGCAGCAGGCTCTCGCGGATGATGACCGGATCGAAGGGCGAGACATAGGTGCGCACCGCCAGCCGGTCCAAGGGCGGCGTGGTGATGAGCGACAGTTCGCGCACCCCCGACAACGCCATTTGCAGGGTGCGGGGAATGGGCGTGGCGGTGAGGGTCAAGACATGCACACCCTGCTTCATCTCCTTCAGGCGTTCCTTGTGTTTCACGCCGAAGTGCTGTTCCTCGTCGATGATGAGGAGGCCGAGGTCGCGGAACTTCGTGCTCTCGGTCAGCAGCGCATGGGTGCCGATGGCGATATCCACCGTGCCATCGGCGAGGCCCACGCGCGTCTCGTCCAGTTCCTTCCTGGGCACCAGGCGCGAGGCGCGGGCAAGGCGCAGCGGCAGGCCGCGAAAGCGCTCGGCAAAGGTCTTGAAATGCTGGCGGGCGAGAAGTGTGGTCGGCACCACCACGGCCACCTGCTTGCCCGCCATGGCGGCCACGAAGGCGGCGCGCAGCGCCACTTCGGTCTTGCCAAAGCCCACGTCGCCGCAGATCAGGCGGTCCATGGGTCGGCCCTTCTGCAGGTCGTCGATCACCGCCTCGATGGCGGTCAACTGGTCCTCGGTTTCCTCATAGGGGAAGCGGGCGGCGAATTCGTCGAAGGCGCCATCGGGCGGGGCAAGAACGTCGCCCGTCTTCAGTTCGCGCAATGCCGCCGTCTTGATCAGGTCGGCGGCGATTTCGCGGATGCGTTCCTTCAGCCGCGCCTTGCGCGCCTGCCAGGCGCCGCCGCCGAGACGGTCAAGCTGCGCGGCCTCGCCCTCGCCGCCATAGCGGGTGAGAAGCTCGATGTTCTCCACCGGCAGGAAGAGCCGGTCATTGCCGGCATAGATGAGCAAGAGGCAGTCATGCGGCGCGCCTTGCACCTCGATGGTGCGCAGACCCTCGAAGCGGCCAATGCCGTGATCGACATGAACCACGATGTCGCCGGGTTCGAGGGCGGAAAGTTCGGCAATGACATCGGTGGCCTTGCGCTGCTTGCGGCCCCGGCGCACCAGGCGGTCGCCCAGAATGTCCTGCTCTGAAAGCAGCGCCAGATCAGGCGTCTCGAAGCCCTCCTCCAGCGGCAGCACGATCATGGAAACGATGGCGGGATCGCGGCCTTTCACTTCGGCCCAATGGGCGGCGGGCACCAGCGGGGCCAGATCGTGATCCTTCAGGATGGTGTAAAGCCGTTCCGCCGAGCCCTCCGACCAGCAGGCCAAGACCACGCGCTTCCGGTCGCGGCGCAATTCCTCCGTATGCTGACGGACGGCGTCATAGACCTCGCCCGCCTGCTGGCTGCGCTCGGCGGCGAAGCTGCGGCCGCGCCTGCCGCCCAGCGAGATGGCGGCCCCGGACGGGCTTTCAAAGGGCGTGGCGATGAGGCTCGCATGGTCGGCCTCCTGCTGCCGCCAGTCCTCCGGCGTCAGATAGAGCAGCGCCGGCGGCAGGGGCTTGTAGGGGGCAGCGCCAAAGGCCTGCTTGCCCAGCGCCTCCTGGCGCGCGTCATGGAACTCCATGACCTGCGCCTGACGCGCCGCCATGGCCTCGTCGGCCTCGAAGGCCAGCGAGATCACGGCCTCGGGCAGATAGTCCAGGAGGCTTGCCAGGCGCTCGTGGAAGAGCGGCAGCCAGTGTTCCATGCCCTGATAGCGGCGGCCTGCCGTCACGCTCTCATAGAGCGGATCGTTCATGTCCAGCCCGGAGAAGGCGGCGGCATAGGCCTTGCGGAAGCGGCCAATGCTGGCGGCGGTCAACACCACTTCATTGGCGGGGGTGAGGGTGAGGCCCTTGCGCGTGGTGGTGGCGCGCTGGGGTTCGGGGGTGAAATCGCCGATCGACTCCAGCGGGCCGCCGACGAAATCGAGGCGCACCGGGCCTGCCTCGCCCGGCGGGTAGATGTCGATGATGCCGCCGCGCACGGCAAAGTCGCCCTGCTCCATGACCGTGCCGGTGCGGGCGAAGCCATTGTCGGCAAGAAAGGCCAGCAGCGTTTCGGTGTTGATGCGCTGACCGGGGGCGGCGCGGAAGGTGGCCCCGGCCAGGGTTTCGGGCGCCACCACGCGCTGCAAGACGGCGTTGACCGTGGTGAGGATCAGGCGCGGACCCTTGGGCTTCTGCGTGAGGGTGGACAGGGCCGCCATGCGCCAGGCGAGAATGTCGGCGGAGGGGGAGACGCGGTCATAGGGCAGGCAATCCCAGGCGGGAAAACGGATGACCTCCAGATCAGGGGCAAAATATTCCAACTGGCTGGCGAGCGTCGCCAGTTGCTGGTCATCGAGGGCCACATGGAGAAGCCCGCGTGCTGCCGCCGCGCGCGCCAGCTCCGGCAGGATGATGGCGTCCAGCCCGGTGGGCAGGCCCGACAGGACGGTGCGGCCCGAGGTTCTGAGCCGGTCCGCTATGGCGGCGGGTAACTTCATGCGGCCGGGCCGGGGGTGAAGGCGAGGATGCGGTCGAGCAGCGGCGAGCGCAGATGGTCCGGCACGCGCTCCACCCGCGTCACCCAGGCCAGCATCTCCTGATCCGGCAGTTCGAGGATGCGGGCAAAGTCCCTGAGGTCAGGCTCGCTGAGACCGGCCAGATGGGCCGTGGCAAAGCCGCCGATGATCAGGTCCATTTCCTTGATGCCGCGATGGGTGGCGCGCCAGAGCAGGCGCTTGCGCGCCACATCGCTGTCGGGATTGCTGTTCATGGGGCAAGCGAATAGCGCGGGGCGGGCTTGCGCCGCAAGGACTGGGCGGGGAAAATGCCGGTCATGCGCCCCGCCCTGCTCAATCCGCTGTTCGCGCCGGTTTCCGGCCTGAAGGGCGTGGGCGCGAAGCTGGGCAAGCTGTTCACGAAACTCCTGCGCCCCGGTGCGGCGGCGGGAGCGGAGGCGCGGCTGGTCGACCTGATCTTCCCCCTGCCTTCCGGTCTGGTGGACCGCTCGCGCCGTGTCACCATCGCCAACCTGCCGCCGGAAGGGATTGTCACGCTGGAGGTGACGGTGGGCCGCCACCGCCCGCCGCCGCGTGGCCGCACTGTGCCATACCGGGTCGAGGTCTTTGACGGCACCGGCTTCATGACGCTGATTTTTTTCAAGGTCTTCGGCGATCATGTTGAGAAACTGCTGCCGGAGGGCGAGCGCCGCTTCATCTCCGGCACGGTGAGCTGGTATGACGACCAGCCCCAGATGGCGCACCCCGATTATGTGGTGACGGCGGAAGCCTTCGAGAAGCTCCCGGTGATGGAACCGACCTATCCGCTCATGGCGGGGGTTCCGGCCCGGGTGCTGGCCAAGGCGGCGCGCGAGGCCGTGGCGCGCCTGCCGGCGCTGGCGGAATGGCAGGATGCGGCATGGCTGGCGAAGCAGGGCTGGCCCGGGTTTGGTGACGCGCTGCGGCGGCTGCATGCGCCGGATCAGGCCGCGGTGCTGGAACCGTCTTCCCCGCCGCGCCAAAGGCTGGCCTATGACGAATTGCTGGCCAGCCAGTTGGCCCTGCTCATGGTGCGCAACCACATGAAGCGCGAAGCCGGGCGGGTGCTCGCAGGCTCGGGCGAGATCAGGGCGCGGATCATGGCCGCCCTGCCCTATCGGCTGACCGGGGCGCAGGGCCGGGCCGTGGCCGACATCCTGCGCGACATGGCCCAGCCGCAGCGGATGATCCGCCTTTTGCAGGGCGACGTGGGCGCGGGCAAAACCGTGGTGGCCCTGCTGGCGCTGGCCAGCGTGGTGGAGGCCGGGGCACAGGGGGCGCTGATGGCGCCCACGGAAATTCTGGCGCGCCAGCACTTCGCCACGCTCGCGCCGCTGGCCGAGGCAACGGGCCTGCGCCTGGCCCTGCTGACGGGCCGGGAAAAGGGCAAGGTGCGCGAGGAGATGCTGGCGGCATTGGCGGCGGGCACCATCGACATCCTGATCGGCACCCATGCGCTGTTTCAGGAGGGGGTCGCCTTCCGCGATCTCGCCCTGGCGGTGATCGACGAACAGCACCGCTTCGGCGTGCACCAGCGGCTGGCCCTGCAACAGAAGGCGGAGGCGGCGGTGGACCTGCTGGTGATGACGGCAACGCCCATCCCGCGCACCCTGGCGCTCACCGTCTATGGCGACATGGACGTGTCGAAGCTCGACGAAAAGCCGGCGGGCCGCCAGCCCATCGACACGCGGGTGCTTCCCCTCTCCCGGCTCGACGAGGTGGTGGCGGGGCTTGCCCGCGCCATGGCGTCGGGGGCGCGGATCTATTGGGTCTGTCCGCTGGTGGCGGAAAGCGAACAGGTGGACATGGCCGCTGCCGAACAGCGTTTTGCCGCGCTGGAGACGGCGTTTCCGGGCCGCGTCGGGCTGGTGCATGGGCGGCTGAAGGGTGCCGAGAAAGATGCGGTCATGGCGCGCTTCAAGGCGGGCGAGATCGCGCTTCTCGTTTCCACCACGGTCATCGAGGTGGGGGTGGATGTGCCCGAGGCCACCATCATGGTGGTGGAGAATGCCGAACGCTTTGGCCTTGCTCAGTTGCACCAGTTACGCGGGCGCGTGGGGCGCGGAACGGGCAAGTCATCCTGCCTGCTGCTCTATCAGGAGCCGCTGGGCGAGATGGCCAGGGCCAGGCTTGCCATCCTGCGCGAGACCGAGGACGGTTTCCGCATCGCCGAGGAAGACCTGCGCCTGCGCGGGGCGGGCGACATGCTGGGCACCCAGCAGGCGGGCTTGCCGCTGCTGCGGCTGGCGGACCTGTCCGTGCACGGAGAGTTGCTGGCGGCGGCGCATGATGATGCGGCGCTGATCATGGCGCGCGACCCCCTCCTCACCTCGGCGCGGGGCGAGGCCTTGCGCAGCCTGCTCTATCTCTTCGAGCGCGACGAGGGCTTGCGCTTCCTGGGGGCGGGCTGAACCGCGGCACCGGCCCGGCGCAGCGGGGCGGCAAGGGCGGCCTGAACCTCTTCATCATGGGGCAGCGGGCAATCGGGCAGCACCAGCCCCATGGAGATCACCATCTTGAGGCCGTCCTCCACGCTCATGTCGAGAATCCTCACGTCGCTCTGGTCGGCGAAGAAGACATAGCCGCCGGTGGGATTGGGCGTGGTCGAGACATAGACGGCATAGAGCTTGCGCCCGCGCTCCAGCCCGATCTCGCAGCCATCCACCTCACGCGATATGAAGGCCGGCGTGAAGATGCCATGGCGCGGCCATTGCACCAGACAGACATGGCGGAAGCTGGTGCCCTTGCCGGAGAACATGGTCTCGAACAATTGCTTCGAGCCGCGATAGATGGAGCGCACCACCGGCGTGCGGTTCATCAGCTTGTCCCACAGGCCGATGAGGGTGGAGCCGACGAGATTGGCCGCCAGCGCGCCGAGGGCGGTGATGGCAATCAGCGCAAAGAGCAGGCCGAAACCCGGAATCTTGAAGGGCAGATAGGTATCCGGGTTGAACTCCGGCGGCAGCAGCGGCTTGAACCAGTGGTCGAAGATGGAAATGAACCAGAGCGTGGCCCAGATGGTGATGGCGGCGGGCGCGGCGATCACCAGCCCGGTGAAGAAATAGGTGCGCAACCGGCTGAAGAAGCTGGTGCGGGGCGGTGGCGAAGCGGGCGGAAGATCGGTCATGGCGCGGTGATGGCATGGGGCGGCATGGCAGGCAAGCGCCAATGCGGCGGCGACGGAGGAGACGATCAGGGGCTCAGGCTGTCTTCGCCCTGATACTGGTCGGCCCAGACGCGGGCGCGGGCTTCGGCTTCCAGCCGGGTTTCGGCCGAGACTTCGCTGCGCAGGGCATCGGCGCGCTCGATGATGGCGCCATTCTCGGCCGGGTTTGCCGTCTGCTGGGCCAGGATATACCACATGAGGGCGCGGGTTTCGTCGCGCTGCACCACCTTGCCGTCCCAATAGAGGCTGCCGAGATAGGCCTGGGCCTCGGGCTGGCGCTTGCGCGCGGCGGCCATGAGCCATTTCAGGCCCTGCTGCGGGTTCTTGCGCACGCCCTTGCCGGTAAGGTTCAATACCCCCAACTGATATTGTGCATCGGGGTGGCCATAGGTGGAGGCCAGCCGCAGATAGGTGCGCGCCGCAGCGCCCGGATCAGCCGGAATGCCGGCGGAGGGAATACCGGTGCGGAGATAGTCGGCCACCCGCATCTGGCCATCGACCATGATGCGCAGACGCTTGGAGTCGCCTTCCTCGGGATCATAGGCCTCGGCCACGCGGCTGTAATAGGAATAGGCCGTGGCGGGATCGACCGGCACGCCCTTGCCGGTGCGGTAGATGTGACCGAGATACCAGTCGGCGACGATGTTGCCGTCCTCGGAGGACTTGCGGAAAAACTTGATGGCCCGGCTGTAGTTGCCGTCATTGTAGGCGTTTTTCGCCTTCTTCAGGTCGTCGGTCCAGAACGGGATGGTGATGCTGGGCAGCTTCAGCTTGGGCGGGGCCGGAAGATAGGAGAAGAAACCCGCCTCGGGCTCATCGCCCATGTCGCTGGCCAGTGCCGGCGGGGCCGCAAGAGCGGCCAGGGCCAGCGCCAGAAGCACAAGCTTGCGAACGGCGCAGAGCGTCGGCATGGCGAAACGGCGGATCATAACTCTCCTGTCAAAAAGGGCGGATGGCCTGCCCTCCCGGCAGAAGGCATTCTCCCCGGTGGGGAGAGAGACTTCATGGCCGCTGGATAGTGCCTAAATGGGGCATGACCATGGATCAAATGGGCCGATCCAGGGGATTCGGCAATAATGTCACCCTGTTGCAAACATGCAACTCAGGTCACAGCGCCAGTGCGGCCCGCATGCCCTCGCACACCGCCTCTTCCACCGTGCGCGGGGCCACGCAGTCGCCCGCGCTGAGGGTGTGAATGCCAAGCGCGCTGAGATCGGCGACGAGGCCCTGGTCCTGTTCATTGGCATAGGCGGCCACGAGCGTGTCGACATCCTCCAGAATGACCGGCTGGCGCGAGGCCGTGTGGGTGAAATAGGCGGTGCGCCCGTCCATGCCGTAGGCGCGCATCCAGGGATAGACCATGACGCCCAGACGGTGCAGGCGGGCATTGAATTCGTCGCGGGTGGGATGGGGCAGCGCCCCGCCGGCGCAGGGGGCGGTGACCGCCCGGCGCACCTGATGGCCCTCGCCCGCCAGCTTCAGCGCCAGGCCCATGCCCACCCAGTCGGCGCGCCAGTCATAGATGACGACATTGTGGCCGGGCTTGGCCGTGTGGCGCAGGACATCGACGGCCAGCATGACGCCGTCCATCTCGCCCTCCAGCACCGGCAGAACTGGAGTGGAACCGGTTGCGAGAATGACCGCGTCGGGCCGTTCCTGTTCGAGAACCTCGCGCGTCACCGGGCTGGACCGCTTGATCACCGCGCCATGGGCTTCCGCCTCGCGGGCGAGATTGGTGACGACGCCGCCGAATTCGGCCCGGCCCGGCAGAAGCTGGGCAAAGCGCACCTGACCGCCGAGATAGCGCTGTTTCTCATGCAGGGTGACGTGGTGGCCGCGCTCCGCCGCCACCGCCGCGGCCTTCAGGCCCGCCGGCCCGCCGCCCACCACCATCACCTTCAGGGCGGTTGCGGCCTTGCGGCGCTGGCCCAGTTCCAGCTCGCGACCCGTTTCCGGGTGCTGGATGCAGGAGACGTGCAGGCCATGCTGGATATGGCCGATGCAGGCCTGGTTGCAGCCGACGCAGGCGCGGATCTGGTCGGTGTTGTTCTGCCGCGCCTTGTTGGGCATGTCCGGGTCGGCGATGGTGGCGCGCGTCATGCCGCAGAGATCGGCCTGGCCGCGTTCCAGAATCATTTCCGCCTCGTGCGGCTGGTTGATGCGGCCCGCGACGAAGACCGGAATCTGCGTGGCCTCCCGCACACGCTGGGCCAGCGGCGCCACATAGGCATGTTCGGTGGCCATGGAGGGCACGATGTGCATGGCGCCCGAGGATGAGGCCGAGGTGCCCGCGATCATGTTGAGGAAGTCGAGCCTGGGAGCGAGCGCCGTGGCGATGGCCAGACTCTCGTCGCCGTCGATGCCGGCATCGTCGTGTTCGTCGCCGGAATGGCGCAGGCCCAGCACGAAGCTTGCGGGCACGGCGGCGCGAATGCCATCCAGCACCTCGGCGATGAAGCGCAGGCGGTTGTCAAAGCTGCCGCCGTAATCGTCGGTGCGCTGGTTCAGCCTGGCCGACAGGAACTGGGCCGGCAGGTAGCCGTGGCTTGCCACCACCTCCACGCCATCGAGGCCCGCCTCCGCCATGCGGGCGGCGGCGGCGCCATAGCTGGCGATGATCTCGGTGATGAGGGCGCGGTCCATGACGCGCGGCACGGTGCGATTGCGCTCGGAGGGCATGTGCGAGGGGGCGATGGTGGGGCGCTGCACGCCATAGAGCCGGTTCATCATCTCGCGGCCGGGATGGTGCAATTGCACGAAGACGCGGGCCCCGTCATCGTGCAGGGCTGCCGCCACCTTGCGGAAGTGCGGAATGCAGGAGTCATCATCGGCCATCAGCAGATGGTCGGAGAAGCGCGCGGTGGGGTGCACGCCCGTGGCCTGCAGGATGACCAGACCGACACCGCCCCGGGCGCGGGCGCGGTGATAGGCCACGAGCGCGTCGGTGGGGCGGTTGTCCACCACCAGCCCAGTGTCGTGGCCGGTGGTGAAAATGCGGTTCCGCAGTTCCGCTCCCCTGATGGCCAATGGCGAAAAGAGGAGCTTGAAGCGCATGGTGGTCTAGGTCCTGTTCAGCGCCCGTTGTTCGCGGCGGATGAAGCCATCCACCATGACGGTCCAGATCTCGCGGGCATGTTCGGGATCCAGACCCACCCGTCTGGCCTCGGCCACGGCATTGGTGATGACTTCGTCCACCCGGGGCGGGATGCGGGCGGCAAGTCCCTCCCGCCGCTTCACGGCAATGGCGCGGTCAATCATGCCCTGGCGTTCGGCCAGCAAGGCTACCAAACGGCGATCCAGCGCATCGATATCAGCGCGAACCTTGGTCATGCTATCATTAAAAGCGGCATTTGTCATACATGTTTTACGGCGGGGCCGTAACTCCTGAAGCGTCTGGCCCCGCGCCCGCTTCGGCGGCGGCGCGGGGCGTGAAGACCCAAGGCCGCATCCCCTGTTCGCCCCTGGCGGTGCGGACATGGATTCGTCCGGGTGTGATGACGACAGAATGAGCGCCGTTGGCCCAGAGGTCAAATCGGTCGATGCGCAGCGGGATGCCGAGGCAGCGCCCGCGCAGGGGAAATTCGGCAATGACCATGTCGGCGGCGGGACAGGCCTGATCGGCCTCCGCCGCCCGGCGCAGCACGACAAGGCGCTGGCCCTTGACCACCGTGGCGCAGTGCTTGGCGGTGCAGGTCCAGCCGGGCCGGGCCGCCGCCAGCTTTGCCGTCGTCTCTTCGCCGTTGCCGGTGAGCCAGCGGTTGAGGGCAAAACTGCCGCGCTGGCCGGGAGCGGGCACCAGTTCGCCTTGGTCAGTGCGGAAGGCGACGGCGCGGGCGTCGCCATCCACCAGCACATCGGGCTGGGTCTGCAACGGCAGGACGATGAGGGCCGCAAGCGCCACGGGCAGGAAGGCCAGCCGCCAGCGGCCGCGCAGCAGCGCCAGAAGAATCAGCGCCAGGGCAAGGAGGCTGGCGGCCATGGCCGATGGCTGCCGCCAGACCTGCCCTGCCCCAGGCAGGCCGGCCACCCAGTCGGAAATGGTCATGACGAGGCGCAGGCCCCGGTCCATGGCGAGAAGTGGCAGACTTTCCAGCCCGAGCGGCATGAGCAGCGTGGCCAGCAGGGCCCCCGGCATGACCACCACGCCGACCACGGGCAGCGCCAGGCCATTGGCGATGACGCCCCAGGGGGCCACCCGGCCAAAGTGAAAGGCGGCGGGCACGCCGGAATAGAGGCCGGCCACCAGCGAGGTGACGGCGGGCACCCAGAGAAAGCGCCAGAGGGCGGCGCTGGCACGGGTGAAATGGGTGGGTTCGCCCTGCTCCTGGCCATGCTGGTGGCGCTGCCACCATTCATAGAACCCGGCCAGACCCACCACCGCCATGAAGGACATCTGGAAGGAGGCGGAAAGCGCCTGCTCCGGCTGGAGAACGAGAAGGATGATGGCGGCGATGGCGAGGTTGCGCAGGGAAATGGCGGGCCGGTCGATGAGGACCGCGGTGAACATGACCGCGATCATGATGTAGCTGCGCGCCGTGGCGGGGCCGGAATCCGCCAGCAGCATGTAGAAGAGGCCAGCCGCCAGCGCGGCCACGGCGGCAATTTTCTTCACCGGCCAGCGCAGGGCGAGCGGCGGCACGAGGGCCAGCAGGGCGCGCACGATCCAGAACACGCCGCCGGCCACCAGCGTCATGTGCAGGCCGGAGATGGAGAGGACATGGAACAGGCCGGAATCGCGCAGCGAATCATTGACGCGCTTGGGAATGTCAGCGCGCTCACCGTTGATCAGGGCTTCCGACACCGCCCCCATGGGGCCGGGCAGCACGGCGCGCACGCGGCTGCCGATGGCCTGACGCACGGCCTCCAGCGCGGCGTCGAGGCGGTAGCGGCCTGGCATGGTCTCGGGAAGGATGGTGACGGGTGCCAGCGCGCGGCCGGTTCCGCCGACCGACTGGAAATAGAGCTGGCGGCCATAATCGAAGCCGCCGGGGGTGACCGGCAGCGGCAGGGGTTCGAGCCGCGCCTTAAGCGCGATCAACTGACCCGCAGACAGATGGGGCTGCTGGCCGCCGAGGGTAAGGCGCAGGCGGCGCGGACGCTCAGCGGCGGGCAAGGGGCTGATCTCCGTCACATCCAGCAGCACCACCTTGCGCCGGGCCAGGGCACCGTCGATGCGGGCGATGTGGCCCATGACCTGCGCCTCGGCCACCGTGGCGCGGAGCACGGGCGTTGCCACCCATTCACTGCGCAGCTTGGCGGCGGCAAAGCCCGTGAGCAGCAACAGCGGAATGAGCAGCAGCGGCGCGCGCCGGGCGGGGAGAATGAGCAGAAGTGCGGCCAGCCCCAGAAGTGACACCGCCGCCACATCAGGTTCGCGCGGCAAGGCGAAATAGGCCCAGAGGCCCGCCATGAGAGGCAGCGGCACGAAGAGCAGCAGGCGGCGCGGGACCACGTCAGCCAGACGGCGCAGCGGCCAGAGCCGGTCCGTCCGCCCTGTGTCCAGCGCCCCTTCCATGCCGCCCCTTTGCCCCCTGCCCCCATGCGTGCTATGCGCCGGGCCAATTCATGTGCTCTGCGACTATAGGGATTTCACCGGTCATGTCATCGCCCGTCATTACGCGTTTTGCCCCCTCGCCCACCGGTTTCCTCCATATTGGCGGCGCGCGCACGGCGCTGTTCAACTGGGCCTTTGCCCGCCACACCGGCGGCAAGATGCTGCTGCGCATTGAGGACACCGACCGCGAGCGCTCCACCGAGGCGGCGATCAGCGCCATTCTCGACGGGTTGAAATGGCTGGGCCTTTCCTGGGACGGCGAGGCCGTGTCGCAGTTCGCCCGCGCCGACCGGCATCGCGAGGTGGCCAACGATCTGCTGAAGCGCGGCCGGGCCTATTACTGCTATTGCTCGCCGGAGGAACTGGAGGCCATGCGCGCCAGGGCCGAGGCGGAAAAGCGCCCGGTGCGCTATGACGGCACCTGGCGCGACCGCGCCGCCGGGGATGCGCCCGCCGGTGTGAAGCCGGTTATCCGTTTCAAGGCCCCGCAGGAGGGCGAGACGGTCATCAACGACCATGCCCAGGGCCGCGTGGTCATTCCCAACAAGGATCTCGACGATCTCATCATCCTGCGCTCGGACGGCAATCCCACCTATAATCTCTCGGTGGTGGTGGACGATCACGACATGGGGGTAACCCACATCATCCGCGGCGTGGACCACCTGACCAATGCGGCGCGCCAGACCCAGATCTATCTGGCCATGGGCTGGGACGTGCCGGACATGACCCATGTGCCGCTGATCCACGGGCCGGACGGGGCCAAGCTGTCCAAGCGCCACGGGGCGCTGGGGGTGGAGGCCTATCGCGCCATGGGCTACTTGCCGGCGGCGCTGCGCAATTATCTCGCCCGCCTGGGCTGGAGCCATGGCGACGACGAGATTTTCTCCACCGCGCAACTGGTGGAATGGTTCGGGCTGGAGGCCATCGGCAAGTCGCCGGCGCGGTTTGACTTCGCCAAGCTGGAAAACCTGAACGGTCATTATATCCGCGCCACCCCGGACGAGGTGGTGCTGAAGGAGTTCCTGGCCTTCCTGCCGCATGTGGCGGGCGGGCCGGAGATGCTGGCGGCGCTGGAGGGCGGCAGGATGGCGGCCTTCACCCGCGCCCTGCCCGGGCTGAAGGAGCGGGCCAAGACTCTGGTGGAATTGCAGACCAGCGCGGCATTCCTCTTCGCCAGCCGCCCCCTGCCGCTGGACGACAAGGCCAAGGGCCTGCTGAATGACGAGGGCCGGGCCGCGCTCCGTGGCGTGGTGCCGGTGCTGGAGGGTCTTGCTGAATGGATCGCCCCGGCGATGGAAGCGGCGGTGAAGGCCCATGCCGAGGCGGCGGGCCTGAAACTGGGCAAGCTGGCCCAGCCCCTGCGCGCCGCGCTGACCGGCTCGGCCACCTCGCCCGGCATTTTTGATGTGCTGGAAGTGCTGGGCCGGGAGGAAGCCCTGGCCCGGATCAAGGACCACAGCGCCTGAGGTCCGTCACGAAGGGTTTAGGTCAGCGCTGTTGACCATAACCATGTTGCAGTGCAGTATTGCCGGAAACAAGGGAGGCCAGCATGGCGAACGCGCCTGACAATGCAGAATTGAAGGTTCACGGCGAGGATGTGACGCTGCCGGTGAAAAAGGGCACGCTGGGGCCGGATGTGGTGGACATCACCAAGCTTTACGGCCAGGCCAAGATCTTCACCTATGACCCCGGCTTCACCTCCACCGCCTCGTGCGAATCCAAGATCACCTATATCGACGGCGACGAGGGCATTCTGCTGCACCGGGGCTACCCCATCGAGCAACTGGCCGAACACGGCGACTTTCTGGAGACCTGCTACCTGCTCTATTACGGCGAATTGCCCAATGCCGAGCAGCGCAAGCATTTCGACTGGGCCATCACCAAGCACACGATGATCCACGAGCAGATGGCCCGCCTGTTCCAGGGCTTTCGCCGCGACGCGCACCCCATGGCGGTCATGGTGGCCGTGGTGGGCGCCATGTCGGCCTTCTATTCCGACTCGCTCGACATTCAGGATCCGCGCCAGCGCGAGATCGCCTCGCACCGCATGATCGCCAAGCTGCCGACCATCGCGGCCATGGCCTACAAGTATCACAAGGGCGAACCCTTCGTTTATCCGCTGAACCATCTGTCCTATGCGGCGAACTTCCTGCACATGTGCTTCTCGGTGCCGTGCGAGGAGTACAAGGTGAACCCGGTTCTGGCGCGCGCGCTGGACCGCATCTTCATCCTGCACGCCGACCACGAGCAGAACGCCTCCACCTCCACCGTGCGTCTGGCCGGTTCGTCGGGGGCCAATCCCTTCGCCTGCATCGCGGCGGGCATTGCCTGTCTGTGGGGTCCGGCCCATGGCGGCGCCAACGAGGCGGCGCTGAAGATGCTGGACGAGATCGGTTCGGTGGAGAACATTCCCGACTTCATCGAACGGGTGAAGGACAAGAACTCCAACGTGCGCCTGATGGGCTTCGGCCACCGCGTCTACAAGAACTATGATCCGCGCGCCAAGATCATGGCGCAGACGGCGCACGAGGTTCTGGCCGATCTCGGCATCAAGGGCGACAAGCTTCTGGACGTGGCACAGGAACTGGAGCGCGTGGCGCTGCATGATGAGTATTTCATCGAGCGCAAGCTCTATCCCAATGTCGATTTCTATTCCGGCATCATCCTGCGCGCCATGGGCTTCCCCACCTCCATGTTCACGGTGCTGTTCGCGCTGGCCCGCACGGTGGGCTGGATTTCGCAGTGGAAGGAAATGATCGAGGACCCGACGCAGCGCATCGGCCGGCCGCGCCAGCTCTATACCGGCGAGACGGCGCGCGCCTATGTGCCCCTGGGCGAGCGCGGCTGACAGTCATCGCATAAAGTGAAAACGCCCGGAGATTTTCCGGGCGTTTTTTATTCCGCTGGTGGTTTCAGGCGCCGCGCTCGTTCATCAGCATGGCGCCGATCTCGGCCTCGGCCACCTTCTTGCCATCGACATGGGCCTCGACCCAGTATTTCCACACCGGCGGGCGCTTGTTGGCGAGTTTCATGTGGAAGTGCACCTGGTCGCCCGGCACCACCGGCTTGCGGAAGCGCGCCTTGTCGATGGACATGAAGAAGACGAGCTTGCCGGCATGTTCATCGCCGAGCGCATTGAGCACCAGGGCGCCGGCCGCCTGGGCCATGGCCTCCACCAGCAGCACGCCGGGCATGACCGGACGGCCCGGAAAGTGGCCGGGGAAAAAGGGCTCGTTCATGGTGACGTTCTTCAGCGCGATGCCGCTCTCCTCCCCGTTCATCTCGATGATGCGGTCGATGAGCAGGAAGGGATAGCGATGCGGCAGAAGCTGCATGATGCGCTGGATGTCGGCGGTCGTGGCGGGTTCGGTCATGCGGCGTCCCTTGATAAAAGGAAGCGGCCCGCCGGGGCCGCTCCACCGATCAGAGTGTCCGGCGCGTCAGAAACGCGTGCCGATGGAGAAGCGGAACCATTCGCGGTCGTCGGTCTTCTGCTTCAGGACCGGATAGGCGAGGTCGAAACGCAGCGGACCGAAGGGCGACTTCCAGATGATGCCAGCACCGACGGAGGCGCGGAAGGCCATGGAATCATAGACGGTGCAATCGTGCGCGTCAGTGTTATCGCAGTGCGAACCAGCGAGATAGGCCATTGAAGTCTCCGGGGCATTGAAGACCGTGCCGAAGTCGGAGAAGACGGCGCCGGACATGCCCCATGCCTCGGGCGCGCCGATGGGGAAGGTCGCTTCGACGGTGCCGATGGCATAGGTCTGGGCGCCGATCGAGTCGAGGCCGCCCGCATTGTTGACCTGCATGGGGCCGATGCCCGACTTGGCGAAGCCGCGGAAGCTGTCGGCCCCCTTGAAGAAGCGGTCCTGCAGCGGCACGTCATGGCCGCCGAAGCCTTGCATATGACCCGCATTGCCTTCGAGTTTGAGGGTCACGGCATCCTCAACGATGGGGATGAAGTACCAGGCATGGGCCTCGAGGGCACCGTAGTAGGTGTCGCCGCCAAGCCCGGCCAGTTCCAGGTCCAACTGGGCGCGCAGGCCGGAGTTGGGATCCATGGGATTGTCGAGATCATCCCAGACATAGCTGCCGGAGACGGCCGACTTGATGGTGCTGCCCTGCCACTTGATCACCGTGGGCGAGGCCCGGGTGACATCAACGCCCGTCACCTTGCGGTAGGCCAGATAGTATTTGAAATTGACGGAGGAATATTCGTCGAGACGGAAGCCGGTGCGCAGCGCGCCGCCGATCTGCCGCGACTTGTAGGACGAATAGTCGGTGTTGTCCGTGTTGGTGGCGAAGAGGTCAAAGCCAGCCGAAATCGGCATGCCCATGAAATAGGGTTCGGTGAAGCTGAAATCGACCTGCTGCTTCTTGAAGGACAGCGCGGTGTTGATGCGCACATCCTGGCCGCGGCCGCGGAAATTGCGCTCCGACAGTTCGACCGTGCCGATGAGGGCCTCGACCGAGGAATAGCCAACGCTGAAGCTGATCTTGCCGGTGGCCTTCTCGGCCACTTCGACCACCAGCACCACCTTGTCGGGGGCCGAGCCTTCTTCCTCGCGGAAGTCCACCTTGTCGAAGAAGTCGAGGGCGGTCAGACGGCGGCGGGCGCGTTCCACCAGCACGCGGTTGAAGGCATCGCCCTCATAGAGCTGGAGTTCGCGGCGAATGACCTCATCGAGGGTGCGGCTGTTGCCGGTGATGTCGATGCGCTCGATATAGGTGCGCTGACCCTCACTGATGTTGTAGGTGATGCCGAGGGTGCCGTTGTTGGCGTCGCGGTTGATCTGCGGATCGACCTTGGCGAAGACGAAGCCCTGGCGGCTGGCTTCGAGCGCCAGATTGTCCACCGTCTTGTCGACCTTGGAGGCGTCGTAATTGTCGCCCACGCCGGTCTTGACCACGGCGCGCAGCGGATCGGCCTCGAGATCGGCATCGCCGACATTCACCGCCACATCGGCAACCTTGTAGCGCTGGCCTTCGATGATATTGAAATTGATGGTGAAGCTGTCGCCCGAAGGTGACAGTTGCGCATTGGCCGAATCGACCTGAACGTCGGCGAAGCCGTTCTTCAGGTAAAAGCGGCGCAGCAGCTCCTTGTCATATTCGACGCGGTCGGGGTCGTAGATGTCGTTGCGCTGCATGAAGTTCCACCAGCTCTTCTGCTTGGTGCCGAGGACACCGCGCAATTCGGAAGCGCCGAAGGAATTGTTGCCGGAGAAGGTGATGCTGGTGACGTGGGTCTTGCCGCTCTCGGTGATCTCGAACACGAGGTTCACGCGATTCTCCGGCAGGCGGATCAGCTTGGGCGCCACGCGCACGTTATAGAAACCAGAGCGCTGGTAGAGATCGAGGATGCGCTGCGTGTCGCTCTGCACCCGGGCCTTGGTGAAAATCATCCGTTCACGGACTTCCACTTCCTTGGCCAGGGCATCATCGGTGATTTCCGAGTTGCCCTCGAAGTTCACCACGTTGATCAGCGGGTTTTCGACCACGTTGATGACCATCGTGCCGCCGTTGCGCGCGATGCGCACGTCCGAGAAAAGTCCGGTCTGGAACAGGGCCTTGATGGATTCGTCCACCTTCTCGGCGCTGAAGGCGTCGCCGCGGCCGAGCTGGAGGTAGGAGATGACGGTGTCGGGCTCGACCCGCTGGTTGCCCTGGACCACGATGTTGGTGACGGTCTGGGCAAAGGCCGGAGTGGCCACAAGGCGGGGGGCCGCCAACGGCGCCAGAACAGTGAGGGCGAAGGCAAGAACGCCAACCAGTAACAGTTTCAAACGCATCAAAAGGCCATTCCAGTGTTAACGCGAGCCGCCCCGGGACCGCCGCTTCGCCGCGAGCGGTGTTTTAGCTGTTTTCGGACCAATTGCAAACGAAAGAAATCAAGCCGAATCAACTACCAAACGCCATGGAGACGACTCTTACCAAATCGTTAAACGTCCCCAGCACCATGAGCATCAAAACCAGCGAAAAACCAATGCGGAAACTCCACTCCTGCGCCTCGGGGCCGAGCGGTTTGCCGCGCAAGGCCTCGACGCCGTAGAAAACCAGGTGTCCACCATCCAGCATTGGAATCGGAAAGAGGTTAAGAAGTCCGATACTCACGCTCAGAAAGGCGACAAAACTGAGGAAGGCGAGCGGGCCGAAGGAGGCGGCGTCCCCTGCCCCCTTGGCAATGGAAATGGGACCGCCCAGCTGATCGGAGCTGGCATGGCCGGTGATCATCTGGCCGAGATACTTGAAGGTGGTGGAGATGATATACCAGGTGCGGTCGGCGCCGAGCGCCACGGCCTTGTGGATCGGCAGGCGCTCATAGACCAAGTCCTTGCCCTCGGTATTGTGGGTGACACCGAGCACGCCAAAGCGCACCTTGCCGCCGAAGCCGTCATCCTCCTCGCGCACCGAAGGCGTGAGGGACAGGCTGTGGAGAGTGCCGTTGCGGGAAATCTCGACCGTCAGGGTCTCGCCGGCGCGCGGCCGCACGATTTCCTGCAAATCATTGAAATACTTTATTTTTGTGCCATTGACCGTAACAAATGTGTCACCCGGCTGAAGCCCGGCGCGGTCGGCCGCGCTGCCTGCCGCAACCGAGTCGATGCGCGGCGCGGTCATGGGGATGCCCACCGTCATGTAGGTGGCGGAGAGGATGGCGATGGCGAGGATGAAATTGGCCACGGGTCCGGCGACCACCACCAGGGCGCGCTGCCACACCGGCTTGGCGTGGAAGCTGGTGGGCGACAGGCTTTTTTCAGCGCCCTCCTCGGCCTGGCTGGCGGCGTTCACGTCGCCCTCGAAGCGCACATAGCCGCCCAGCGGCACCCAGGCGATGCGCCAGCGTGTGCCGTGCCGGTCATGCCAGCCGGTCACTTCCTTGCCGAAGCCGATGGAGAAGGTCTCGACCTTCACGCCGCACCAGCGGGCGACGATGAAGTGGCCGAATTCATGAACGAAAACAATGACCGTCAAGGCGATGAGAAAGGGAATGAGATATCCCACCATCACGTTCAGCGGCATCATCAGAAGTGCAAGAATGTCCATCGACCCCATCCCGATCACTGGCCTCACCGCGCCGACTGGCTGCACGCGAGACACCCCGTTTACGGTTCATTAACCACAGAAGCCGGTCATTGCGTCAACAATTCGGCGATTATGGTTACCAGTGGAGAAGACCCTGGGCGACCAGCGGGCCGCCGCGCAAAAAGCCGATGAGGGCGGCGGCCACCGCCACGGCAACGAGCCCGTCAACCCGGTCGATGGCACCGCCATGACCGGGGATGAGATCGCCCGAATCCTTGGCGCCGAAATGGCGCTTCAGGCTGCTTTCAAAGAGATCGCCGCCCTGCTCCACCACGGCCAGGACGGCGGCGAGGACCATGAGCGGCCCGATGCTGCCGGGCACGGCAAACCAGGCGATGACGGCGGAGAGCAGTGCCGCCCCCGCCATGGCGCCGCCGAGGCCCGCCCAGGTTTTCTTGGGCGAGATGGCGGGGGCCAGTTTCGGCCCGCCGATGATGCGCCCGGCAAAATAGGCAAAGGTATCCGCCGCCCAGACGATGAAGAGAATCCACAGAATGGCGAGCAGGCCCCAGTTGGCGTCGTCGCGCAGCACCACCAGCGCCAGCGCCGGCAGGCCGACATAGGGCACGCCGAGGCCGGTCCACAGGGTGGGATCAGCCCCCCACTGCCGGACCAGCAGAAGCGAGAGCACGGTGAGCACCGCGATGGTGGCGAGCGCCGGAATGATCCCCGCCGTACCGGGCAGCATGGCCCCGCACAGGGCGGCCGTGGCGTGGAGCGCGAACTGGGCGGAGTTGCCGCGATGGGCAAGGCCCACCCACTCATGGGCCATGAGCACCCCGAGCAGAGCGGCAAAGACGGTGAACCACACGCCCCCGGCCCAGACATCGAGCAGCACGGCGGGCACCAGCACCAGGGCGGAGACGGCGCGCACGCCGAGATCACCCCAGTTCATGGCGCGAATGTCGGCGAGGCCGGGAAATTTCATGCGCTATGGGCCTTGAGGCCGCCGAAGCGCCGGTCGCGCCCATGATAGTCGGCAATGGCGCGGGCGAAGATGGCGGCGTCGAAATCGGGCCAGTATTCCGGCACGAAGACGAATTCGGTATAGGCCATCTGCCAGAGCAGGAAGTTCGACACACGCTGCTCGCCGCCGGTGCGGATCAACAGGTCAGGATCGGGAATGCCCGCCGTCTCCAATTGTCCGGCCAGGGCTTCCGGCGTGATGGCGGCGGCGGCCATGGTGCCGTCGCGCACGGCCTCGGCCAGCCGGCGGGCGGCACAGGCCAGTTCCTGGCGGCTGCCATAGTTGAAGGCGACGATGAGGGTGAGGCCGTCATTGCTGGCGGTGAGTTTCTCCGCCTCGTCGAGCAGCGCCGCGATGGACGGGTCCAACCCCTCGCGCCGGCCGATGACGCGGATTTTCACACCTTCCTTGTGCAGGTCGGCCACATCCTGACGGATGAAACGGCGCAACAGCTCCATGAGGAAGCTCACCTCTGGCGCGGGCCTGGACCAGTTCTCCGACGAGAAGGAATAGATGGTGAGGTAGTCCACGCCGAAGTCGCGCGCAGCGCGCACCGCCCGGCGCAGCGCCTCCACCCCCTTCTTGTGGCCGGCCGAGCGCGGCAGGCCACGCGCCCCAGCCCCGCAGCCATTGCCGTCCATGATGATGGCAACGTGACGTGGCGGATCCATGACGGCAGGGTTGGTCATCGGCGGATCAGACCTGCATGATTTCGGCTTCCTTGTGTTTCAGGGAAGCGTCGATGTCCTTGATGGTGTCGTCGGTGAGCTTCTGGACGTCGTCCGACTTCTTCTTGTGGTCGTCCTCGCTCATCAGGTGGGCCTTTTCCAAAGCCTTCAGATGGTCCATGCCGTCGCGGCGCACGTTGCGCACGGCAACCCGGGCCTTCTCGGCATATTGATGGGCGACCTTCACCAGTTCTTTGCGGCGGTCCTGGGTGCGGGCCGGCATCCGGAGGGGGGAG
>CALMUW010000080.1 GCA_937872985.1 uncultured Alphaproteobacteria bacterium
CCTACGACGATCAGGTCTATGTCGATGACCGCACCATCGACAGCCACATCAAGCGCCTGCGCAAGAAATTCAACCAGGTGGATGAGGCCTTCGACGCCATCGAGACGCTCTATGGCGTGGGCTATCGCTTCAAGGAGCAATAGGCCCGGACGACGCGGCGCTGGCCCATGGTTGACGAGCCACGAGAACAGGAGCCGGGCGAAGAGGCTGAGGCCCTGGCCCCGGAGACGGAAGCGGAGGAGCGGCGGTCGCGCCGCAGCCGGTTGCGCAGCTTCGCCCTGGGCTCGCTCACCCGCCGCATCGTGCTTCTGAACCTCATCGGTCTGATGATCCTGATGGGTGGCATTCTCTACTTCAACAAGCTGCGCCAGGGCCTCATCGACGCACGCGTGCAAAGCCTCACCACCCAGGCCCAGATCATCGCCGCCGCCATTGCCGGTTCCGCCTCGGCCGATACCGGCTCCATTGTCATCAACCCGGATTCCCTCGATGACGGCGGCGAGGGCGCCGGTGCCACTGATTCACAGTCGAGCCTCGACTTTCCCATCGACCCCGAAAAGACCGGGCCGGTGCTGCGGCGGCTTCTCGCCAATACCAATGTGCGCGCCCGCATCATCGACACCGGCGGCAACCTCATGGTGGATTCGCGCTTCCTCTACGGCGGGTCGGACATCGCGCAAAGCGACCTGCCTGCCGCCGCCGATCAGGGGCCGGACCTGTGGACCCGCATTCTCGACTGGATCTTCGCCTCCGACTATCCGCTGCAGAAGGAATATGGCCTCGACAATGGCCGCGACTTTCCCGAGGTCGCCGCCGCCCTGAACGGGGCCAGTGTTTCCATCGTCCGCCTCAATGCCCAGAACGAGATCATCGTGCTGGTGGCCGTGCCGGTGCAGCGCTTCCGCGCCGTCCTGGGCGCGCTGGTGCTCTCCACCAAGGGCGGCGAGATCGACAATGTGCTGCGCGCCGAACGCCGGGTCGCCCTCATGACCTATGGCCTGGTCTCACTGGTCACGCTCCTCCTGTCGCTGCTCATCGCCTATACCATCGCCAATCCCATTCGGCGTCTGGCCGACGCCGCCGACCGGGTGCGCCGCGGCATCAACAAGCGCGTGGAGATTCCTGACTTCTCCGGCCGCCGCGACGAGATCGGTCATCTCTCGGCGGCGCTGCGCGACATGACCAACGCGCTCTATAACCGCATCGACGCCATCGAGGCCTTTGCCGCCGATGTCGCCCACGAGTTGAAGAACCCCCTGACCTCCCTGCGCAGCGCGGTGGAAACCATCGGCCTGGTCAAGACCGATGAGCAGCGCGCCCGCCTCATCGCCGTAGTCAAGGACGATGTGAAGCGCCTCGACCGGCTGATCACCGACATTTCCGATTCCTCGCGCCTCGATGCCGAACTGGCCCGGGCCGAAGCGGCCCCCGTCGATGTGCTGAAGCTGCTCTCCGCCATCACCTCGCTGGCCAACGAAATGAAAAAGGACGGTGAACCCGCCATCACCCTCGTCACCCAGCCCGGCCGCAACGCGGCCAGTGACTGGCTGGTGGCGGGCCATGATTCCCGTCTCGGTCAGGTGTTCCGCAACCTGATTGACAACGCCCGCTCCTTTGCCCCCGGCGACAGCCAGATCCATGTCCGCCTGCGCCGTCAGGGCCGCACCATCGATGTCCGCGTCGAGGATCAGGGGCCGGGCATTCCGCCGGAAAATCTCGAGCGCGTCTTCGAGCGGTTCTACACCGACCGGCCCGAGGCCTCCTTCGGCAAGAACTCCGGTCTCGGACTTTCCATCTCGCGCCAGATCGTCGAGGCCCACAAGGGCCGCATCTGGGCCGAGAACCGCGAAGGCAAGGCCAATGCCGAAGGGCTGCGCCCGGTGCTCGGCGCGCGCTTCGTGGTGAGCCTGCCCGCCCTTCTGGCCCGGCCGGCGGGAGGCCGGCGGTGAACCCGCGCCAGCGGGTCCATGCCACCTGTGTGGCCATCAATGGCCGGGGCGTGTTGCTGCGCGGCAAGCCGGGGGCCGGCAAGTCCGATCTGGCGCTCCGTCTCATCGACACGCCGGGCTATGGCCTTGGCCCCGAGTTGTTGCGGGCGGAACTCATCGCCGATGATCAGGTGATGCTGGAACAGGTGGCGGGCGTCCTGCTCGCCTCCTGCCCCAATCCCATCAAGCACCGCCTGGAAATCCGCGGGCTCGGCATTGTCGACCGGATGAGCGGCGGGCCCGTGCCCCTGGCGCTGGTGGTCGACCTCGTGCCGGGTCTTGCGGTGGAGCGTCTGCCCGCCGACAGTGACCGCAGCACCAGCCTTCTGGAGGTGCGCCTGCCGCGTCTGGCGCTCGATCCCTTCACCGCCTCGGCCCCCGCCAAGATCCGGGCGGCCCTGTCGCTCTCGGCCTGAAAACTTGGCCGTTGCCGGATGATTCAAACAAGGGCATAAATCCCGGCCCACAGAGGAACCGCGAGGATGCGGCACGTGACGAAAGCATGATTGGCCTGGTTCTGGTGACCCACGGGCGGCTCGCCGACGAATTCATCCATGCGCTTCAGCATGTGGTGGGCCCGCAGACCCACATCGAACCCATTTGCATCGGCCCCGATGACCGCATTGAGGACCGCCGCGACGACATCGTTGCCGCCGTGAACCGGGTGGATGCCGGGGCCGGCATCATCGTGCTCACCGACATGTTCGGCGGCACACCGTCGAACCTGGCGATTTCGCTTCTGGAGGAAGGCCGGGTCGAGGTGGTGGCGGGGTTGAACCTGCCCATGCTGGTGAAACTCGCCCGCATCCGCAAGGACACCAATCTGGCCAAGGCGGCGGCCGCCGCCCAGGACGCGGGCCGCAAATACATCAACATCGCCAGCCAGATTCTGGGGGAATGATGCCGGCGATCGCGCGCGACATGCTCATCGAAAACCAGCGCGGACTGCACGCCCGGGCCTCGGCCAAATTCGTCAAATGCGCCGAGGCCTTCAACGCCGACATCACCGTCAGCAAGGACGGCGAAACCGTGCCCGCCACCTCCATCATGGGGCTGATGATGCTGGCGGCCGCCATCGGTTCCACCATCACGGTGGAGGCCACCGGCCCCGAGGCCGCCAAGGCGCTGGACGCGCTCGAGGAACTCCTCGCCGCCAAGTTCGACGAGGATGACTGACTTTTTTTAGTCCTACTTCCCTCTGCCCAGCAGCTTTTCCGGGCTGAAGGCCTCGGCCAGTTGCGCCTCGCTCATCAGCTTTTCCGCCAGCACTACCTCGCGGACGGAGCGGCGTGACTTCAGCGCCTCCTTGGCCACACGGCTCGCCACGGCATAGCCGATGTAGGGGTTGAGCGCCGTCACCGACACCAGCGACTGGTCCAGCAATTCGCGGCAGCGCTCGCGGTCGGCCTCGATGCCCTCCACGCATTTCTCGCGCAGCACCGTCATGCCGCGTGTCAGCATGCGCATGGATTGCAGGATGTTGAAGACGATGACCGGCTCCATGGCATTGAGCTGAAGCTGGCCCGCCTCAGCGGCGATGGTCACGGTGAGATCATTGCCGATGACCTGATAGGCGATCTGGTTCACCACCTCCGGCATCACCGGGTTGATCTTGCCCGGCATGATGGAGGACCCGGCCTGCACCGCAGGCAGGCGGATTTCGCCCAGGCCCGCGCGCGGACCGGAATTGAGCAGCCGCAGGTCATTGCTGATCTTGGAGAGCTTGACCGCGATGCGCTTCAGCACGCCGGAGAAGGTGACGAAGGCCCCCATGTCAGAGGTCGCCTCGATGAGGTCGCCCGCCAGCACCATGGGCACGCCCGAGATGGTGGAGAGATGGCGGATGGCGGTGGCGGCATAATCGTCGGGCGTGTTGATGCCGGTGCCGATGGCCGTGCCGCCGAGATTCACCTCGCACAGCAGGCGCGAGAATTCGCGCAGGCGCTCGATGTCCTCGCCCACGGTGACGGCAAAGGCGCGGAACTCCGAGCCGAGTCGCATGGGCACGGCATCCATGAGCTGGGTGCGCCCCACCTTGATGACGTCATCGAATTCCATTGCCTTGGCCATGAGCGCGTCCTTCAGCGCCGTCTGGGCCGCGACCAGTGCCGGCACGGCGCGCACCATGGTGAGGCGGACGGCGGTGGGATAGACGTCGTTGGTGGATTGCGACAGGTTCACATGGTCATTGGGATGGATGGTGGCATAGTCGCCGCGCGGGCGGCCCATGCTGGCCAGCGCCAGGTTGGCGATCACCTCGTTGGCGTTCATGTTGGTGGAGGTGCCCGCCCCGCCCTGCACCATGTCGACGATGAAGTCGCGCGTCGCCTCGCCCGCCATCACCCGGTCGCAGGCGCTGATGATGGCCCGGGCGATGGGCGGCAGCAGGACGCCGAGATCGCGGTTCGCCATGGCGGCGGCCTTCTTGGTCATGGCCAGGGCCTCGATCATCTCCGGGAAGTGGCGGAGCAGCGTGCCCGTGATGGGAAAATTGGCGGCGGCCCGGGCCGTGTGGATGCCGTAATCCGCATCCGCCGGAATTGCCATTTCACCCAGGGAATCGCGCTCAATCCGAACCTCGGTCATGACCATGCCCTTTCGTTTATTGCCGTCAGCGGCGAATTGCCTATAGTAACCGGCGATGCCGCGGGTTGGCTACGCTGGCCTGCGGCGCGCCCAAAAAGAATAGCCAGTTTTCTTGAACAGGGAGAACCACATGGACCGCCGGAAATTTTTCACCACAGCCGGTGTGGCCGCCGCAGGTGCCACTGCCACCCTCGCCGCGCCCGCCATTGCCCAGTCGGCGCCGGAATTGAAATGGCGCATGACCTCAAGCTTCCCCAAGTCGCTCGACACCATTTTCGGCGGCGGTGAAACCGTTGCCAGATATGTGAGCGAGGCCACCGACGGCAAGTTCCAGATCCAGGTCTTCCCGGCGGGCGAAATCGCCCCCGCCTTCGAAGCCGCCAACGAAGTGGGCAAGGGTGCCATCGAGTGCTGCCACACCTGTTCCTATTACTACTGGGGCAAGGACCCGACCTTCGCCTTCGGCACGGCGGTGCCCTTCGGTCTCAACGCCCGCCAGCAATTTGCCTGGTTCTATCACGGCGGCGGCAACGATCTGCTGAACGAGTTCTATGCCAATCATGGCTACATCGGCTTCCCGGCCGGCAACACCGGTGCCCAGATGGGCGGCTGGTTCCGCAAGGAGATCAACTCGGTTGCGGACATGAAGGGCCTGAAGATGCGCATCGCCGGGTTCGGCGGCAAGGTCATGTCGGGCATCGGCGTGGTGCCGCAGCAGATTCCGGGCGGCGAGATTTACCCCTCGCTGGAAAAGGGCACCATCGACGCCGCCGAATGGGTCGGCCCCTACGACGACCAGAAGCTCGGCTTCTACAAGGTCGCCAAGAACTACTACTATCCCGGCTGGTGGGAGGGCGGGGCCTCGCTCCATACCTTCATCAACCTGCAGAAGTGGAATGAACTGCCCAAGGCCTATCAGGCCATCCTGCGCCAGGCCTGTCAGGCGGCCAACCTCGATGTGACCGCCAAGTATGACGCCAGCAACCCCGGCGCCATCAAGAGCCTGGTGGCGGCAGGCGCGGTTCTGAAGCCCTATCCGCAGGATGTCATGGAAGCGGCCTTCAACGCGGCCAAGGCGGCCTATGCCGAACTCTCGGCGGCCAATCCGGCCTTCAAGAAGGTCTATGAATCCATGGCGGCCTTCCGCAATGACGCCTATCTCTGGCAGCAGGTGTCGGAAGCCACCTTCGACAGCTTCATGATGAACCAGCAGCGCAAGAAAGAGCTGTAATTCACCACGCCAGACATGACGAAAGGGGCCGCGCGGCCCCTTTTATTTTGCTTGGGCTCAGTGGCTCAGTTGAAGGACGGTGCGGCGGGCGGCCCCAGGTCCGGCGTGCCGATGGTGGGGATCTGGATGTCGATGGAATTGGGGTCGACCTTGGGCCCGGCATCGGAAATCGAAAGATGCGGGAAGAGCACCACCACGAAGATCATGATGACCTGCAGGAGAATGAAGGAAACCGCGCCGCGATAGATGTCGGTGGTCTTGATGCCTGCCACCACCTTGCCCGTCACCTTGTCGGTATAGGGCCGGTCGGGGGCCACCGAGCGCATGTAGAACAGGGCAAAGCCGAAGGGCGGGGTGAGGAAGCTGGTTTGCAGGTTCATGGCCAGGATGATGCCGAACCACACCAGGTCGATGCCGAGCTTCTCCGCCACCGGGGCCAGCAGCGGGATGACGATGAAGGCGATCTCGAAGAAGTCGATGAAGCAGCCGAGGATGAAGACCAGCACGTTGACCGCGATCATGAAGCCCATGACCCCGCCCGGCAACCCGAGGAACAGCTCCTCCACCCAGACATGGCCGTTGATGCCATAGAAGGTGAGCGAGAAGATGCGGCTGCCGATGAGGATGAAGAGCACGAAGGACGAGAGCCGCGCCGTCGCCTCCAACGCCTCGCTGAGGAGCGCGTAGGACAGCCGCCCCTTGGCCAGCGCCATGAGCAGGGCGCCGGTTGCGCCCATGGCGCCGCCCTCGGTGGGGGTGGCGATGCCGAGGAAAATGGTGCCCAGCACCAGGAAGATGAGGGCGAGCGGCGGCACCAGCACGATGACCACGCGCTGGGCCAGATCGGACAGGGTGTGCAGGGCAAAGCGCCGGTCCAGCGTGGCGTAGGCATAGACCGCGATCACCGCCACCGTGGCGGCCCAGATGTCGGCCCCGGTTTCAAGCCGCGGCAGGAAGAACCGGTAGGCCCCGAAGCCGATGGCCAGGCCCGCCAGCAGCAGGAACAGCAGCGGCAGCGGACTGCCCTTCAGGGTGCGCGCCGCCAGCGGCAATGCCGGCACCTTGGCCGGGGCCACGATGGACATGACCAGCACGTAACCGCAATAGAGAGCGGTCAGCATCAGGCCGGGAATGACCGCGCCGGAATACATATCCCCCACCGAACGGCCCAACTGGTCGGCGAGCACGATGAGCACGAGTGACGGCGGAATGATCTGGGCCAGTGTGCCCGAGGCGGCGATGACCCCGCTGGCCAGGGGCCGGTCATAGCCATAGCGCAGCATGATGGGGAGCGAGATCAGCCCCATGGCCATGACCGAGGCGGCGACCACGCCGGTGGTGGCGGCCAGGAGCGCCCCCACCAGAATGACGGCATAGGCCAGCCCGCCGCGGATGGGACCGAACAATTGCCCGATGGTATCGAGCAGGTCCTCGGCCATGCCGGTCTTTTCCAGAATGATGCCCATGAAGGTGAAGAAGGGAATGGCCAGCAGCGTCTCGTTGCGCATGACATCGAGAACGCGCCCGCCGAGCGTTTCCATGAGCGGCCAGGACAGCGCGATGTCGTTGGAATAGGGCGACAGTTCGACCGCCACGACAAAGAAGAACAAGCCGTTGGCGGCGAGCGAGAAGGCCACCGGATAGCCCAGCAGCAGGAAGAGGATGAGCGAGCCGAACATGATCGGCGCCAGGTTATGGGCGATGAGTTCGATCATTCGGCGTGTGCTCCCCCGGGCGAGACATCGGCGGGATCATGGCCATGAACCGGCACCGGTTCGGGATCCGTGATCACCCCGCGCAACACCGCGATGCGCTTGATCACCTCGGAGATCATCTGCAGGAAGAGCAGCAGGAAGCCGGCGAAGATCAGGAACTTGGCGGGCCACACCGCCAAGCCCCCGGCATTGACCGAGCGCTCGCCGCTGTGCCAGCTTTCGAGGAAGGCCGGGCCGGTGAGCCAGATCATGACGAGGGTGAGCGGGGCCAGCATGACCAGATGGCCGAAGAGGTCGATCCAGTCGCGCGTGCGCTTCGACCAGCGCGACGACAGCACATCGATGCGGATATGGGCATTGCGCTGCAGGGTGAGCGAGGCCGCCAGCATGAAGACCGCGCCGAACAGCAGCCATTGCAGTTCCAGCCAGGCATTGGACGAGAGATCGAAGAATTTGCGCATGACCGCGTTGATCGCGCTGATCAGCACCGCCGCCAGCACCAGCCAGCGCACATGGTGGCCGATGAAGCGGCTCACGGCATCGATGGCACGGCTCAAGCCCAATAGCGCCTGCATCACCTCTCCCTTGCCCGCCGCCATTGACTGCGGCTGGGCCACGGCGACAATAATGGGCCAGCCCGTTCCGTCAAAGGTTTTATGCCGCCATCATGACGCAAGTGCCGCCCGAGATCAGGCCCGATGGCCGCCAGTCGGAAACCGCCGCTGCCCTGCAGCGCGGCGTTGCCCGCCTGCTGCGCGACCGGGGCATGGCGGCGCTCCATGAGGTGACCCTGGCCTCGGGCCGCCGGGCCGACATCATGGCCGTCTCGCCCCAGGGCGAGATCACCATCATCGAGATCAAGTCATCGCTAGCCGACTTCCGCGCCGACGGCAAATGGCAGGACTATCTCGACTATTGCGACCGCTTTTTCTTCGCCATTCCGGAAAGCCTCGATCCCGACATCATGCCGGTGGCGGCCGGCCTCATTGTCGGCGACCGTTTCGGCGCCGAGGTCCTGCGCGACGGCTGCGCGCAGCGGCTTCATGCCACCCGGCGCAAGATGGTGCTCGTCGACTTTGCGCGTCTGGCCGCCTTCCGGCTGCACACGCTCTACGATCCGCCGGTCTGATTACTTCGGTGCGCGTTTGGCCAGAATGCGTTGCAGGGTGCGGCGGTGCATGTTGAGACGGCGCGCCGTTTCCGAGACATTGCGGTTGCACAGCTCATAGACGCGCTGGATATGTTCCCAGCGCACCCGGTCGGCCGACATGGGGTTTTCCGGCAGTGCCGTGCGGTCATGCTTTTCCGACAGCAGCGCCCCATAGACGGCGTCGGCATCCGCCGGCTTGGCGAGATAGTCGATGGCGCCGAGCTTCACGGCGGTGACGGCGGTGGCGATATTGCCATAGCCGGTCAGCACCACCACGCGCGCCTCGGGCCGCCTGGCATGCAGGGCCTCGATCACGTCCAGGCCGTTGCCGTCGCCCAGGCGCAAGTCCACCACGGCGAAGGCCGGCGGCTGGCGCGTCACCTCGGCCACGCCCTCGGCCACCGTGTCGGCAAACCGCACCTCGAATCCACGCGTCTCCATGGCCCGCGCCAGGCGGGTCAGAAACGGCTTGTCGTCGTCCACCAGAAGCAGACTCTTGTCATCGGGTAGGGTCATGTCGCTCACGTCATGCCGAGACGTCTCAATCCGGCTGGCTCCTTATAAAGAGGTGTTGGGCCTTGTTCCAGCCTTCTTGTCAGGGGTGGTGGAAGAAGTCTGAACCTGATCCACCACCCGCCGCGGCCAGGCCACCGTGATGGTGGCGCCGGGCCGGTCGGCCGCGCCATTGGCCAGGCTGACGGTCGCCCCGGAGCGTTCCAGCAGGGTTTTGGCAATGAAGACGCCAAGGCCCATGCCCTCGTGTTCGCCGGTGAGGGGATCATGCGCCGCATCATAGCCGGGGCGCGAGGTGACGAAGGGCTCGCCGATGCGATCGAGGATGTATTGGGCAAATCCGGGGCCGTCGTCATGCACCTTCACCACCACCTGCTGAAGCGACCAGGTGGCCGTCACCGTCACCGTGCCGTCGGCGAAGTCCACGGCGTTTTCCATCAGGTTGCTGAGGCCATAGGTAATGGCGGGATTGCGTGCGAACACCGGTTCGGGGCTGGCCTCGCGCGGGTTGGCGGGCCTGGTGGTGATGGCGATGGCGATGTCGCTGCCGCGCAGGGGGGCGACCAGATCCTCCATCAGGGCCGACAGCTTCACCTGCTCATACATGGCATCGCGCTGGGCATCGCGGTTGGCCAGGCGCGACAGGATTTCGCGGCAGCGGGCCGACTGGCTCACCAGCAGGTCCAGGTCATCGATGATCGGCGCATTGGGCTTGGCCTCGCGGCGCAACTCCTTGGCCACGAGGGCAATGGTGGCGAGCGGCGTGCCCAGTTCATGGGCGGCGGCGGCGGCGAGCCCGTCCAGCGCCGAGAGTTGTTGTTCCCGCGCCAGCACCATCTCGGTGGCCGCGAGGGCGGCCGCCATGCGCCGTGCCTCGGCGGCGATGCTGCGCACATAGATGGCGGCGAAGACCAGGCCGGAAATGACGGCGGTCCACAGACCGGCGAGATAGGTGAGCGGCAGGTTGGGCGAACCGCCCCCGGCCCAGGGCAGGGGCAGGTGGAAGAAGGCCAGCAGGCTCGCCGCCGCCAGGGTCAGGGTTACCAGCCCGGCAATCCACGGCAGGGGGAGCGAGGCCGCCGCCACCGTCACCGGCACCAGAAAGAGAAAGGTGAAGGGGTTGGCCAAGCCGCCGGTAAGATAGAGCAGAAGCGCCAGTTGCAGAATGTCATAGGTGAGAAGCCAGCCCGCCGACCACGCCCCCACCCGCTCGCTCCGCCGCCAGCGCAGGGAGAGAAAGATGTTGAGCCAGGCGCTGACCGCGATGACCGCGAGGCAGGCCGCCAGCGGCACCGGGAACTTGAGCACGAAATGCACCATGAGCACGGTGATGAGCTGGCCGAGCACGGCGACCCAGCGCAGGCGCACCAGGGTTTCCAGCCGCAGGCGGGCGGCCTGTTCCATGTCGCGGTTGATGCTGCGATTGATGCTGAGTGTGCTGCTGTCGGTCTGGCTCATCTCCCCTCCGCTCGGCAGCGAACTTAGCCGAAAGCAGAAGGCCAGGGAAAGCGCTGAGACTGGACCGGGCCTCGACCTTAGGTCCATGATGGTGACCTTGCAGGCGGGGCCTGAAGGGGCTATGCTGCACTGCAACAAAACCTGCCGGGATGGAACGTGCCATGCTCTATCAGATGTATGAGTTCAATCACGCCGTGATCGCCCCCCTGCGGGCGCTCGCCACCGCCGGGCTTGAGTTCTGGCAGAATCCGGGCAATCCCCTGGCCGAAACCTATGTCGCCCGCTCCGCCACCGCCTCGCTCAAGATGTTCGAGCGCGTCACCCGGCGCTATGGCAAGCCCACTTTCGACATTCACGAAACCGAGTTCAAGGGTGCCAGGGTGAAGGTGACGGAACAGGTGATCCTGACCAAGCCCTTCTGCCATCTCCTGCATTTCGTGAAGGACCTGCCCGAGGGCCAGGGCCCCGGCAAGAAGGTGCTGCTGGTGGCGCCCATGTCCGGCCATTATGCCACGCTGCTGCGCGACACGGTGCAGTCCATGCTGCCCTTCTACGACATCTACATCACCGACTGGATCGATGCCCGCGCCGTGCCCCTGTCGGCGGGCAGCTTCGACCTCGACGACTATGTCGACTACATCATCGAGATGCTGCGCCACATGGGCGACACGGCCTCCGTCATGGCCGTGTGCCAGCCCTCGGTGCCGGTGCTGGCGGCGGTCTCGGTCATGAACGAGCACAATGATCCGGCAACCCCGCGCTCGCAGATCCTCATCGGCGGTCCCATCGACACCCCCCGCAACCCCACCGCCGTCAACAAGCCCGCCAAAGAAAAGGGCATCGACCGGGTCCCCCCGAACGTCAACATGCTCGTGCCCTTCCCCCACGCCGGCGCCATGCGCGAGGTCTATCCGGGCTTCCTGCAATTGACCGGCTTCATGACCATGAACATGGACCGCCATGTCGACGCCCACCGCGAGCTGTTCTGGCACATGGTGGAAGGCGACGGCGACAGTGCCGAGAAGCACGAGGATTTCTACGACGAATATATGTCGGTCATGGATCTCGCCGCCGAGTTCTATCTCCAGACCGTGGACTATGTGTTCATCAAGCACGCCCTGCCGGCGGGCACCTTCCGCCACCGTGGCGAATTGATCACCCCGCAGCACATCACCCGTACCGCGCTCATGACCATCGAGGGCGAGCGCGACGACATTTCCGGCCAGGGCCAGACCCAGGCGGCGCACGATCTCTGTGTCGCGCTGCCGGACGAGAAGCGCGTGCACTGGCTCCAGCCCGGGGTCGGTCACTACGGCGTCTTCTCCGGCTCGCGCTTCCGGCGCGAGGTCCTGCCGCGCATCTGCGATTTCATTGACACCCAGTCGGCCTGACCCTACCTCTGGTGCATGCTGCTTCGGTTCGGCTTCAGGGCTGAGAAACGGGAGGACGCGCCAGCCACGCTGATGGTGGCGGGCCGGGCCGTGCCTGTGGTTTTCCGGCGCAATGCCCAGGCCCGGCGCTTCATCTTGCGTCTGGGGCGCGACGGCCAGTCGGCGGTGGTCACCATGCCGCGCCGCGCCGCCCGGGCCGAGGCGCTGGCCTTCGCCGAACGCTCGACCTTCTGGATTGCCGGGCAATTGGTGAAACAGAAGGCCCCGCAGCTTGTGGCCCATGAGGGCGAGATCCTGTTCCGGGGCGAGGCGCACCGCATCATCGCCAGCGGCGGGGCGCGCGGGCTGGTGGCCCATGATCCGCTGGCGAAGACGCTGACCGTGCCGGGGGCCGAGGCCCACCTTCCCCGCCGCCTCACCGACTGGCTCAAGGCCGAGGCGAAACGTGACCTCACGGCAGCGTCCCGGACCTATGCCACGGCCATGGCCACGCGCTACCGCCGCATCACGCTGCGCGACCAGAAGAGCCGCTGGGGCTCCTGCGCCGCCGATGGCGCGCTCTCCTATTCGTGGCGGCTGATCCTGGCGCCCCCCATGGTGCTGGACTATGTTGCCGCCCATGAGGTGGCGCACCTGCGCGAGATGAACCACGGTCCCCGTTTCTGGCGGCTGGTGCTGACCCATTGCCCCCATGCCAGGGCGGCCAAGCAATGGCTGAAGCGCCATGGCAGTGAGTTGCACCGGCTTCAGGTCAAGATTTAAGGCGTTGCAGCCCCCTGACTTCTGATGGACTCCACGAAGGTCAGATCAGTTGTTCGCCATCAATAAGGTAAAGCGTCGTCCCACAGGCGGGCGGCCCCCAGAACCCCGCTCGTCTCGCCATGGGCGGCGCGCACCACCTTCACCTGGGCCGCGCCCGAGAAGGAATAGCGCGCGATGAGCGGCGGCAGGTCTTCGACCAATTCATGCAGGGACGACAAGCCGCCCCCCACCACCACGATATCGGGGTCGATGACGTTGACGATAGTGGCGGCGACCCTGGCAAGGCGATCCTGCAGACGCGCCAGGGCGGCCTGTGCCTCCGCCGCGCCCTGCCGTGCCCGCGCCACGATCTCCGGCCCCGCCAGGGCGTGCCCGGTGGCCCGCGCATAGTCGCGCGCCAGGCCGGTGCCCGAGACATATTGTTCGGCACAGCCCGCCTTGCCGCAGAAACAGGGAAGCAGCGGCAACTCATCGCCTTTCGGCCAGGGCAGGCCCGTGTGACCAAACTCGCCCGCCTCGCGGTTGGGTCCGACGCGCAGCTTGCCATCGATCACCAGCCCGCCGCCCAGCGCCGTGCCCACGGTGAAGAACACCACCACGCCATGCCCCCCGCCCGCCCCGGTCAGCGCCTCGGAGAGGGCAAGGCAATTGGCGTCGTTTTCCAGCCGCACCGCGCGCCCCGTGGCCCGGGCCAGGTCGGAGGCAAAGGGCCTGCCATTGCAGAACGTGAGGTTGGCATTGCGCCACAAGCCGGTGACGGGGCTTTCCGAACCCGGCGCGCCAATGCCCACCGGCCCGTCGCCCGCTTCCGCCACCAGTGCCGCCACGGCGGCAAGGAGGCCGTCATAGGACGGCGGCGTTGCCACCCGCCTGCTGAACAGAATGTCACCGGCGGCAGCCAGCGCCACGGCGTCGATCTTGGTGCCGCCCACGTCAATGCCGATGCGGCGGGAAGGTGCAGCCATGATCGTCTCAGCTCCGGTGATAGACGTCCGCATGGCGGGTGATGTCGTCCTCGCTCAACACCTCGCCGAACTGCACCTCGATCACCTCCACCGTCTCGCCATGAAAGTTCTCCAGCCGGTGCCGGGCGCCGAGCGGAATATCGGTGGACTGGCCGCGCGTCAGTTCCGCCACCTGGTCGTGGACGGTCACCGTGGCCGTGCCGTTGACCACGGTCCAGTGTTCCGACCGGTGGCGGTGGCTTTGCAGGGACAGCCTGCCGCCCGGTTTCACGCTGATGCGCTTGACCTTGAAGCCGGGGCCCTCCTCCAGCACCACAAAGCCACCCCAGGGCCGCGTTTCGCCCGCCTTGTCCATTGCTATCCTCCCCGCCCGTCAGGCGGCTCCGAAGCTGCCATGAATCTGTGCGCGCGGCAATTGACGGGCCTGTGCCTTTTGCCTATAAGCCCGCCCAACCCGGCGGGAAACGGCGGACGGCGCGTGGCGCCCCTTCGCTTCCGGCCTCTTGTTTTATCGTTGATCCCAAGTTCAGGAACCATTCATGGCCAATACCAAATCGGCAAAGAAGGCGACCCGCGTTGCCACCCGCCGCGCCGCCGTCAACAAGAACCGTGTCAGCCGCGTGCGCTCCTCCGTGCGCAAGGTGGAAGAGGCCATTGCCAAGGGTGACCGCAAGGCCGCTGAAGCCGCCCTCGCCGCCGCCCAGCCGGAGCTGATGCGCGGTGCCCAGAAGGGTGTGCTTCACAAGAATGCCGCGTCGCGCAAGGTCTCCCGGCTCACCGCCCGGGTGCGCACCGTCAAAGCCTGAATCTCCTGACATCGTCAGGGACTTGAACGCCGCAGGCCGCAGGGTCTGCGGCGTTTGTTTTGCCCGGTGCACCCTGTAATTTTGTCCGGGGTCTGACGGTAATGACAAAATTTTTCGTTTTATTACAAACGCTTGTAACGTCTTTGTGAGGGTGGGGGAATTTCCCCCCATGAATCTGGATCACCATCCGCCCGCGGCCGATCCCTGCGACGGTTTGCGCCAAACCGGCAGCGGATTTACTGCAATGTGATTCGCTAAGTGATTCCATGCGTTTAGAAAACTGCTCCCGGGAAGGATGCGGTTTCAGTCCTGCCTTTGTTCTGTTCCGTGTGCGGATTAGTTCTGAATCCAGTTGCACTGTTTCAAAGCGCTTTTGTAGCTTTCGGCCCGAGCAACGGGGCAGGAGCCGGACGATGAATTCCGGTCGGATATCGTTGCCATTGAGTGAAGGGACAATGCCTCGCACCTGGCCCCGGGGGCCAAGGCAAGGCTGTGTCCGGGTGGAGTGAATAGCGAGCAAGGATTGGGTCAGGCGTCCGGGGCGGACGCGATACGGGGGCGCTCCGGCAACGGGGCAGGGTTTCAAGGACTCCATCCGGTTGAAGATGGAGCAAGCGGCAACGAGATTGACATGACGGCACAGACAAACACGGCGCAGACCATGAACGCGCCGGGCACGGAGGCAAAACGTGCGGAGCCGAAGGGGCAGGGCGTGAGGGACAACGATCTGAAGGCGAAATGGCTCAGGATTGCCCAGCGTCTCAAGGCAGAATTGGGCGAGGACCTTTACACCAGCTGGTTTGCCCGCATGGAGGCCGAGGACCATAACGCAGGCCGATTGGTGGTCTCGGTGCCCACCCGTTTCCTCAAGAGCTGGATTGAAAACCACTACGCCGCCCGCCTGAGCAAGGTGGCCGAGGGTGAATTGGGCGCGCTGGAGGCCGTGGTGGTGCGGGTGCGCACCGCCGGCAATCCGGTCACCCGTCCGGTGGAAGCGGCGGAGCCTGCCGTCCGCGTGTTCCAGCCCAACCATGAGGGGCCGAGCCTGTCGTCGGCTTCGGTGCAGGGTTTCTTTGCGCCGGAGCGCGGCACGGTGCTGGACGACAGCCAGACCTTTGCCAGCTTCATGATCGGCACGTCGAACCAATTGGCCCATGCGGCGGCGAGCCGGGTGGCTGACGCCACCTCGGGCCATCCCGTGAGCTTCAATCCGCTCTTCATCCATTCCGCCTCGGGCCTGGGCAAGACCCATCTGCTCAACGCCGTGGCCCACCGCATCCGCGCGGCCAGGCCCGACCGCAAGGTCCTGTTCCTCACCGCCGAGCGCTTCATGTATGGCTTCATCCATGCGCTGCGCGCCCGCGACACCATCGCCTTCAAGGACCAGTTCCGCGAGGTCGATGTGCTGCTCATCGACGACTTCCAGTTCCTGCAGGGCAAGACCATGCAGCAGGAATTCTGCCACACCTTCAACTCGCTGGTGGACGCCAAGCGTCAGGTGGTGGTGGCCGCCGACGTGCCGCCGGCGCAATTGGACACCATCGACCAGCGCATGCGCTCCCGTCTCATGGGCGGCCTCGTCATCGACATCGAGACGCCGGACCATGATCTCCGCCGCCGCATCCTCGACTCGCGTCTTGAGGCCCTGCAGGCGCGCGATCCCGCCGCCACCATTCCGGCCGAGGTTCTCGACTTCATCGCCGAGCGCATTGTCGGCGGCGGCCGCGAGCTGGAAGGAGCCTTGAACCGCATCGCCGCCTATCAGCAGTTCAACCGCCAGACCATCACGCTCGATCTTGCCTCCATGGTGCTGCGCGACGTGCAGGCCAACCCCGATCAGGCCCGCATCAAGATCGACGACATCCTCAAGGTGGTGGGCCGCCACTACAACGTCGCCCGCCAGGACATTCTCTCGCCGCGCCGCGCCCGCTCGGTGGTCATCCCGCGCCAGGTGGGCATGTATCTGGCCAAGAAGATGACCGCCCGCTCCCTGCCGGAGATTGGCCGGCGCTTCGGTGGCCGCGATCATTCGACCGTGCTGCACGCCGTGCGCAAGATCGACGAGCAGATCAAGACCGACGAGCGCCTGGCCCGCGAGGTGGCGCTTCTCATCCGTCTGGTGGAGCAGCAGTAAGCCCCTTCAAATACGGTTCAAAAGGCCCTTTGGGGCTTGCCTTTGGAGCACTTTCGAGACAGAATTTTTGACCCCCTTCCGGGGGTCAATCTGTCTTTCAGGGAATGATCTCGTCATGCGCGTCACCATTGAGCGGACCGCCTTTCTCAAGGCCTTGAACCACGTCCAGTCGGTGGTGGAGCGGCGCAACACCATTCCCATCCTGTCCAATGTGCTGGTCCAGGCCGGCAAGGACGTGGTCCGCCTCATCGCCACCGACCTTGACATCGAGATCGTCGAGACCGTGGCTGCGGAGGTGGCGCGCGAGGGTGCGGCCACCGTGCCCGCCCACATGCTCTATGACATCGTGCGCAAGCTGCCGGAGGGCGCGCAACTGGAACTGGACCAGGGACCGGACGGCAGCCGCGTCAACATCTTCGCCGGCAAGTCGCGCTTTGCCCTTCAGGCCCTGCCGCCGGAGGATTTCCCCGATCTCGCCTCGGGCGAGATGGCCAACAGTTTCGCCGTGCCGGTGTCCGATCTCAAGGCGCTCATCGAAAAGACCCGCTTTGCCATCTCCACCGAGGAGACCCGCTATTACCTGAACGGCATCTACCTGCATGAGGTGGAGAAGGGCTCCTTCCTGCGCGCCGTGGCCACCGACGGCCACCGCCTGGCCCAGGCCCAGGTGGCCCGCCCCGACGGTGCCAAGGGCATGCCCGGCGTCATCGTGCCGCGCAAGACCGTGCTGGAAATCGTCAAGCTGCTGGAGGGCGAGGACGGCGAGGTCGAGATTTCGCTCTCCGCCTCCAAGATCCGCTTTGCCGTGGGCCGCCTGGTGCTCACCTCCAAGCTCATCGACGGCACCTTCCCCGACTATGAGCGCGTCATTCCGCGCAACAACGACAAGCTCATGACGGTCGACGCCAGGCTCTTCGCCAATGCGGTGGACCGGGTTTCCACCATCTCGCTGGAAAAGAGCCGGGCGGTGAAGATGAATCTGGGCCAGGGCCGCCTGACCCTCACCGTCAACAACCCGGATTCCGGCTCCGCCGAAGAGGAGATCGCCGCCGACTACGACCGCGATCCCCTCGATATCGGCTTCAACTCGCGCTACCTCATGGATGTGGCGGGCCAGATCACCTCCGGCGAGATGACCTTCCGCTTGGCCGATGCCGGGTCGCCCCCCCTCGGGGGTGGTCCCCCCCCGCCGGCCGCCCCCTACGGTCTCATGCCCCCGCGCGGGTGGGGACCCGGCCCGCCCCCGTGTCCGCCCCCCCGCCCGGCCTCACCCGGCTCACCCTCACCGATGTCCGCAACTATGCGGGGCTCAGGCTTGACCTCTCCGCCGGATTGATCGCGCTGGTCGGGTCCAATGGCGCCGGCAAAACCAATCTGCTGGAAGCGATCTCGCTTCTCTCGCCGGGCCGGGGCCTGCGCGGTGCCGCCTATGAGACGGTGGGGCGGCTCGGCGGCTCCGGTGCCTGGGCCATTGCCGCCGAGGTCGAAACGCCGCTGGGCGATCATGCCATCGGCACCGGCTGGACGCCCTCATCTGAGGATGGCGAACCGGCCCAGTCGCGCATGGTGCTGATCGACGGCCGGGCCCAGAAGGGCTCGGGCGCGCTCGGCCATGTGCTGCGCATTCTCTGGCTCACGCCCGCCATGGACCGCCTCTTTGCCGGACCGGCGGGTGACCGGCGGCGCTTCTTCGACCGGCTGGTCGCCGCCTTCGACCCCGACCATGCCGCCCGCGTGGCGGCCTTCGAACGCGTGATGCGCGAACGCAATCTGCTGCTCGCTGACATGACCTCGGATGGCCATTGGCTGGCCAGCCTCGAGGCCAGCATGGCCGAGCAGGCGGTGGCCATTGCCGCCGCCCGCAACGAGGCGGTGGCCACCCTGTCGCGCCACATGGCGGCCGCCCGCGACGACAGCGCCTTTCCCTGGGCGGAAATCGCCCTGGCCGGTGACATTGAAGCGTTGGTTTCGGCCATGCCGGCGGTGCGCGCCGAGGACGAATATCGTAGACTGCTGGCCGATTCGCGGAAGGCCGACCGGGCCGCTGGCCGGACTCTTTCCGGCCCGCACCGGAGCGATCTTCTGGTGCGGCACGGACCCAAGGACATGGCAGCCGATCTCTGCTCCACCGGCGAGCAGAAGGCGCTGCTGGTGGGCCTGATCCTGGCCGAGGCGCAAAGCCTGCGCGAAGTCATGGGCTGGGCGCCGCTGCTGCTTCTGGACGAGGTGGCCGCCCACCTCGACCGGGCGCGGCGGCAGGCCTTGTTTGCGCATTTGCGGCGGCTCGGCACCCAGGTGTGGATGACGGGCACCGACCGCGAGGTGTTTGACGGTTTGGGCGAAGGCTCGGCGCTCTATGAGGTGGCGGCGGGCCGGATGCAGGAAATGGACATGGCATGAACAGCGAAGACGTGAAGCGTGGCGCCGAGAGCTATGGTGCGGACTCGATCAAGGTGCTGAAGGGCCTTGATGCCGTCAGGAAGCGCCCCGGCATGTATATCGGCGACACCGACGACGGCTCGGGCCTGCACCACATGGTCTATGAGGTGGTGGACAACGCCATCGACGAGGCCCTGGCGGGCTACGCCGATCTCGTGACCGTGACCCTCAATGCCGATGGCTCGGTCACCGTCACCGACAATGGCCGCGGCATTCCCACCGACATCCACAAGTCGGAGGGGGTTTCCGCCGCCGAGGTCATCATGACCCAGCTCCATGCCGGCGGCAAGTTCGACCAGAATTCCTACAAGGTCTCGGGCGGTCTGCATGGCGTGGGCGTGTCGGTGGTCAATGCGCTGTCATCGACCTTGCAGCTCACCATTCATCGCGCCGGCAAGACCCACTACATGACCTTCACCCATGGCGATGCCGATGCACCGCTGCAGGTGGTGGGCGAGGCCGGCGACAAGCGCGGCACGGAAGTGACCTTCCTGCCCTCGCCCGAAACCTTCACCCACATCGAATTCGATTTCACCACGCTGGAACACCGCCTGCGCGAGCTGGCCTTCCTCAACTCCGGTGTGCGCATTGTGCTCACCGACAAGCGCGGCGTGGAACCCCATGTGGTGGAACTGCACTATGAGGGCGGCATTGCCGCCTTCGTGAAATATCTCGACCGCACCAAGCAGGCGGCCCTGCCGCAGCCCGTGATGATCCGGGGCGAGAAGGACGGCATCACCACCGAATGTGCCCTGTGGTGGAATGACAGCTACCACGAGAATGTCCTGTGCTTCACCAACAACATTCCCCAGCGTGACGGCGGCACCCACCTGGCGGGCTTCCGCGGCGCGCTCACCCGCGTCATCAACAATTATGCCAATGACAGCGGCATTGCGAAAAAGGAAAAGGTGGCCCTGACCGGCGATGACGCGCGCGAGGGATTGACCTGCGTGCTCTCGGTCAAGGTGCCGGACCCCAAGTTCTCCTCCCAGACCAAGGACAAGCTGGTGTCGTCGGAGGTCCGCCCCGTGGTGGAAAATCTGGTGAACGAACAGCTTGGCGCCTGGTTCGAGGAACACCCGAGCGAGGCCCGTTCCATCGTGTCCAAGGTGGTGGAAGCCGCCGCCGCGCGTGAGGCCGCCCGCAAGGCCCGGGAGTTGACGCGGCGCAAGGGCGCGCTCGATATTTCCTCGCTGCCCGGCAAGCTTGCCGACTGTCAGGAGCGCGATCCCGCCCTCTCGGAACTCTTCATCGTCGAGGGCGACAGCGCCGGTGGCTCGGCCAAGCAGGCCAGGAACCGCGAAAACCAGGCGGTGCTGCCCCTGCGCGGCAAGATCCTCAACGTCGAGCGCGCCCGCTTTGACAAGATGCTGTCCTCGGCGGAAATCGGCACGCTGATCACCGCACTGGGCACCGGCATCGGGCGCGAGGAATTCAACCCCGACAAGCTGCGCTATCACAAGATCATCATCATGACCGACGCCGACGTGGACGGCGCCCACATCAGAACCCTGCTCCTCACCTTCTTCTATCGCCAGATGAAGGAAGTGATCGAGCGCGGCCATCTCTTCATCGCCCAGCCGCCGCTCTACAAGGTGAAGCGCGGCACCTCCGAGCAATATCTCAAGGACAACAAGGCGCTCGAGGATTATCTCATCGACACCGGGCTTGATGGCTCGACACTGGCTCTGGCCGTGGGCCAGGAGCGCGCCGGCAACGATCTCCGCGCCATCGTCGAGGAGGCTCTGTCCATCCGGGCGGCACTCGACAGCCTGCATTCGCGCTATCCCCGCCACGTCATCGAGCAGGTGGCCATCGCCGGGGCCCTGAACCCGGAGGTGCTCTCCAACAACGACAATTCCGCCGCGGCGGCCCATTACATCGCCAAGCGGCTTGACGTCATTTCCGAGGAGACCGAGCGCGGCTGGCAGGGTGCCGTGGCGCCCGATGGCGGCCTGGCCTTCACCCGCCAGGTGCGCGGCGTCAAGGAACACTGGCACATCGACGCCAAGCTCATCGGCTCGGCGGATGCGCTGCGTCTCGACCGCAAGACGCCGCATCTGCAGGAAATCTATGGCGCTCCCGCGAAGCTCCGCCGCAAGGATCAGGAAACGGTGATCCACGGTCCCATGGACCTGCTGGAGGCGGTCTTTGCCGTGGGCCGCAAGGGCATATCGATCCAGCGCTACAAGGGCCTGGGCGAGATGAACCCGGAGCAGCTTTGGGAAACCACGCTCGACCCCAACGTGCGCTCGCTGCTGCGGGTGAAGCTGAACGAGGGCGGCGAGGCGGACGATCTCTTCACCAAGCTCATGGGCGACACGGTGGAGCCGCGCCGCGACTTCATCCGCGAGAATGCGCTGAACGTAGCCAACCTCGACGTCTGATCCGGCGCGTCGTCACCGGACATGCCGCAGCACCGGCCCGCTCCACGGCGGGGGGTCCGATCAGCCGTTGACTCCGCCACCCTCCCGCCCCCTAAATGGCGAAAACCGGGGGAGGGGACGGCCATGTCGCGTGAGACGCTGCGCCGTATTCTGGGGTCGAGCGACCTGTCGGCGCTGGACGAGTCACGCGTGGCCCTTGGCCTGTTGCTGGCCGCCATGGTGGCCGCTGACGGCGTGGTCAAACCGGTGGAGCGCCACCAGCTTCTCGACGATCTCAAGACCAAGTTCGGCCTGGCGCCCCATCAGGCGCTGCGCATTGCCGGGAACGCCGGGGGAGAGAGGGTGGAACCCGACCAGCTCGCCGCCCTGGTGGGCCTGGCGCTCGCCTCGGACCGGGGCGGCGAGGTCAAGGCGCTCATTCAGGAACTCTGGCACCTCGCCATCTGCGACGGCGAATTGCATCCGCGCGAGCGCGAACTGGCCGAACATCTGGTGGGCCTGATCGAGGCCGTGGTTGAGGAAGACCCGCCGCCGGGGGCTTGAGCCGACCTGCCGCGCCGTGGCACAAGAGGGAAGGCTCATCATGTCGCAGACCCTCAGTCATCGCTTCCGCCAGCGCCATGGCGCAACCCCCGCCCTCAGCCGCGCCCCGGGCCGGGTCAATCTCATTGGCGAACACACCGATTATAACGGCGGCTTCGTCATGCCCGCCGCGCTCCATTATGCCACCACGGCCGCCTGCGCCCCGCGCGCCGACCGCACCTTGCGTCTCTATTCCACCATGACGGATGAGGAGGTGTCAGTCGATCTCGACCATCTGTCGGAGCGGCGCGGCCACTGGAGCGACTATGTGGTGGGCATGGCCCTGATGCTGGAGCGCGCGGGCCATCGCTTGCGCGGCGCGGACATGATGATCGATTCCACCGTGCCGGTGGGGTCGGGTCTCAGTTCCTCGGCGGCGCTGGAAGTGTCCAGCGGCCATGCGCTGGTCCATGCGGCGGGCGGCACCATCGATCCGGTGCAACTGGCCAGGGTCGGCCAGCGCGCCGAGAATGATTTTGTCGGCATGCGCTGCGGCATCATGGATCAATATATCTCGGCCTGCGGCCGGGCGGGTGCAGCACTTCTCATCGATTGCCGCAGTCTTGCGGCACGGCCCGTGACCGTGCCGGATGAAGCGGTCATCGTGGTCATCGACAGCAAGGTCCGGCACCAGCACGCGGGCGGGGAGTATAATCGCCGCCGGGAGGCCTGCGAGCAGGGTGTGGCGCTGTTGCGGAAGGTCATGCCCGGCATCAGCCAGTTGCGCGACGTGACGCCGGCCGATCTCGCCCGCCATCAGGCTCTGCTGCCGGAGATGATCCACCGCCGCTGCCGCCACATCGTCAGCGAGAACCAGCGCGTGCTCGACGGCGAAGCGGCCCTGAACCGGGGCGATGTCCGCACCTTTGGCCGCCTGATGAATGAATCGCACGCCTCCATGCGTGATGACTTCGAGATCACCTGCGCCGAGGTGGACCGGCTGGCGGAGATCGCGCAAGGGGCGGCTGGCGTTTATGGCGCACGCATGACCGGCGGCGGCTTCGGCGGCTGCGTGGTGGCGCTGGTCGCGGCGGACAAGTCTGAAGGCTTCATGGCAACGGTGACACAGGCCTACGAAAAGGCCACGGGCCTCACGCCCCAGGCCTTTGCCTGTCATCCCGGGCCGGGCGTGGCATTGGTGACAGAATGATGGAACAGTTGCAGTCGACCTCGCACCGCCGCCTTAACGCGCTCACCGGCGAATGGGTCATCGTCTCGCCCCACCGCACCCAGCGTCCCTGGCAGGGCCAGCAGGAGGCCGTTCCAGCACCCTCGGCCATGGCCCATGATCCCCAGTGCTATCTCTGCGCTGGCAATACCCGCGCCAATGGCGAAAAAAATCCCGATTACACCGGCACCTTCGTCTTCGACAATGACTTTGCCGCATTGAAGCCGGATGCGCCCGAGCTTCGCAGCGCCGACGGGCTGTTCATCGCCGAGGGCGAAGGGGGCATCTGCCGGGTCGTCTGTTTCTCGCCGCGCCATGACCTGACGCTGGCGCGCATGTCGGTGGCCGAGATCACAGGCGTCATCGACTGCTGGGCCGATGAGACCGCCGCCCTCGCCGCGCACGCCGACATCACGGCGGTGCAGATCTTTGAAAACCGCGGCGAGGTCATGGGCTGCTCCAACCCGCACCCGCACGGACAAATCTGGGCCAGCCGCCACCTGCCCAACGAGATGGTGAAGGAGGACGCCCGGCAGCAGGCCCACTTCGCCCGCCATGGCCGCCCGCTGCTCGCCGACTATCTCGCGCGCGAACTGGAACTTCAGGAGCGCATCATCTTCGCCAACGAGCATGTCGTGGTGCTGGTGCCCTTCTGGGCGGTCTGGCCCTTCGAGACCATGGTTCTGCCGCGCCGCCACGTCACCTCATTCGATCAGCTTGCCACGGCGGAGCGGCGCGGTTGGGCCGAGGCGCTCTCCGCCATCACCATCCGCTACGACAATCTCTTTCAGGTGTCCTTCCCCTATTCCATGGGCTTTCACCAGCGCCCAATGGATGGCAAGACCCACCCGGCCTGGACGCTGCACGGCCACTTCTATCCGCCGCTCCTGCGCTCGGCCACCGTGAAGAAATTCATGGTCGGCTTTGAAATGCTGGGCGGCCCGCAGCGCGACATCACGCCGGAAGCCGCCGCCCGGCGCCTGCGCGAGCTGCCCGCCCGTCATTATCTGGACCGGTGATCCGGGTCAGCCCTTGCCCGTCTGGCCGTAATAGGCCCCCGGCCCGTGCTTGCGCTTGAAGTGCCGGGCCAGAAGCTCGGGCTCGATGGTGGCAAGCTGGGGCTGCAAGGACAGCGACATCAGTGCCATGTGGGCCACGCATTCCAGCGCCACCGCCACCTCCACCGCCTTGGCCGCCGTCCCCCCCCAGCAGAAGGGTGCATGGCGGTTCACCAGCATGGCCGGGCAATCGGCGGCATGGCGGTTGCCCATGGTTTCGACGATGACATTGCCGGTCTCCCACTCGTAAGCCCCGGCAATCTCCGCCGCCGTCATCTTGCGTGTCACCGGCACATCGCCGTTGAAATAGTCGGCGTGGGTGGTGCCGAAAATGGGAATGGCCCGCCCCGCCTGGGCAAAGGCCGTGGCGTGGGAGGAATGGGTGTGGACCACGCCGCCCATGTCAGGGAAGGCGATGAACAGCCGGCGGTGGGTCGGCGTGTCCGATGATGGCCTGAGCTTGCCCTCCACCACCGTGCCCTCGAGGTCCACCACCACCATGTCGCGCGGGCGCAGCGCGGCATAGTCCACCCCGCTCGGCTTGATGGCGAAGACGCCGCGCTGGCGGTCCATGGCGCTGGCATTGCCGAAGGTGAGATTGATGAGGCCATGGCGCGGCAGGGCCAGATTGGCCTCATAGGCCTCGCGTTTCAGTTCCTTGTACATGGCATCCTCCTCAGGCGCGGAAGCCCTGATTGAGGTGATAATAGACCTCGTTGTTGCGCAGATCCTGCTTGAAGGTGGCAAGCCTTGTGTCGGCGCCGATATGGGCCATCTCGATCCCCGCCATGGTGGCGAAGTCCTCCAGCATCTCGGCCGTGACCGCGTAACTGAAGCCGGAGTGATGCGCCCCGCCGGCCAGGATCCAGGCCGCGCAGGCGGTCTTGAAATCGGGCTGGCATTCCCACACCGCGCGCGCCACCGGCAGCTTCGGCAGGGCCTGGTGATCGACCACGGTGATCTCATTCACCACCATGCGGAAGCGGTTGCCGAGATCGATGAGGCAGGCGTTGAGCGCCGGGCCGGGCCTGGTGTCGAAGACCAGCCGCACCGGATCGGACTTGCCGCCGATGCCCAGGGGGTGAATTTCAACCCGCGGCCTGGCGCTGGCGATGGTGGGGCAGATTTCCAGCATGTGGGCCCCCAGCACCTGACCGCCGGAGGCGGGCAGGTGATAGGTGTAATCCTCCATGAAGGAGGTGCCGCCGGGAAGTCCCTCGCCCATGACCTTCATGGCCCGCACCAGGGCCGCCGTCTTCCAGTCGCCCTCGGCCCCGAAGCCATAGCCGTCGGCCATCAGCCGCTGCGGCGCCAGGCCCGGAAGCTGGTCAAGCCCATGCAGGTCCTCGAAGGTGTCGCTGAAGCCCTTGAAGCCGCCCGCTTCAAGGAAGGCGCGCAGGCCCAACTCCTGTTTTGCAGCATAGACGAGGGCGGCATGGCGCGCGCCCCCCTTCTGCAACGCGGGAGCAACGGTGAAGAGCTTGTCATAATCAGCCGCCAGCGCCTCGGCCCCCCGGTCCGTCACGGCGTCGATGCGCGCCACCAACTCGCTGATCCCATAGCCGTTGACCGAGAAGCCGAACTTCATCTCGGCCGAGACCTTGTCGCCCTCGGTCACGGCCACCTGCCGCATGTTGTCGCCGAAGCGGCAGAACTTCGCCCCCTGCCAGTCGTGCCATGCGCGGGCCGCACGCATCCAGGCGCCGATCCGGTCCTCCACCTCGGGATCGCTCCAGTGGCCCACCACCACCTTGCGGGCCAGCCGCATGCGGGTGTGGATGAAACCCGCCTCGCGGTCGCCGTGGGCGGCCTGATTGAGGTTCATGAAATCCATGTCGATGGCCGCCCACGGCAGATCGCGGTTGAACTGGGTGTGGAGATGGAGGAAGGGCTTGGAGAGCAGGCCCAGGCCCCTGATCCACATCTTCGAGGGCGAGAAGGTGTGCATCCACAGGATGAGACCGGCGCAATTGCCATCGGCATTGGCGGCGATGCACAGCCCGGTGATCTCGTCGGGCGTGGTCACCACCGGCTTGAACACGGTCTTCAGCGGCAGGCGCGCGGAAGCAGCGAAGGTGGCGGCGATCTTGCCCGCGTTCTCGGCCACCTGGGCCAGGGGGCCGGGGCCATAGAGATGCTGCGAACCGCAGACGAACCAGATTTCGGGAGAGGACAGGTTTTTCATGGGAGAACCTCGGAGGCTGCGGCCGGGCGGCGTTGTTGGTATTTGATGGCGATCAGATCCTTCATCACGCCGGAGAGGTCAGCCGCCCTGTCGATGCCGCCAAAGGCATCGTGCAGGCGGCGATAGAGGTCATAGAGCCGGTCATAAAGGGCGCGGTTTTCCGGCTTGGGGTCATAATGCCTGGGGGCGAGCCGCGTCATGGCCGCCTGCGCCGTGGCGAAGTCCGGGTGCGCCCCCGCCAGCACCGCGGCGGCCACGGCAGACCCCAGCGCACAGGTCTGGCTCGAACCCGCCACCAGCATGGTGCAGCCCGTCACATCGGCATAGATCTGCATGAGGAGCGGGTTCTTCTCCGCGATGCCCCCGGCACAGACCACGCGGGTGATGGGCACGCCATGGGACTGGATGCGCTCGATGATGGCGCGCGCGCCGAAGGCGGTGGCCTCCAGCAGCGCCCGGTAGATTTCGGCCCGCGTGGTGTAAAGGTCCTGGCCGAGGATGAGGCCGGAGAGCAACTGGTCCACCAGGATGGTGCGGTTGCCGTTGTTCCAGTCGAGCGCGATCAGCCCCGCCTCGCCCGGCTTCTGGGCGGCGGCTTCGGCGGTCAGTTCCGCATGCAGCGCGGCGTCGCCCTTGCACACGATCTCCACCCACCACTTGAAAATGTCGCCGACCGCCGACTGCCCGGCCTCGATGCCATGGAAGGCGGGAAGGACCGCGCCCGGCACGATGCCGCAGACACCGGGAATGTCGGCCACCTGCTTGTGTGAAGGCACCACGCAGATGTCGCAGGTGGAGGTGCCGATGACTTTCACCAGCGTGCCCTCGGTAACCCCGCTGCCGATGGCGCCGTAATGGACATCGAATTCACCGATGGCGACCGGAATGCCCTCTGGCAGGCCCAGCTTCTGTGCCCATGCAGCAGAAAGCTTGCCCGCCGGTTCCAGCGCGTCATGGGCCGTGTCATAGAGCCGGTCACGCAACGCGGCGAGCTTCGGGTCAAGCTGTGACAGGAAGTCCTTGTCCGGCAACCCGCCCCACGCGTCGGCATAGAGCGCCTTGTGGCCCGCCGCGCAGATGCCGCGCTTCACCTGGCGGGGATCCTCCACGCCCGCCAGAACCGAGGGCACCCAGTCGGCCAGTTCCACCCAGGACCAGGCGGCGTCGAAAACCTCCGGCGCGGTGTTGCGGCAATGCCAGATCTTCGACCAGAACCATTCCGAGGAATAGGTGCCGCCGCACTTCGCCACGTAGTGCGGACGGATGGCCCGCGCCAGTTCGGTGATCCGCGCCGCCTCCGACCATGACGTGTGGTCCTTCCACAGCCAGCATTGGGCCGCAAGATTCTCCCGCCACCTGGGGTCCAGCGCCAGCGGCCGGTTTTTGGCATCCACCGGAATGGGGCTGGAACCCGTGGTGTCGACCCCGATGCCCACCACGCGCGCGCCGTCAAAGCCGGGCCTGCTCCGCGCCTGCGCCAGGGCCCCGGCAACACTCTGCTCGAGGCCGAGGAGATAATCCGCCGGGTTCTGCCGGGCGAGGTGGCCATCGGCGGGATCGAGCAGGATGCCCTGTGCGCCCGAGGGATAGTTCACCACCGCGCTGCCAAACTCCGCGCCGTCCGAGCAGCGCACGATGAGGGCGCGCACCGAATTGGTGCCGTAATCAAGACCGAGAGTGAACATGGGCTTTCTTCCGGTTTGCTGTGGCCGCCGGTTTGGCGGCGGCCTTCTTCTGCCGTTTGAAATAGCGGTGCAGGTCGCCCAGCGAGGCATCGAGCAGTCCGGTCATGTGGCGCTCGGCCAGCTGCGGCTTTCCTGCCCGGATCGCGGCCAGCACGGCGCGATGCTTGTGCAGCCGTTCATCCTTCATGCCTGCCGCGCCCTGCCAGCTGTATTGGAAGCTGAATTCCAGCGAGGTGTGGATGAGATTGCCGAGCGAGGTGAGGAAATGGTTCACCGTCGTCTCCAGGATGGCGAGATGAAACGCCAGGTCGGCGGCAATGAGATCATGGCCGCCGCCCCGAAAGCGCTCCATGCGCTCATAGGCGGCACTGATGCGCGCCACCATGGCGGGGGTGCGGGCCTCCGCCGCCAGACGCGCGGCCTGCGGCTCCACCATGCGGCGCAGCACAAAGAGGTCGGTCACGAATTTTTCGATGGGCGTGGTGGCAAGATGCCAGGCCAGCACATCGCGGTCCAGCATGTTCCAGCGGTGGCGCGGCTCCACCGTCGAACCCACCTTGGGACGGCTGGCCAGCAGGCCCTTGCCGGCCAGGGTCTTGAGGGCTTCACGCACGGCGGTGCGGCTTGCCGTAAAGGTCCGGCCCCATTCCGCCTCATTGGGCAAAACCTGGCCCGGCGCATAGGTGCCGTCAAGAATGCGCACGCCGATGGCACGGGCAATATCGCCGCGTGGCCGCTTGGCGCGCAGGGCCTTGGCTGGCCCGGATGCGGGTGACGTCCGCCGCAAGTTCTGCTGCACTGCGGTAGGCCTCTCCTCCGGTGGCTCGGGCATTTATCATACAAATATCCATTGCCCGGACGCAATAACTCTTCTAAGAATTTCACTCAGCCTGAGGGCTGGCGCGTAACGCCGAGGCCCCACGCTTTCACAGAGGAGGACCTTACGTGATCAATCGCAGACATTTCCTCGCGACCACTGCTGCTCTTGCCATGCTGGCAACCAGCGGCATGGCACTGGCGGCCGACAAGGGCCTGGTGGGCGTTTCCATGCCGACCAAGTCTTCGACCCGCTGGATTTCCGATGGCGAGTCGATGAAGAAGGAATTCGAGGCCAAGGGCTATGGCGTTGACCTGCAGTTCGCCGAGGACGACATTCCGAACCAGCTCGCCCAGATCGAGAACATGGTGACCAAGGGCGCCAAGGTTCTGATCGTCGCCGCCATTGACGGCACCACACTCTCCGACATTCTCAAGAAGGCCCATGACAGCGGCGCCAAGGTCATTGCCTATGACCGCCTCATCCGCGGCTCGGGCGATGTTGACTATTATTCCACCTTCGACAATTTCAAGGTCGGCGTGCTCCAGGCCGAAAGCCTGGTCAAGGGCCTGAAGGAACGCTTCCCCGGCGTGAAGCCGTGGAACGTGGAACTCTTCGGCGGCTCGCCGGACGACAACAACGCCTTCTTCTTCTATGACGGCGCCATGAGCGTGCTGCAGCCGATGATCGACGCCGGCGAGGTGAAGATCGTCTCCGGCCAGACCGGCATGGACAAGGTCGGCACCCTGCGCTGGGACGGCGCGGTGGCCCAGGCCCGCATGGACAACCTGCTGTCGGCCAACTACACCGACAAGAAGGTCAATGCGGTTCTCGCCCCCTATGACGGCCTGTCGCGCGGCATCATCTCCTCGCTCAAGGGCGTGGGCTATGCCCCCGGACCGGAAATGCCCATCGTCTCCGGCCAGGACGCGGAAGTTCCCTCCGTCAAGGGCATGATGGCCGGCGAGCAATACGCCACCATCTTCAAGGACACCCGCGAACTCGCCAAGGTGACCGCCGAGATGGTCGATGCCATCATGCAGGGCAAGGAACCCACGGTGAACGACACCAAGACCTATGACAACGGCGTCAAGGTCGTGCCGTCCAACCTGCTGGTGCCGCAGGTCGTCTACAAGGACGACATCCAGAAGATGCTGGTCGACTCCGGCTACATCAAGGCCGACGACCTGAAGTAAGACCCCAAGAGGCCCTCCCCAAAACTGTGGGGAGGGCCGGGGTGGGGCTTGCCCAGTCATCCGCAACGGGTTCATTCTGGCGGCTGGACCGGGTGTCTGGACAAGCCCCGCCCTGCTGTATGTCCCCCGCGGGCTGCGGCAGCCATCACAAGATTTTTGGGAGGCGGGGTGGCCATGCAGCCCATCCTTGAAATGCGCGCCATCACCAAGACGTTTCCGGGCGTCAAGGCGCTGACCGACGTCAATCTCTCGATCCTGCCCGCAGAAATCCACGCCGTGGTCGGCGAAAACGGCGCGGGCAAATCCACCCTGATGAAGGTTCTCTCCGGCGTCTATCCGCACGGCACCTATTCCGGCGACATTTTCTTCGAGGGCAAGGAACGCAAGTTCGCCACCATCAGCGACAGCGAAGACACCGGCATCATCATCATCCATCAGGAACTGGCCCTGGTGCCGCTTCTGTCCATCGCCGAGAACATTTTCCTGGGCCATGAGACGGCGACCAACGGAGTCATCAACTGGTTCGAGGCCTTTGCCCGCACCAGGGACCTGCTGAAGAAGGTGGGTCTGTCGGAACACCCCAACACCCTCATCACCAACCTCGGCACCGGCAAGCAGCAACTCGTCGAGATCGCCAAGGCGCTGAACAAGAAGGTGAAGCTCCTCATCCTCGACGAGCCCACATCCTCACTCAATGAAACCGATTCCAACGCCCTTCTGGCGCTGCTTCAGGAATTCCGCGCCCAGGGCATCTCCTCCATTCTCATCACCCACAAGCTCAACGAGGTGATGAAGGTCGCCGACCGCATCACGGTGATCCGCGACGGCAAGACGGTGGACACCCTCGACACCTCCACCGCCAAGGTCAGCGAGGACCGCATCATCAAGGCCATGGTGGGCCGCGATCTGGTGGACCGCTATCCCGCCCGCACCCCGAAGATCGGGGCGACCATCTTCGAGGTGAAGAACTGGAACGTCCATCATCCGCAACATGCCGACCGCCGCATCATCAAGGATGTCTCCTTCCATGTGAAGCGGGGCGAGGTGGTGGGCATCGCCGGTCTCATGGGCTCGGGCCGCACCGAACTGTCCATGTCGATCTTCGGCCGCGCCTATGGCCAGAAGATTTCGGGCGAGGTTCTGGTCAACGGCAAGCCCATCGATGTCTCCACCATTCCCCATGCGCTCGACGCGGGCTTAGCCTATGTCACCGAGGATCGCAAGACCTATGGCCTGGTGCTCATCGACCACATCAAGCACAATATCACGCTGGCCCATCTCGAGGGCGTGTCCGAGCACGGCGTCATCGACGACCTGCGCGAGCTTTCCGTCGCCAACAAATACCGCAAGGATCTCGCCATCCGCTGTTCCGGCGTCTATCAGCCCACGGTGAACCTCTCCGGTGGCAACCAGCAGAAGGTGGTGCTGTCCAAGTGGCTCTTCTCCGGGCCCGACATTCTCATTCTGGATGAGCCCACGCGCGGCATCGATGTCGGCGCCAAATATGAAATCTACGGCATCATCAACCAGCTCGTGGACGAGGGCAAGGCGGTCATCGTCATCTCCTCGGAAATGCCGGAACTCCTGGGCATCTCGGACCGCATCTATGTGATGAACGACGGCCGCATGGTGGCCGAAATGCCCGCCCGCGAAGCAACCCAGGAAAAGATCATGCGGGCGATCATGAAATCATGGGAACATTGACATGAGTGACGTTGCCACCTCTGCCTCGGAAAAATCCGTCATCCTGCGCTTCATCAAGGCGAACATGCGCGACTATGCGCTGCTTCTGTCGCTGCTCGCCATCATGATCTTCTTTCAGTTCACCACCAACGGCACGCTCTTCATGCCGGTGAACATGACCAACATCATCCTGCAGAACAGCTACATCGTCATCATGGCGCTGGGCATGCTGCTGATCATCGTGGCGGGTCACATCGATCTTTCCGTCGGCTCGGTGTCGGGCTTCATCGGCGCGGTCGCCGCCGTGCTCATGGTGAACTACAAGCTCGATCCCTTCCTCTCGGTCGTGGCCTGCCTGGCGCTGGGCGCACTCATCGGCGGGGTGCAGGGCTATTTCGTCGCCTATCACAAGATCCCGGCCTTCATCGTCACCCTGGCGGGCATGCTGATCTTCAAGGGCCTGGCCCTCACGGTGCTCGGCGGTGCCTCGGTCGGTCCCTTCCCGCGCATCTTCCAGCTTCTCAGCTCCGGCTATATCCCGGATTTCTTTGGGGTCGAGAATTTCAACGTGCTGGCCATGCTCATCGGCGCTCTGGTCACGGCGGTCATCATCTTCTTCAACGTGAAGGAACGGCGCAACGAACAGGCCCATGGTCTGGCGGAAGAGCCGGACATGATCTTCTATGGCCGCAACCTGCTCATCGCCATCGCCTTCCTCGGCTTCTCCTTCCTCATGGCGAAATACAAGGGCCTGCCCAACGTGCTGGTGGTCATGTTCGGCCTCATCGCGCTCTTCATCTTCATCACCACGCGCACCACCTTTGGCCGCCGCATCTACGCCATGGGCGGCAATGAAAAGGCCGCGCGCCTCTCCGGCATCAACACCGAGAAGCTCACCTTCCTGATCTTCGCCATCATGGGGGCGCTCGCCGCCCTCGCCGGTCTCATCTTCGCCGCGCGTCTGAACGTGGCCACGCCCAAGGCGGGCCTGGGCTTCGAACTGGACGTCATCGCCGCCTGCTTCATCGGCGGTGCCGCCACCACGGGCGGCGTCGGCAAGGTCATCGGTGCGGTCATCGGCGCCTTCATCATGGGTGTCATGAACAACGGCATGTCCATCATGGGCATCGGCATCGACTGGCAGCAGATCATCAAGGGCGTGGTCCTCATGCTCGCCGTGTTCCTCGACGTCTATTACAAGAACCGGGCGCACTGAGTGGCGTGCGAAGGCGAACAAGTGGCCGGGCCATGGGCCCGGCCATTTTTCTATTGGCTATTGGCTATTGGCTACGGCCTGCCGGAGCAATTCCGGCAGGGCGGGGTGTTGCACGTCGGCGAGATTGCGGAACCGATACGTTCGCGATGAAACTCCGGTGCCGCCGAGAACGCCGTGCGGATCAAGAAAAGTCGCGCCCTTGACGAATGAAAGGGTAAGGCCGGTCTTGGCCGCACTCAAGACCAAGGCATCACGCTTGCCGCGCCATACCGGAACTGAATGGTATTTCTCGGTGCCGCCGCGCATGCCGGGAGACAATTCTGGTGCCTGTTCCGCAATTAAATCAACCAGGCGTTCGGCCGCCGGGATGAATTTCGGTTCAACACGCGTGTCTATATACCGCCGGATGTTGGAATCCACCTGGGCTGCTCCCATGCCGATTGGTGCGCAGCACCAACTTTCAGGAATTTTCTGAGGTGGTCAAGTCTTGCTCCTCGCCGGCAAGGGCAGTTCGCCCGCGCTGGAGGAAGGCGGCCCGCCAGCGAACAAAAAGGCCCCCGAAGCGGGGGCCCTTTGCTGGCGGAGGAAGAGGGATACGGGCGAAATTGTCTCAGCGGGACGCTTGTTAACGAGAGATATTGCTGAGAACCCCGACATAAAAGGCCGCATGCGCAGCCGTTCGATGATGCCGTGAGCTTGGTGAAAGCGTTCAACGAATGCCTTGATAGTATGTTCTCGTCGAGCCTACGTCCTATCGCAGTCAGTCCAAAACTTGCGAAAGGAAACGAAATGGCATCCATGCACCTGAACCAAATCCAGCTCGCTGCCCGCTGGAACATTAGTCACCGCACTCTCGAACGCTGGCGATGGTCCGGCGATGGGCCGCTGTTCATAAAGATCGGCGGGCGAGTGGTATATCGCTTGGCCGACGTCGAGGCCTATGAACTCAAACAGATCCGCAAGAGCACATCCGAAGTGTCGCAGCAGCTGGCTGCCGCCCGGCTTCATACGTGAAGCCGGTCCCCTCTGCGGGGCCTGAGATTCCCCTTTGTTGCCACTGTCGAGATGCGCTGTGCCCCGGCGCGTCTCTTTTTCGTTTGACGCTTGGCCAGATTGCCGTCGCCACCGCAACGCTGTGCTGAGAGGATCGCCGATTTTCTGGGTTCCCCTGACAACTGGAATGGCTATAATAGCTCCAATTCGGGAGATCCAGGATGCAACGTATCGCTGCACGCGAGGCGAAGAATAGCTTTGGGCGCTTGATCGACATGGCGCGTGCGGAACCCGTCGCTATCGAAAAGCATGGGCGAGCGGTCGTGGTTGTCATTGCGTTCGAAGAATATGAGCGCCTGGCCGGGCGTGACGTCGCTAAAGGACAAGACGCGAAGGCTGCAAGCCCTCCGCCGAAGGGTGAGCAATGACCCTAACTGCTTACCACGCCAAGTACTTTGCGCATGATCTGACCCGCCGAGCCGCCAATGGTTTGGATCGGCTTTCGATGTCGCTCTTCGACGCAGCTGTCGATCTGAACCCTCACCAGATCGAGGCGGCGTTGTTCGCGCTTGAATCGCCACTTTCAAAGGGTGTCTTGCTCGCCGACGAGGTCGGTCTGGGCAAGACGATCGAGGCGGGAATTGTCCTCTGCCAATTCTGGGCCGAACGAAAGCGGCGGTTGCTGGTCATCTGCCCAGCTTCGCTCCGGAAGCAATGGGCATTGGAGCTTTCCGAGAAGTTCAATCTTCCATCCCGGGTTCTGGATGCGAAGACCTACCGGGAGGAACTCCGGCTTGGCCGTGCGCCGCTGAACGAGAAGGGTGTTCTCATCGTCTCGTTCAACTATGCCAGCGCATTGCGTGAAGAAATCAAAGCGATCACGTGGGATCTGGTTGTCATCGACGAAGCCCACAAACTCCGGAACGCCTACCGTCCCAGCAACAAGGTCGGTCAGGGTATCCGCTGGGCCACGGAAGATTGCCGTAAGTTGTTGCTGACGGCGACGCCGCTACAGAACTCGCTGGTTGAGCTCTACGGGCTTTCGACGCTCATCGATGATCACCTGTTCGGCGACATCAACGCGTTCCGGGCACGGTACGCCAGCGCCGGGAGCAGCCTGACGGACCTGCGGCAAAGGCTCGCAACGTTCTGCAAGAGGACGTTGCGCAACCAGGTCGTAGAGTACGTTCGATACACAGAGCGGCGGGCTATCACACGTCCGTTTACGTCGAGCGACGCCGAGCATTCGCTGTATGAGGCGGTCTCGGCCTTCTTGCAGCGCCCCAACAGCTACGCACTCCCGCAGCGCCAGAGACACCTCACAGCTCTTATCCTGAGAAAGCTCTTAGCCTCGTCGTCTCTGGCAATCGCCGGCACGCTCGACACCTTGCGCGCGAGATTGGAAACGCTCCGCGACGAGCAGATCAAGGACGATCCAGAATTTGCCGAACGTCTCATCGAAGCCGAAGAGATCGAAGACGAGCTGCTCGATGACATCCTCGGAGATGACGCCGAAACTGATTCATCGGACCCCGTCGCTGGGCCGATCGACCGGGCGAAGCTGAAGGAAGAAATCGAGCTCTTGGAGCGCCTGAGTGCGCGGGCGCGGAGTATTCCTGTCGACACCAAGACCGAGACGCTTCTCAAGGCTTTGGACATTGGCTTTGCGCAGATGGCTGAAACAGGCGCTGCGCGTAAAGCGGTCCTCTTCACCGAATCTCGCAGGACGCAGGACTACCTCAAGAGCTTCCTGGAAAGTCACGGCTACAAGGACAAGGTCGTCGTCTTCAATGGCACCAACACGGGTCCGGAAGCGACGCAGATCTATGAAGCCTGGCTTGCAAAGAACAGGCTGACAGGCCGTTCCTCCGGTTCGCGCGCCATCGACGTGCGCGCCGCATTGGTCGAGCACTTTCGCGATAATGCGACGATCCTGCTTGCAACAGAAGCAGCAGCGGAGGGCGTGAACCTTCAGTTCTGCTCGCTGGTCGTCAACTACGATTTGCCGTGGAACCCGCAGCGGATCGAGCAGCGGATCGGTCGATGCCATCGCTATGGGCAGAAGCACGACGTCGTCGTGATCAATTTCCTGAACGAGCGCAATGAGGCTGACCGCCGTGTCCTCGAATTGCTCGGCGAGAAGTTCAACCTCTTTAATGGTGTCTTTGGTGCATCGGATGACGTGCTGGGCAGCATCGAGTCAGGGGTCGACTTCGAGAAGCGCATCCTGGCGATCTATCAGGAATGTCGATACCCACATGAGATCGAGGCGGCATTCCAGAAACTCCAAGCGGAGATGGACGAGAGCATCCGTGCCCGCATGGACGACACGCGCCGCAAGCTCTTCGAGCGCTTCGATGAGGATGTTCACCAGCGCCTGCGAATTCGGCTTGCCGACGCCAAGGCCCAACTCGACCGGGTCGGCCAGCGTTTCTGGTCACTGACGCGATTCATTCTGGCGGATCGTGCCCGCTTCGATGACGATGCGCTTGCGTTCGATCTTAAGGTCCCGCCGAGCCCGGAGATTTCGCCGGGCCGCTATCACCTCATTTCGAAGTCCCAGCCGGAGCCTGGACAAGATCGGAGCGAGGAGCCGAGCCGTTTCCTCTATCGCCTGTCGCACCCTCTCGGAGAGAAGGTCGTTCAAGGCGGAAAATCACTCGAATCGCCCGCAGCCGTCGTCACCTTCGATGTCACGAACCACGCCACGCGCCTTCACGTCGTCGAAGCTCTTCGCGGCAAATCCGGCCATCTCGTTCTGACGCGATTGCAAATCGAGTCCTATGAGCGGGAGGAGTATCTCCTCTTCTCCGGCTTCGACGACGATGGCGCGACGCTCGATCAGGAAACCATGGAGAAACTGTTCGGCTGCTCGGGCCACGCCGATGCACCGACGGCAATCCCCGACGCGGTCACCAAACGGCTTGAAGCAGAAGCGCAGCGCCACGCCAAGGCGACGATCAGCCTCTCCCTTGAGCAGAACAGCGCCCACTTCAATCAGGCCCGTGAGAAACTCGAAAAATGGGCCGACGACATGGTGCTTTCGGCCGAGAAGGCGCTCGCCGACACCAAGGAGCAGATCAAGGTGCTGCGCCGCCAGGCGCGCCAGGCCGTGACGCTTGAGGAGCAGCACTCTATCCAGGAGAAAATCCAGAAGCTGGAGCGCCAGCAGCGCCGCCAGCGGCAAGAGATTTTCACGGTGGAAGACGAGATCATGGAGAAGCGGGACACGCTCATCGACCAGCTTGAGCGCCGGCTTGCCCAGCGGACAGAAACCGAAGCCCTCTTCACCATCCGGTGGCGGGTCGTTTGATCCGCCGCGAACGCAATCTGAACAAGAAATGAGACGCGTATGAGCCAGAAATTCGAGAAGCTGAAAACCCTGCTGAAGGAGCTGTTCCAGCTCGATCAGCCCGACCTCGATTTCGGCCTCTACCGCATCATGCACGCCAAGAGCGCCGAGGTGACGCAGTTCCTCGACAGGGATCTGCTGCCGCAGGTGAAACAGGCGTTCGGCCTCTACAAGACGGCCGACAAGGCGGAGCTGGAGAAGGAACTGGCCAAGGCAATCGAGCAGGCGCAGAGCCTCGGCGCTGATCCCGAGACGCTGCCGAAGGTCAAGGACCTGCGCGCCAGGCTCGCCAATGACGCGGTCGATATCGGCGGGCTTGAGAATGAGGTCTACGACCACCTCTACAGCTTCTTCCGCCGCTACTATTCCGAGGGCGACTTTCTGGCCAAGCGCGTCTATCGGCCGGGCGTCTACGCGATCCCCTATGAGGGCGAGGAGGTCAAACTTCACTGGGCCAACCGTGACCAGTATTACATCAAAACCAGCGAGTACCTGCGCGACTACGCCTTCCGCCTGAAGCCGGACGATGCCGCCAAGCCCATGCGCGTCCACTTCCGGCTGGTGGACGCGGCCGAGGGCGAGCACGGCAACATCAAGGCCGCCGAGGGGAAGGACCGCGTCTTCATCCTGGCACCCACGGATTTCATCGCCGAGGAAGACGGCGAGCTGGTGCTGCGCTTTGCCTACCGTCCGGCGACGCTGAACGACTGGCCGGAGAACGAACGCGAGGGGAAGAAGAAGCCACCGGCACAGAAGGACCTCACGGCGTCGGCCGTGAGCCGCATTCTGGCGGTCACGGATGCCGCCTTCACCTCTTGGATTGCCGAGCTCGCCAAGCCGCATGTGAACCTGAACGGCGAGACGCCCGGCCATTCCCGTCTCGAAGGGCATCTGAAGCGTTACACTGCCCGCAACACCTTCGACTATTTCATCCACAAGGACCTCGGCGGATTCCTGCGTCGCGAGCTGGATTTCTACGTCAAGAACGAGGTGATGCATCTCGACGACATCGAGAGCGACACCGCGCCGCGCGTCGAGCAGTATCTTTCGAAGATCAAGGTGATCCGCCGGATTGCGGGCAAGGTCATCGATTTCATCGCGCAGCTTGAGGATTTCCAGAAGAAGCTGTGGCTGAAGAAGAAGTTCGTCGTGGAAACGAACTATTGCATCACGCTGGATCGCGTTCCGGAGGAGTTTTATTCGGAGATCGCTGCCAACGACGCACAGCGCGAGGAGTGGGTGCGACTGTTTGCGATTGATGAGATCAAGGGCGATCTCATAGCGCCAGCTTACTCAAATCCGCTCACGGTTCTGTTTCTGAAATCCAATTCGCATCTACTCGTCGATACGCACTTCTTCGAGAGTGCATTCAAGGATCGCCTGCTGGCAAAAATTGATCCCGTTGATACCAAGATCGATGGAACGCTGATCCATTCAGACAACTTCCAGGCGCTGCAACTCGTGCGTAGTCGGATGCGAGAGCAGGTCAAGTGCGTCTATATCGACCCGCCTTACAACACGGCGAGCAGCGCGATCCCGTACAAGAACAATTATAAGCATTCTTCTTTTGCTTCGATGATGTTTGATCGGATTGCATCATTGCATCCCCTATTGCCCGACAATGGCGCGATCTTTGTCAGCATCGATAAAGCTGAGCGAACGGTGCTGGAGCACATGCTCGACGACGTGTTCGGGCGTGAGAACCGGATCGAAGAACTGATCTGGTCCATGAATACGAACAATAGCCAGGCGCCGAATTACTCGACAAACCACGAGTATGTGCTGGTCTACGCGAAGAATCGGACCGTTGCCGAACAGGACAAGGCGATGTTCCGGGAGCCCAAGCCCGGCTTCGAAGAGGTTATGGGTTTGATGGCGTCCCTCAATCCAAAGTATCCGGCCATCTCTGAAATTGAGAAGGAGCTGAAGTCGCTCTATGAGCGCCATAAGGTCGAATATCGGGATGAGGTTGAGGCACAAGGGCTAGAATGGGAGGACGAGAAGGGCAATGATCCCTGGAAGGGACTCTTCAACTACAGCAACGTTGAGTATCGCGGCGCCGACGGCATTCTTGTTGCAGAAGCCGAGGCAGAAGCCAAACAAGCGCGCATATGGGTCTGGAGAGAGGCGGACTCCTCAATGCCTGCCACAAAACAGGCGGCAAGCACGAGAGATAGCAATCATCCGAACTGGCGCTTTTATCGTCCGCCCCATCCAGCAACGAAAAAGCCTTCTCCCCATCCGAAAAGCGGTTGGAAGTTCGCCTATGACGACGATGCGGACTCGCCCGAACGCCGTAGCTTTGTTTCTCTAGACCGAGATGGTCGGATCGTGTGGGGTGACGATGAAACCAAAGTTCCCCAACTCAAGCGCTTTCTACATGAAGTAGAGACAAACGTCGGAAAAAGTGTTTTCACTGACTATTCGGATGGTGAGAAGCAAACATCAGCGATGTTCGGTCGCTCTGGTGTTTTTCTAGCGCCCAAGCATGCCGATTTTGTTGCTCGCTTTATCCAGCATGCCGGACGCGCAGATAGCACGATCCTCGATTGTTTCGGGGGTTCGGGCAGCACGGCCCACGCCGTCATTCGACTTAACCGCGACGACAACGGTTCCCGCAAGTTCATGCTGGCGGAAGTCGGCGAGTATTTCGACACGGTCCTGAAGCCTCGGGTCATTAAGGCGCTCTACTCTCGCGACTGGCGGGATGGAAAACCGCTTTCGCGGGAGGGCATTTCAAGCCTCGTGAAAATCCTGCGCCTCGAGTCCTACGAAGACGCCCTCAACAATCTGGTGCCTCGGCGCACAGCAAGGCAGGACGACCTGTTGGCGTCGGCCGAAGCGCAGGGCGCCGATCGCCTGAAGGAGCAGTACATGCTCCGCTACATGCTCGACGTGGAGACACGCGGCAGCCAGTCGCTGCTGAACGTGAGGGCCTTTGCCGATCCGACCGCCTACAAGCTCAAGGTCAAGCGCCCGGGATCGGACGAAAGCCGGGAGGTGAATGTCGATCTGCTGGAGACGTTCAACTGGCTGATCGGCCTTACCGTGCAGGCCATCGCCGCGCCGCAGACCTTCACGGCTGAATTCGAGCGCGACACCGAGGGACGGCTCGGCCTAAAGGGGCGGCTACGCCAGGATGCAGCCGGCCCATGGTGGTTCCGCACCGTGACCGGCACCACGCCGGACGGGCGCCGCGCGCTGATCATCTGGCGCAAGCTCACCGGCAATCCCGAGCAGGACAACCTCGTGCTCGACACCTGGTTCACGCGCGCCGGCTATTCCGCCAAGGACAGCGAGTTCGGCCTGATCTACGTCAACGGCGACAACAATCTGGAGAACCTGAAGGCCGCCGATGACACATGGAAGGTCCGCCTGATCGAAGAGGACTTCCACCGGCTGATGTTTGACACGGAGGGTCTGTGATGCCGCGTGGCCGCCCTCGCAATTCCGCTGCCGCAGCAGCTGGACCTGCCGCACCGCGCCGCCGTGCGAACGGCCGGCCGCAGGTTCCTTTCGTTCACAAACTGGTTCTGAACCAGTGGCTGCTCTCGCTGTTCGACGTGAAGCGGTTCGAGCAGCTCGCTGAGCATCTGCGCAACGAGAAGCTGGAAGGCATGGACGAGAACAACGTCCATCACTTCCATCACGCGCTGACGGCGCAGCTTTTCAACCTGACCAAGCTACCCACCGAGCTGCTGCTGGAATACGATCAGAACATCGTCAAGCACACCCAGCGCCTGAACGAGCGACGCATCACACGCGGCGAAGCGCCGATCGTCTGGAAGTATTTTCAGTACCTGACGCTGCTTTTCACCGAGATCTATCTTGATCGCTATTTCAGCGATCCTGCCGCGCTCTTGAAGGCGATCAACGAGCAGGTCGCCGCGTGCAATGCCGACAAGCCGGAAGCGGACCACATTGCGCCGTTCAAGGAAGACGGCGAGGCTTGGTTGCAGATCAACAAGATCGCCTATTGGAGCGCGACCGGCAGCGGCAAGACGCTGCTGATGCACGCTAACATCCTGCAATACCAGTTCTATCTCGACAAGCACGGCCGGCGCCGCGAGCTCAACCGGATCATCCTGCTCACACCGAACGAAGGGTTGAGCCAGCAGCATCTACGGGAGTTCGAAGCGGCGGGCCTCGCGGCCGAGCTGTTCCAGAAGGACGGCACCGGGCTCTTCGCCGGGCAGCGGATCGAGATCCTCGACATCCACAAGCTAAAGGACGAAATGGGCGACAAGACCATCGCCATCGACGCCTTCGAGGGGAACAACCTCGTGTTGGTCGACGAGGGGCACCGTGGCGCATCGGGCGGCGAGGAAGGGGCCTGGATGCGCTTCCGCAACGCGCTCTGCGAGAAGGGATTCTCGTTCGAATACTCCGCCACCTTCGGGCAGGCGGTGAAGGGCAATCGGGCGCTGACCGACACCTACACCAAGAGCATCCTGTTCGATTACTCCTACCGCTACTTCTATGGCGACGGTTTCGGGAAGGACTACCAGATCCTCAACCTTGACGAGGGGACGCAAGCGAACCATCTCGACGCCTATCTGGTCGCGTGCCTTCTGGCGTTCTTTCAGCAGCAACGGCTCTTCAAGGAGCAGGGCTTCGCATTCCGCCCGTTCAACATCGACAAGCCGCTCTGGATTTTTGTCGGCGGAAGCGTGACGAAGACGCTGGCCTCACGAGATGCCTCCGACATCATCGAGATCCTTAAGTTCCTCTCCCGTTACCTATCCAATCGCTCTGCAAGCATTGAACGCATCGAGCGCGTCCTCAATCAGGGCCTTGTCACCGCCGGCGGAAAGAACCTGTTCGCAGGCCGCTTCACCTATCTGAACACGCTCGGCCTCTCCGCCGCGCAGGTGTTCGACGAAACGCTTGCGGTCCTATTCAACGCGGCAGGTGGCGGCGCTCTCCATGTCGAGAACCTGAAGGGCGCCACCGGCGAGATTGCGCTGCGTGTCGGCGACAACGAACCCTTCGGCGTGATCAACGTCGGCGACGACGCCAAGCTGGTCAAACTGTGTGAGGACAATGGGATCGCGACCCAGGACAGCGAGTTCGCCGGCTCGCTCTTCCATGGGATCAACACACCGCATTCGACCGTCAATCTGCTGATCGGCTCGAAGAAGTTTACCGAAGGCTGGAACAGCTGGCGGGTGAGCACCATGGGCCTGATGAATGTCGGCCAGACCGAAGGCTCCCAGATCATCCAGCTCTTCGGCCGCGGTGTCCGGCTCAAGGGTTATGGTTCGAGCCTAAAGCGCAGCGGCAAGGCGCAATTGCCGGATGAGATCGAGCGCCCCAAGCACATCGGCGCGCTGGAAACGCTGTCGATTTTTGGGATTCGGGCCGACTACATGGCCCAATTCCGCGACTTCCTCGAAGAGGAAGGGCTGCCGGTCAACGACGACCGGATCGAGTTCATGCTGCCGATCATCAAGAACTTGGGTACCCAGAAGCTCAAGATGATCCGTCTGAAGAACACCATCAACGGCGTAAGCACCGAGTTCGGCGACGCGTTCCGGCGGTTGGGGCCGATTCCTACCCTATCGAAGCCCGATCCGGCCAAGGAAGAGGCAACGGCATACCTTCAGAAGAACCAGGTTGTTCTCAACTGGTATCCAAAAATCCAAGCCATGAAATCGGGCGGAGTCGCCGGTGGCGATGTCGAGGCCGCGCCAAACCAGGCCCATCTGAACGCAAGGCACATCGCCTTCCTCGACCTCGACCGGCTCTATTTCGAGCTTGAGCGGTTCAAGGCCGAGCGCGGCTGGTACAATCTCAACCTTTCAGCAGATGGGATTGCCGACCTTCTTACCGACCAGAGTTGGTATCAGCTGCTCATTCCTGCAGAAGAGCTCGCGTGTGACTCTTTCGAGAAAGTCCGACTTTGGGAAGAGATCGCCCTGTCCCTATTGAAGAAGTTCACCGAGCGCTACTACACGTTCCGCAAGCGCGAATGGGAGTTGCCGCATCTCGAGTTTCAGGAACTGGCGGAGAACGATCCCAACTTCCCCAAGGGCCGAGATGAAGACGGCGAAGGTTACTACCGCATCCTCCTCGACCGGTCGCAGGAAGAGATCGTTACGAAACTCACGGAGCTGAAGGACATGATCGAGAAAGGTGATCTGAAGCCGTGGGAATTCAGCGGCATGAAGGCGATCTGGTTCGGGCGGCATCTCTATGAGCCGCTTCTGTATCTCGATCAGAACATTGTCGAGGTCAGTCCGGTTCCGCTCAACAAGGGCGAGCGAAATCTGGTCGAGGACGTGAAGTCATTTCATGACGGCACGCCAGCGTTTTTCGCTGACAAAGAGCTCTATCTGCTGCGCAATTTGAGTAAGGGACGCGGCGTCGGGTTTTTCGAAGCTGGCAACTTTCATCCGGATTTCATCCTCTGGCTGATTTCGGGCAGCAAGCAATTCATCGCCTTTGTCGATCCGAAGGGCATTCGGAATATCGGGTTCAACGATCCCAAAATTCAGTTCTTTCAGACCATCAAGGATATTGAACGCCGCCTTGGCGAGCCATCGGTGACCTTGAGCAGCTTTATTGTCTCGAATACACCCTCACACGTCATGAGACTACTGTGGGCGGTCGATAAGCCCGCGATGGAAGCACGGAACATCCTCTTCCAAGAGGAAGACAAGGCGACCTACGTCGGCAAGATGATGGAGAGACTAAGCGAAATGAAGGCGCCATTGACGGTCTGATCGTCGCGGTATTGGAGAGGATTCCATGGTAACAGAAGCGAACGCACGCCCTTCCTGGTTTGTCGGCGCGGCGTACAATCGGACCGAGGATCAGACGCCGAGATTTGTCGCTGAGGGAATCTGGGAAAACGGCTACGACGATGGCAGGTATGGAGATCTCGTGCGCGCAATGCGGCCGGGGGACAAGATCGCGATCAAGTCTTCCTACACGCGAAAGCATAATCTCCCTTTCGACGGCCACGGTGCCACTGTTTCAGTTATGGCGATCAAGGCGGTCGGCACGATCGTCGCGAATGACGATGACGGCAAGCATGTGCGAGTAGACTGGCTGCCCGTTTCGGCACCCCGCGAGTGGTATTTCTATACCAATCGCGCGACGGTCTGGCGGGTAGCGCCGGGTGGCTGGATGGAGGACGGGTTGCTGGCCTTCGCCTTCGACGGCCAGCCCCAGGACATCGACCGCTTCCGGAACGAGCCCTTCTGGCGCGAGCGGTTCGGGGACCTCGACGGCGAGCGGCGGTTCCGCTGGACGGGGTTCTACAGCGCGGTCGCGGCGAAGCTGCTCGACTACCGTGCAGACCGGCGGCCGCTGATCGAGGGCATCCACGCCATCGCAAAGGATACGGCAGGTCTCAGCTATCTGCAGGACCGTTATCCTGAAGGTGGAACCGGGCCGCTGCGCGACATCTGCCCTTTCACGGCGATGGGCACGTTCAACCGCTCAATGACGGATGCCAACCGCCGCCTGATCGCAGGACCGTTGGCAAAGCTGATCGGCGTAGAGGATGAGCCGCCCGCCTCCTTCGAGGGCATTCCTGTCCTGAACAACCAGCGTTCGTGGTTCTTCAGTTATGGCGATAAACGCGGCGAAGGCGACATCGATCGGCTGTGGGAAGTGTTCGCGGCCGCCGCGGCCCTCGTGGAGAGCGATCAGCCGGAGCGACGTACGGCGTTCATCGAGGCATACGACGCTGCCGTGCAGGTCTGGGGGGCCTCGTGGAACCTCTCGACGGGTCTCTACTGGTCGTACCCCTGGGAGTTCCCGACCCTCGACAGCAACTCGCGCGCCTTCTTGACGGATCGGCTGCAGCTGAAGATCCCGACGATCGGGCCGCAGAAGCCTTGCAGCGGTGCGACTTATCTCAAGCTCGTGGACGACCTGAAGGCGCGCTTCGGCGAGGACAGCTATTCCGTGCACAGCTTTCCCGAGCTGTCGCTTGCCTCCTGGCACCACAAAGCGCCCGAGGATGTCCGACCCGCGCCCGACAAGGCGGCGCCGGATGCAATAGGGGATGAGGAAGAGGCCGCCGTCGAGCCCGTCCAGGTGCCCGCGCCGCCAGAGCCCTATTCCGTCGATGACATCCTGCAGGATGGATGCTTTCTGGAACGCGCCGAGATCGAGCGTCTTCTGGAACGCCTGCGCACGCGCAAGAACCTGATCCTGCAGGGGCCGCCGGGGACGGGCAAGACATGGATCGCCAAGCGCCTCGCCTTCACGCTCATGGGCGAGCGCGACGAGGTGCGCGTGCGGGCCGTCCAGTTCCACCCGAACCTTTCCTACGAGGATTTCGTACGCGGATGGCGTCCCAGCGGCGAAGGCAAGATGACCCTCGCCGACGGTGTCTTCATGGAGGCGATCCGCGCGGCGCTGAGCCGGCCGGAGGCCCGTTTCGTCGTGATCATTGAGGAGATCAACCGCGGGAACCCCGCTCAGATCTTCGGCGAGCTGCTGACCCTGCTGGAGGCGGGCAAACGCACGCCGCGCGAAGCGCTCGAACTCTGCTATCCCGATGCCGACGGCGTGCGCCGCCCGGTGCATGTGCCGGAGAACCTGTTCGTCATCGGCACAATGAACATCGCCGACCGCTCGCTGGCGCTCGTGGACCTCGCCTTTCGGAGGCGTTTCGCCTTCGCCGGCCTCGAGCCGCGTCTCGGGCCCGCCTGGCGGCACTGGGTGACCGAGAAAGGGGGCGTCGAGCCCGCCCTCGTGGACGACATCGAACAGCGCATTCTCGCGCTGAACGCCCGGATCGCCGAGAGCTTTGGCCGGCAGTTCGAGATCGGGCACAGCTACGTCACGCCGACCATGAAGCTGGAACCGGGGACGACGAGGGTGTGGTTCCGCCAGGTAGCCGAAACGGAAATCGGCCCGCTGCTCGACGAATACTGGTTCGATGCCCCGAAATCGGCGCGCGAGGCCGTCGAGAAGCTGCTGCAGGGATGGTGAACGCCGCAGCAGATCTGTTGCACAAGGCTGGCGGGGCCGCGGGCTTCATCGGGCGTATCCCGGTGCGCAACATCTGGCTGCTGATGCTATATGCGTCGGATCTCCTGCAAACGTCGGAGCGCGCGCTGGTCGATGCCGAACGCAATCCGGACGAGATCGCCGATCTCGTCGCGAGGTTGCTTGCACAGGCGGTGGCGGAGCGCCAGCGGCGCCAGCTGAGCCTGGGCTATCGGTCGCGCAGCGGGGACCTCTCTCGCGTGCGGGGCCGGATCGACGTCCTGCGCACCGAGCGTCGTCAGCTGCTCGCGCGCGGCGCGGTGGCATGTCGCTTCGTCGAGCTCAGCGTCGACACGCCGCGTAACCGCTTCGTGCGCGGCGCACTGGAAGCGGTAGCGCGACTGGTGTCGGATCCGGATCTGCGCCATCGCTGCCGTCGCCTCGCAGCGGATATGCAGGCGCTGGGTGTTTCGGGCGCGATGCCGACGCGGAGCGAGCTCAGTGCCGACCGCATCGGACGACACGACGCGGCGGATCGAGAGATGCTGGCGGCCGCGAAGCTGGCGATGGACCTTGTCCTGCCCACCGAACGGGCGGGCCCCAGACCCCTGCCGATGCCGGATCGGGAGGAACAATGGGCGCGACGGCTGTTCGAGCGGGCAGTGGGCGGCTTCTATCGCGCGGTGCTGCCGTCCGAGCGCTGGGACTCGCGCACGGGCCGTCCGTTCGACTGGCCACTCGACTGGTGCACCGACGGCGCCCGCGACATCCTGCCAGGCATGCGGACCGACGTCGTGCTCGACGATCTGCTGGCGGGCAGGCGCATCGTGATCGACACCAAGTTCACTGAGATCGTCACGCCGGGCTGGCGGCGCGAGGCCACGCTGCGCAGCGGATACCTCTATCAGATCTACGCCTATCTCCGGTCGCAGTCCGGGCGTGGCGACCCGCTGGCCGACAGCGCCGAGGGCCTGCTGCTGCACCCTGCCATTGGCGAGACCGTAGACGAGGCGATCACGATCCAGGGCCACGGCATCAGGTTCGCCACCGTTGATCTCACTGCCGAAACTGAGGCGATCCGCAGACAACTGATTTGCTTCAGCAAGGGAATTGAGACCAAGATCTGGCCAGAAAAAAGTGCAGCTCAAGCGTTTAGCTACGCATCTGCTCACTTGCCTTAACGGCCAGAACACGCCCGCGCCTGATCGCGCAGCCGGGCGTAGTCCAGCATCGCTCGTTCCAGCGCTGCGCCGGGTGGCAGGCGTTGGATTTCATCGGCAAGCCGTGCCTGGAAGGCACAGTCGTAAGCCGCGACCGGCGGGCAGGCGACGGACGGCCTAGAAGGTGCCGTCGCGCAGGCGGTCAGCGAGAGCGTCGCGATCACGAGGAGCGGCAGCGCCTGCTTCGAGCATCCGGTCCTTTGCATCGTATCCCTCCGGCGAGGGCCGTCTGGCATTGACTGCGGCGTGCGGAGATAGATCG
>CALMUW010000081.1 GCA_937872985.1 uncultured Alphaproteobacteria bacterium
CCAAGGGCACCTTCGACAAGACTGTTCGCCTTTTCGCCGTGTTCAAGGAGGGCGACCCCCCGACCGAGGTGTGGCGGATGGATTACCTTTACAACGGCGGTGCCCAGGACATCACCATGTCTTCAACCGCCTGGGTGACGGTCGCCAATGCCAAAGCGCTCTATCTGCAGATGGACATCAATCCCGAAAGCCTGTGGTTTCCGGAATTCGGCACCTATACCACCAACCGCACCGACAAGCCCGATCTGATCAACTACATCAAGCAAGGCGACACGGTGCTGTCCGAGCCCCTGAACCTGTTTGCGGCGGCGGGTTGCGGCGAAAAAAAGGCCTATAACTGGGAAGATGGCGGCGACTTCGACTACCTGGACTTTACCTTCGAAGCCATCGGGCAATGTTCCACGGCCACGGAAATGACCGGGGTGCGCCTGGTCAACTGATCCTGTGGCGGCCCTGCCGCAGATCAGGATTTTTCTTCGCCTCTGGGAATTCCGGCCAAGTTTTGCCATGGTTCACCGCCATGGCCATCGGCGATCAGGCGGGAATACTTCCGCCCTCTTTGGAAACGACTGACATGAAAACCGCCACACTCGTTCTTGCCCTCACCCTCAGCCTCGGTGCCGCACCGGCGCTTGCCGGCTCCTGCGCCGACGATATCGCCAAGATTGACGCCGCCCTCGCCTCCGGTCAGGTGGACCCCGGCCAGAAGGACCAGGTGGAAGACATGCGCAATCAGGCGGTGCAGCTCTGCGGCGCGGGCAACGAGGAAGAGGGCCAGGACGTGACCGCCGAGGCCAAGGCCCTCATCGGCATCGAGTGATCAGCCCTTCGGCATCTCGCGGGCGATGAGCCGCCCCAGACGAGAAATCCCCGTATCAATCATCTGCTCGTCGGCACAGGAGAAGCTGACCCGGAAGGTGTTGGCCCCCGAGCCATCGGCAAAGAAGGCCTTGCCCGGCACGAAGGCAACCTTCTCGGTTCGGATGGAAGCGGCGAGCAGCGCCGCCCCGTCCATGCCCTCTGGCAGGGTGAGCCAGATGAACATGCCGCCCTCGGGCCGCGTCCAGTTCACGCCCTTGGGCATGTATTTTTCCAGCGCCTTCAGCATGGCGTCACGGCGCGACGCATAGGCGGCGCGGATCTTGTCCACCTGCTGGCCGAAGCCCGCCGCCGCCACTTCGGCAATGGCCATCTGGTTGATGGTGGAGGAGTGCAGGTCCGCCGCCTGCTTCATCAGCACCAGCTTGCGGATGACACTCTCCGCTCCGCAGATCCAGCCCACGCGCAGGCCCGGCGCCAAAGTTTTGGAAAAGGAGCCGCAATAGAGTGTGCGGCACTGGTTGATGTCGCCCTTCTTCTGGAGTTCCAGGGCCAGGATGGGTGGCACCGCCTCACCGTCGAAACGCAGCGACTGATAGGCCGCATCCTCGATCACCGCGATGTCCAGTTCCTCCGCCAGTTCCAGCGCCGTCTCGCGCTGGGCGCGGGAAAGTGTCGTGCCCGTGGGGTTGGCGAAGTCGGCCGACATATAGGCGAATTTCACCCGGCCCCCGGCCTGCTTCGCCGCCTCGGCATAGGACGCCGCCGTGCGGTTGCCGTTGAGGTTCAACTGGTCATAGTTCGGCTCATAGGCGTTGAAGGCCTGCAAGGCCCCGAGATAGGTGGGCCAGGTGACGAGTGCCGTGTCATTGGGCGACAGGAACAGCTTGCCGAGGTAATCCAGCCCCTGCTGCGAGCCGGAAACGATGAAGACATTATCGACGCCGCAGGCAATGCCGAGCTTGCCCATCTCCGCCACCAGCCATTCACGCAGCGGCTTGTAACCTTCGGACACTGAATATTGCAGCGCGTTGCCCGCCCCTGCCCCGCTGAGGATCGTGGTGTAGGCGCGGGCGAAATCATCCGCCGGAAAGAGCCTGGGATCGGGAATGCCGCCCGCGAAGGAAATGATCTCGGGCTGATCGAGCAGCTTCAGCAATTCGCGGATCTCGGAGGCCTTCATGCGCGTGGAGCGCGAGGCAAAGATGTGTTCCCAGTCCAGCATGGAACCGTCCTCAAACTGATGGATGAAGCCGAACCAGACCACCGCAGGTGAGAAATGTCAACATGACTGACCTTTTATCCCTGGGCGCAGAACTGTGGGCTTCTCCACGGATTTGCCGTCTGCTGTGGCGCGAGAGCCACAGCAGGCGCCACCGCGCCCTGATCCTCTGACCACGGTTTATGTGAATTGAATCAAACTCATCTGTATTTTTCCCGCGTAGATTGAACGCCTCAGGGTTTTGCGTGCAACGCACCACAACGCATTCGTGTGTATACTCTGCGCGCCATTTCGGTATCTTCGTGCTTGGGGCAAATCTGATTCAGGAGAGCAGCATGATGAACATGCGCTCGCTGTGCTGTGCTTTGGGGGCCCTTTCGCTTTTATCCATGTCTGGCCACGCCGCCGATCTGGCACCGGATGATCCGCATGGATTGTTCGGGTCTCTGTCGGGCTCCTATGTTCTGCCATCGCTCAATGACGACTGGCAGATTTTCGCGGGCCCCTATGAGCAGCGCGGATTGGGTGATGGCTTTCTACTGAAGGGCCTGGCGGGGTATCGCTGGGATGCCTGGGATGCAGCACTGGCGCTGCAATACGGCGACTTCTCCAAAGGCAAGGTATCAGACTCCCTCAATGGCGCCGGTGACCTGCAGGCCCGGATGTGGGCTGTCGACATTCAGGCTGGCTATAACACCAAGGCAGGAGACAGCGATCTCCGGCTCGCCATGGGCTTGCGCTACGCCGCGTGGAACAATGACGTCCATTACCACAGCGAGCATATCAACCACGATTTCCGCGGTCTTGGCCCCATGCTGCGGGCTGATCTGTCAAAACCGCTGGGTGATTCCAGCACGCTGGAGGCAGGTCTCGGTGCCAGTCTGCTCTTCGGCGAGATCAAGACCAATGCCGATCCCGGCTGGTTATGCACCCAATGCACCAACCGGAACACCACGGCCTTCAGTCTCGACGGGCATGTCGGCGTGGGCTTCAACCTTGCGGCGACACGCGCGGTTCTGGGCTGGCAGGCGCAATGGTGGGACAACGTGAACGTCGGCATCACCGATGCCACCGGCTTTGGCAAAAACGAGGGAACCAGCGGTTACTTCCAGACCGGCCCCTATCTTGAGATGAAATTCTGAACGGAGTGACGGCAATGAAAAAACTTGCGGGGATTGCGTGTGCGCTAGCGGTTGTCGGGCTGTCAGCCCTGCCGGCCCGTGCCGCCGATCTGGAAATCCAGTCCTTCGACTGGTCGGGCTTCTATGCCGGTGCGGCATTCGGCTATGACTGGGGAAAATCCCGCACCTATGATCGGATAGGCGGCACCATATTGCATGGGACGGCAAAGGTCGACCCGGACGGACTCTTTGGCGGCCTCTATGCGGGTTATAACTGGCGTGCAGCGGATCGTCTGATCCTTGGACTCGATGCCGACATCAACTATGGCGGTATCAAAGGCTCGGCGGTAACCGATGATTTTGCGACCTTCATCCACTCCGGCAAACTCGACTGGTTCGGTGCCGGGCGAGTGCGGGCCGGCATGGCGTTTGATCGCCTTCTCCCCTATGTGGCGGGCGGTATTGCCGTGGGTGACTACAGCGTCCGCCTCGCTCACGATACAGATATTTCCAACAACTCCGACACGCTGGTGGGCTGGACCCTTGGCGCGGGCGCTGACTATGCTCTGAGCGAACGTGCTGTTCTGCGTCTGGAGTATCGCTACACTGACTATGGCACTCTCAAGGACACCTTCGACAACTTCCCCAATGAACAGATCAGGGCGAAACTGACAACCAGCGATATCCGTCTGGGTGTCTCCTGGAAATTCTGATCTCAATCGCATTGCATTTGAATAACAACCGCCCCCTTGAAACAGGCAACGGAAATGAAGTTCTCTCGCATTCTCCCCCTCCTATCCGCCACCGCCCTTCTGGCACTGGCCACGACCTCCGCACGCGCCGCCGACCTTGAGGTCTCCACCTTTGACTGGTCGGGGTTCTATGGCGGTCTGGTGGCCGGTTATGGCTGGGGCAACAGCCAGCATTGCGACGACGACGGCTGTAGCTATGACGGACCGAAGCTCGATTCCGATGGCCTGCTCGGCGGGTTGGAACTGGGGTATAACCATCAGTTTCAGAACAAGCTCGTCCTCGGCGCCGAGGCCGATTACGTTCTGGCAAACATGGATGGCTCTTCGGACAGCACGCCTGCCTACGGCTGCAACACTGGCTGCAAGACCAATATTGACGGCATGGGCACGGCCCGCCTGCGCGCCGGCGTGGCCTTGGGGCGCCACCTGCCCTATCTGACCGCGGGCATTGCCGCCTCGGATGTCTATGGTCAGCTCCGTTTCGGCGACGACAAGACCTTCTGGAACTTCGTCGCCGGTGGCGGCGTGGAATATGCGGCCACCGACCGCATCTCGGTCAAGGTGGAATATCTCCACGTCTTCGACAACGGCAAGGACTTCGTCTTTGCCCCGACCAACTGCACGGCCCCGGGCTGCGGCTTGAAGAATTATTCCGCCGACCTGCTGCGCCTCGGCGTCAACCTGCACTTCTGACCGACGCATTCTGGTTAATGCAAGGGCCCCGATCTGGGGCCCTTGTCATTTCAGCTTGTTCCTGCACCATTGGAAACGTGCCATCGGAAAATGTGCCGCGCTTTTCCGGCACATTGCGCGGCAAAACCCGGAACAGGCGCAGCGCGGCAGGACTATCGCTACACCGACTATCGCCCACCCTCACCGCATCAGGGCAGAAGCCGCAGCCACGCCTGACATCACCGCCCCATGGGCTGTGCCGAAGTGCCGTGGCGCTGTGGCCTCTCCGGCAAACAGCAGCCGCCCGTCCCACTCCGGCGCGGCCAATGCTTGCCGCGTTCTGGGCCCGGTGCCAACCGCGTTGAAGGAATAAGACCCGAAGCTGAAGGGGTCCTGCGCCCAGCGCGTCACCTGTGCGGCCACCGGCGCGGGAAAGCTTTCTCCGAACATGGCCTTCAGCGCCGCATGCGCGGAAGCCGCCATGGCGCGGTCATCCAGCGTCTCCATCTCCCGTGCCTGAGCTCCGGCGTTGAAGCCCAGCAGCACCGGGGCCCTGGCCGTGTGGGCGAGGCTCAGCCACTCCGCCCACACGCCGTCCTTCGGCCCCAGCCATTCAATCCAGTCCACGTCATCGGGCCAGGCCACGCGCTCAAAACGCAGCCAGCACTTGTTGAGAAGCCCCATGCGCAAACCGGCGATGGCGCGCCGCTTCGCGTCCGACAGGGGCGCGGCAAAACGGAGCGCCCCCTTCTGCAACACGCCCAGCGGCACGGTGACGATGGCCGCCGCCGCCTTCAGGCTGTCGCCCCCGGCCAGCGTGAGCCTCAACTCTTCCGCCTCGCGGGCAATCTCCTCCACCCGCGCGCCCAGGCGCACGTCAAGCCCCCGCGCCAGCATGGCCGTGATCTGGCCGAAGCCCTGGGGAAAGAACGTGTCCGGGCCGGAAAATTCAGCACTCTCGTCAAAGTTCCAGGCCGAAACCTCAGACCAGTCGCCGCCGTATTCCTGCTCCACCGTGGCGTTGATGTGATAGCGCACCCGGCGGCGCAGCGTGGCCGTGGCCGCGCGCCATTGCGCCGTGGCCGTGATCGCCCCGGCCAGCGACACGTCATGGTCCAGCCCTTCGGCCCGCCGCCGCGCCGCCGCCACCAGCCGTTCCACCGGCGGCAGGAAGGTGTCGGGGTCAATGGCATTGCCCGTGGCGTCCAGGGTCAGGGCGGCCTCATAGCTGGTGGCAAGGCGCGTGGCCCCCGCCTCGTCAGCCAGCGCCGTCAGGGGATTGCCCGTGCTGCCGTGAATCCAGCTTGCGCCCAGGTCCATGGGCAGGTCAGGCCACAGGCGCGATGTCCAGATGCGCCCGCCAATGCGCTCCCGCCCCTCCAGCACCACCACCCGCGCCCCGGCCCGGGTCCAGTG
>CALMUW010000082.1 GCA_937872985.1 uncultured Alphaproteobacteria bacterium
GGGGGGCTGCCCGGAGGGGGGGTAAAAACCCCGCGCGGGCGGGGGGGGCGGGCTCTTTCCCCCCCCCCCCGCCCGGGCAGGGGGGGAAAGGGGCCCCGGCCAGCCCCGCCCCGCCATGGCTCAGAGGGGATAGTCGCGCGCGGGGTCCACGCCGCAGCCGGTGAGGAAGTGGCGCAGGCTCTGCACCTCGTCCTTGGACAGGCCATGGTCACCGCCATGGACGGTGAGCGCCTTGCCCTTGTAATTGACGCTCATGCGGCCATGGCCGCTGTGGCCAAGCTCCGCGCCCATTTCCTTCAGCACGGTCTCCACTTCATGCAGGTGGATGTTGGAGGGGATGGGGTGGCTGAACAGGCTGTGCAGAACCTTGCGGTGGCGGTGATTCATGAATGAACTCCAGATATTGCTTCTGGCCTGCAGGGTAATGATGGCCTGACAGTCTGGCAACCGTCACAATGGCACGGGCTGGCCGGCTGGTGTATGCGTTCCATGCAAAAACTGGAGAGACCCCATGTCCTTTGACCGGCTCGATCATCTGTGCCGCCGCCTTGATGCGCTGGATCATGCCCAGGCCATGCTGGGGGTGGACGAGGCCGTCATGATGCCGGAAGGGTCGGGCGCGGCCCGGGCCACGGCCATGGCCGAAATCGCCGCCCTGCACCACGAAATGACCACGGCGCCGGAGGTGGCGGAGTGGCTGGCGGCGGCAGAGGCGGCGGCGACGGAACCGGCGCGCGTGGCGGCCCTGCGCGAATTTCGCCGCATGCACAGCAATCTCACCTGCCTGTCGTCGGACTTCGTGGGCCGTCAGGTGCGGGCGCGCATGGCGAGCGAGCAACTGTGGCGGCAGTTGCGGCCGCACAATGACTGGCACGGCTTCCTGCCTGCCTTCCGCGAGGTCGTGGCGCTGGCGCGCGAGGAGGCGAACCGGCGGGCGGAGGTGCTGAAGCTTCAGCCCTATGACGCGCTGATGGAACAATATGATCCCGGCAACCGCATGGCCGAGGTGACGCCGGTGTTCAGTACACTGAAGGTTTTCCTGAAGGACTTCATTCCGAAGGCCATGGCGGCGCAGGCCAGGCGGCGGGCGGGCAAGGCGCTGCGCGGTCCCTTTCCCGTGGCACGGCAGAAGGCGCTGGGTCAGGCGGTGATGGCGGCGCTGGGCTTCGATTTCGGCCATGGCCGACTGGACGTGTCGCACCATCCCTTCTGCGGCGGGGTGCCGGACGATGTGCGCATGACCACGCGCTACCGCACGGATGAATTCCTGTCGTCGCTCATGGGCATTGTGCATGAAACGGGGCACGGCCTTTACGAACAGGGCCTGCCCGGGGAGTGGCGGCACTGGCCCGTTGGCAAGGCGCGCGGCATGGCGCTGCATGAAAGCCAGAGCCTGTTCGTGGAAATGCAATTGGCCAGGCGGGCCGCCTTCTGGAAATTCGCCCTGCCGCTGGCGCGGCAGCATCTCGGCGCGGCCAAACTTCTGGGTGTCAGCGTGGCCAGCATGGTGCGCGCGGTGCAGAAGGTGAAGCCGGGGCTGATCCGGGTCGATGCCGACGAGGCGACCTATCCGCTCCACATCATGCTGCGCTACGAGCTGGAGCAGGCGCTGATTTCCGGCAGCCTGAAGCCGGAGGATGTGCCCGAGGCCTGGAACGCCAGGATGCAGGAATCCCTTGGTCTCGACACGCGCGGCAACTTCCGCGACGGGCCGATGCAGGACGTGCATTGGCCGTCGGGGGCCTTCGGCTATTTCCCGTCCTATACGCTAGGGGCTTTGGCGGCGGCGCAGCAGTTTGCCGCCATCCGGCGCGCGCTGCCGGACGTGGAGGAGGATATTGCGCGCGGGCATTTCGCGCGCATCAACGACTGGCGGCGCGACCACATCTGGTCCAAGGGCAGTTTCCTCTCGACGCAGGAAATCATGCGTCAGGCCACGGGCGAGGCCCTGTCGCCACGCGCCTTCATGGCCCACCTCGAAGAGCGCTATCTGTAGCCGCCCCTCACCCGCCCGCGCCAAAGAGGCGGGCCCCCCCCCTCGTTCCCAATCACCGCCGGGTGCCCTAGGGACCCGCCGGTTCTGGTTGGGGCGGCCGCGGGGGGGCCGGCGTGGGGTTGCCGTCGTCGCGCAGCACCACATAGATGGCCGGGATGATCAGCACCGTGAGCGCGGTGGATGACGCCAGGCCGAAGAGCAATGAGATGGCCAGGCCCTGGAAGATGGGATCGGCCAGGATCACCGCCGCACCGATCATGGCGGCGATGGCGGTGAGCAGGATGGGCTTGAAGCGGATGGCACCGGCCTCGAGCAGCACGTCCTTCAATGGCCGGCCCGCCTCACGCGCGCCCGTGATGAAATCCACGAGCAGGATGGAGTTGCGCACGATGATGCCTGCCAGAGCAATGAAGCCGATCATCGAGGTGGCCGTGAAGGCCGCGCCGAAGAGCCAGTGGCCGAGCATGATGCCGATGAGGGTGAGCGGCACCGGCGTGAGGATGACCAGCGGCAGCTTGAAGGATTTGAACTGCGCCACCACGAGAATGTAGATGCCGAGGAGCGCCACCATGAAGGCCCCGCCCATGTCGCGGAAGGTGACCCAGGTGACTTCCCATTCGCCGTCCCAGAGCAGGGCCGACTTTGAATCATCCGTGGGCTGACCATGGAGGATGACCTCGGGCTTCTCCAGCCCGGTCCAGTCCTGCTGGTCCAGCGCCGCGTTGACCGCGATCATGCCGTAGACCGGCGCCTCATAGGCCCCCGCCAGTTCGGCGGTGACCATTTCGGTGGGGTGCCCGTTATGCCGGAAGATGGGGAAGGAGGTGAGTTCACGGCTCACCGTCACCACATCGCCCAGTTCCACCACGCCGCGGTCACCCGGCAGCACGTTGGCGGGAATGGGGGTGGAGAGGGTCTTCTCATCCAGCACCTTGCCCGACTTGCCCAGGCCCACCTTGAGCGGGATGGGCTGGCGGCCGCCGCCGCGATGGGAATAGCCCACGGTGTTGGGCGCGTAGAGATATTGCAGCGTGTCATAGACGTCGGACTCCTCGACATGCTGATATTCGAGATTGTCCTGATTGACGGCGACGCGGGCGCGCTCCACCTGCACACCGACGGAATCATCGACATCGACCACGAAGGGCACGCTTTCGAAGGCGCTGCGCACCTTGGCGGCGGCGGCGCGGCGGGCCTCCGGCGTGGGACCGTAGATTTCTGCGAGAAGCGTGGACAGCACCGGCGGACCGGGCGGCGGTTCCACGGTCTTGATGACGGTGCCCTGCGGCCGTTCCACGTCCTTCAGCTTTTCGCGGAGATCAAGCGCGATCTCATGGCTGGTGCGCTCACGCTCACCCTTGGGCGAGAGTGTCACCTGAATGTCGCCCAGTTCCGGCGAGGTGCGGATGTAATAATGGCGCACCAGGCCGTTGAAGTTGAAGGGGGCTGCCGTGCCCGCATAGGTTTGCAGCGAGACAACCTCGGGTATGGCCGCGGCCCGGGCCGCCACCAGTTGCAGCACCCGGTCGGTGTCTTCCACCGATGAGCCTTCGGGCAGGTCCACCACCACCTGAAGCTCCGACTTGTTGTCGAAGGGCAGAAGCTTCACCGTGACGTTCCTGGTGTAGAACAGAACCAGCGACAGCAGGGTGGCCACGCCGACGAGCGCGATGAACAGCCAGGAGCGCGCCCGGGAGCGCAGCACCGGACGGGCGAGGCGGAGATAGAGCCGTCCGAGCGGACCGCCATGGGCCGCGTCATGGCCGCCGTGGCCATGCGCGCCGCCGCCGAACCTGATCATCAGCCAGGGCGTGACCATGACCGCCACGAAGAAGGAGAAGATCATGGCGGCGGAGGCATTGGCGGGAATGGGGCTCATGTAGGGGCCCATCATGCCGGACACGAAGAGCATGGGCAGCAGGGCCGCAACCACCGTCAGCGTCGCCACGATGGTGGGGTTGCCCACTTCGGCCACGGCCTCGATGGCGGCCTGGACCCGGCTGCGGTCATCCTTCATGGCCCAGTGGCGGGCGATGTTCTCGATGACGACGATGGCGTCGTCCACCAGAATGCCGATGGAGAAGATGAGGGCGAAGAGGGACACGCGGTTCAGCGTGTAGCCCATGATGCGCGCGGCAAAGAGCGTGAGCAGAATGGTGGTGGGAATGACCACGGCCACCACGCCTGCCTCGCGCCAGCCGATGGTGAAGCCGACGAGGATGACGATGGAGACCGTCGCCAGCGCCAAATGGAAGAGCAATTCATTGGCCTTCTCATTGGCGGTTTCACCATAGTCGCGGGTGATCTGGACGTTGAGGCCATCGGGGATGATGCTGCCCTCGATCTGATGCAGGCGTTCCACGATGCGTTCGGCGATGACCACGGCATTGGTGCCGGCGCGCTTGGCGATGGCCAGCGACACGGCGGGCACGCGCAGGGGGTCCTGCTTCAGATTGGTGATGTCGGCCACGCGCCATTCATTGGTGCCGGATTTCACCGCCACATCGGCCACGTCGCGGACATAGACCGGGCGGCCATCACGAGCGGTCAGGAGAATGTTGCCGATTTCCGCCGGGCTTTGCAGGGTCTGGCCGACCATGAGGGAGATCTGCTTGCCGCGGTCGCGGATGGTGCCGGCCTCGAAGGAACGGTTGGCGCCGGAGAGCTTGGCGGCGAGCTGCTGCATGGTGATGCCGAAGAGCGACAGCTTTTCGGGATCGGGGGTGATGCGGATTTCCTCGGGCTGGTCGCCGACGAGATAGGTGAGGCCGATGTCCGGCAGCTTGGCCAGTTCCACCTGGAGCTCGCGCGCCACGCGGGTCACGCCATTGGCGTCCCAGTGGCTGGCCACCTCCGGCTTGGGCGAAAGGGTGAGAACCACGATGGCCACGTCATCGATGCCGCGGCCGACGATGAGCGGCTCCGGGATGCCCACCGGAATGCGGTTCATGTTGGCGCGGATCTTCTCATGCACGCGCAGGATGGCGGCATCGGAATTGGTGCCCACCAGAAAGCGCGCGGTGACCAGCGCGCTGTCGTCCTTGGTCTGGGAATAGACGTGCTCCACCCCGTCGATGGACTTGATGATGGTTTCCATGGGCTCGGTGACGAGTTTCACCGCGTCCTCGGCCTTGAGGCCATTGGCGCGGAGATAGATGTCCACCATGGGAACGGAAATCTGCGGCTCCTCCTCGCGCGGCAGGGTCATGAGCGCCACGAGGCCCACCATGAAGGAGGCCAGCAGGAAGAGCGGCGTCAGCGGCGAGGTGATGAAGCCGCGCGTGAGATTGCCGGCGATGCCCAGCTTGTTGGTCATGGCAGCACCACGCGGTCACCGTCATGCAGGCCGGAGATGATCTCCAGCATCTTGCCGTCCGGCGTGTTCATCATGCTGCCGATGATGACCGGCACATCGACCGGGCCATTGCCATTCATCAGCTTCACATAGTCCACGCCATAGCGGTTGGTGACGGCCTGGGGCGGCAGGGTGATGACGGCGCGCACATCGGTGGGCACCATGACCAGGGTGCGTTCGCCGACGAAGTAATCACCGAGCGCATCCACCTCCACGTCGGCGGCGACGCGGCCGCCTTCAATTTCTGGATAGACCTTGACGATCCGGCCCCGGCGGAGGGGCTGGCCGATGGAGGCGGCGGGCTGGAGCCCGCGTGCGCCGATTTCCACCGTGTCGCCCTCCTTCAGCAGGGCGGCATGACGCTCCGGCAGGGAGAGGCGGATGAAATAGGCGCCAGAGGCAATACGCGCCACCGGCTCGCCCGGCATGATGACGGTGCCCTTGGGCGAGGGGATGGTGAGAACACGGCCCGCCGAGGGGGCAAGGACGCGGCCTTCCGTGGCCTGCTGGGTCACCACGGCGCGATTGGACTGGGTGGAGGATACCTGATTGGTGAGCACGTCCACCTGGGTTTGCAGCTTGTCGAGGCTGGCCCTGGGAATGGTGCCGGAAGCCGCCAGCGCCTTGCCGCGCTGCAGGTCCACCACGGCATTGTCGAGCTGCGCCTGCAGGCCCTTGAGCTGGCTGTCGAGCGCGTCAAGCTGAAGGGCGAGCTTGTCGTCGACCACCAGGGCGATGACATCACCGGCCTTGACCGCGCTGCCCTCGGTCACCGAGACCTCGGCCAGCGTGCCGCCGATGCGGGCACGGGCCGCCACGATGTCGCGGCTTTCCACCTTGCCATAGACGGCCTTGAGATCCGGCACCTGCTGGACACGCACCAGGTATTCGGCGGCGAAGGCCGGAGCGGCAGAGAGGGCGAGCGCGGCAAGGACAGCGAGGCTCAGACGGGATTTCAGCATGTGGGATCCTCCGCCGGGTGGCGTTGATGAGGGTTCAGGCATGGACCAGACACCGGCCCCTGACAGCGGGGCCGGTTGTCGCAAGGGGGCCGGCTCAGCGGAAGGCTTCACCCACCTTGGCGCCGAGCTTCTTGAAGATCATGGCGGCGGGGCAGAAGCCGGTGAAGGCCGACTGCAGCAGGTTCAGCCCGATGAAAACCGTGAACCACATGAAGAGCGGCGAGACATATTGGGTGAGAATCACCGAAAGCAGGGTCATGACGCCGGCGAAGGCGAGGACGGAACGGTCGAGGTTCATTCTGTAATCTCCGATATGGCAGTTGCTGGGGCATATATAAGGTAAATCTAATATATTCAAGCCCGCCCGAACGCCGGGATATTTCACGTGCCGAAGGGCAGCCAGATGGTTTTGTAGCGCAGCGGTGCCGCGCCTGCAAAAGACCCGGCAAATCGTTCATCTGACAGGATTTTTTCGGGTGAGCCAATGGCAATGAGGCCGGGCGGCAGGCTGGCGAAGGCGGCTTTCAGGGCGCGCCGGGCCGGTGTGTCGGGGGCATTGAGGATGACCGCGTTGCCCGCTGCCAGGGCGGGGACCAGGGCGGCGGCGAGGCCATCCAGCGTGGTCTGGACGGGTTCCAGGGCGATGACACCCAGGGCTTCCGGCACGGTGAGGGCCATGAGGCCGGGTTTCATCAGGCGCGCGCTTCCCGCTGCGGCCTGGGCTTCGGCGATGAGGCTCTGGACGCGGGCGGCGGACTTGGCCGGGAGCTTTTCACTGCACGTCAGCAGAATTTCGGCGCGGGCGGCGGGGGCCAGGGCGGCCCATGGAGCCTGTGCCTGAACCGCCGCCGCGAGGGCATCAGGTCCGGCGGCGGCTTGTCCTGGTCTGGGGAAGGTGTGGGTGGGCACGGCAACGGGCAGCGCGAGGCCAGAAGAGTTGAGCCAGATGGTTTCCGCCGCAAGGCCGGTGGCCGTGGCCATGGCAAAGGAGATGTTCTCGCTCCACACCGAGGCAGCCAGAAGGTCGCGCGCGTGATTGGCCAGTTGCACGGCCTCGTCCGGGGTGCGGAAGGTGGTGATCTTGGGATTGACGGGCGTGGTGCCGGTTGCCATGTCGCTGTTGGCATCAAGCGGATCACCGAAGCGCAGACGCGACAGGCGGTTGACAAGCTTGCCGGAGAAGCGGGGCGCGATGCCTTCCTGGGCAAAGAGGCGGACCTCACCCCCCTGCCCCGGCCAGAGCAAGTCGGCGGCGGCTTCCACTGCGCCGTCGAGGTCTGCCTCCTCGTGGACGATGAGCGCCATGGGACCGATGAGGGTGAAGCTTGCGCTCTTGCCGCTGCCGGCCAGACGGGCGCGCAGGGCAAGGGCCGCGCCATGCGGACCGGTGAAGCTGACATGGCTGACGGAGGACCGGGCGATCAGCATGTCCTCCGTGGCCGGATCACTTTCCGCCAATTGCACCAAACCCCTGGGCAGGCCAGCCTCTGCCGCCAGGGCGGCGAAGGCACGAGCCCTGGGGGCGGATGAGGCGATGATCAGCCCCTGTCCCGCCGCCAGCAGCGGCGCTGCGGCCCCGGCAATGGCGGCCATGCCTGACGTTTGCGGGAGAATGACAGCGGCAAGGCCGGAGGCTGCACCGGCGACGGGTGCCGGCCCCGCCGCCTGGGCCAGGGCCGCCACGGCGCGCGGCACATCATGGGCCAGCGTGGCGCGCACCGGGCGCTGGTCTGTCAAGGCCGCCAGCGCGGCGAGAAACCCGGTCCGTTCGCTCAGCAATTTGCTCAGGGCACGGAGTTTCCGGGCGCGCATGGCGGGTGCCGTCTTGCGCCAGACGGCGGCGGCAACACTGGCCGCCTTCACCCCGGCCGCAACAGCCGGCGGCGCGGCCGCCGCCGCAAGAAAGGCGCGGGCGGCATCGGCACTTTGAAGGACCGGACCATAGTCAAGCGTGGCGAAGGGCGACGACATGGCAACCTCAGGCGAGAACGTGGCGATGGGGCGAAGGCCGCGCCCCGGTGAGAAGATGATCGAGGCGTTGTTCGATGCTGCCCAGAAGCGAACTGGCCCCGATGCGGAACAGGTCGGGTTCGGTCCAGGCCTTGCCCAGTTCCTCCTTCATGAGGGTGAGCCAGGCCAGGGCATCGGCGGCGGTGCGCAGGCCCCCGGCGGGCTTGAAGCCCACGGTCTGCCCGGAGAGCGCCTGATAATCGCGGATGGCCCGCAGCATTGTGAGCGACACGGGCAAGGTGGCGTTGAAGTCCTCCTTGCCGGTCGAGGTCTTGATGACATCGGCCCCGGCCATCATGGCCACCATGGCGGCACGATGGACATTGCGCAGGGTTTTCAGATCGCCGGTGGCAAGGATGGCCTTCATGTGGGCCGCGCCACAGGCGGCGCGCATTTCCGCCAACTCGGCATGGAGCGCCTGCCAGTTCTGAGTCAGCACATGCTCACGGAAGATGACGATGTCGATTTCCGCCGCCCCTTCGGCCACGGCATGGCGGATTTCAGCCAGGCGGGCAGCCAAAGGGGTGAGACCCGCCGGAAAGCCGGTCGCCACCGCGGCCACGGGAATGCCGGAGCCGGAAAGCGCCCTGACCGCATGGGGCACCATGGCGGGATAGACGCAGACGGCGGCGACATGGGGCGGATGGTCCTGCCGCCCCAGTGCCGCCACGAGGTCGGGCCGCAGCGGATCACGCGCCTTGGCACAGAGACGCTCCACCCGGCCCCTCGTGTCGTCGCCTGCCAGCGTGGTGAGATCGATGCATTCGATGGCGCGGGTGAGCCACAGGGGCTCCTGCGCGGGGGCGATGCGGCGGCGGGCAAGAGCGGCGACGCGGGCAGCGACGGCAGCGGCGTTGACCGGGCTGCGGGTGAACCAGGACAGGTTCAACGCCGTGCCCGTATTGCGCGGAAGCGACTCATGGTCGTGGGCAGTCGCGGTCATGTCCCCCTATCGCGCAGGCCATGCGGCCATGCAAGGGACCCACTTTCACATTAGAATAGGTAAAGATTGCTGACCTTTTGACCCGCCGCAAAGACGGCCCCCCGGCGCAAGGTTACAAGGCAGTAAGGTTTCTGATTAGACTAATTCGAATCTGGAGCCTTGGCTTGCACCCGCAAGCAACCGCAACTCATTGAGGTTACCCATGAAATTCCTGACATCCATCCTGTTGGCAACGGCCTGTTGGCGGGCAGCGCTGTGGCCGACGAACTGCGTGACAAGGCCGTGGCGGCGTTCAAACCCCTGCCCTCCACCCTCCCTGCGGTGAAGGGCAACACTGTGACCCCGGAGAAGATCGCTCTGGGCAAGGCGCTCTATTTCGACCCGCGGCTTTCCGCATCGGGCGTCTTTTCCTGCTATTCCTGCCACAACCTGACCACGGGTGGGGATGACAACCTCGAAACCTCCATCGGCCATGGCTGGCAGAAGGGCCCGCGCAATGCGCCGACCGCGCTCAATGCCGTGCTGAACGAAGCCCAGTTCTGGGATGGCCGCGCCGAAGACCTGAAGGCCCAGGCCAAGGGGCCGGTGCAGGCGGGCGTGGAAATGGCGAATACGCCGGATAACGTCGTGAAAACGCTGACCTCCATGCCGCAATATGTGGAGTGGTTCAAGGCGGCCTTCCCGGAAGAGAAGGACCCAGTGAATTTCGACAACATGGCCAAGGCCATTGAGGCCTTCGAGGTGACGCTGCTGACGCCGGCGCCGTTTGACGCCTATCTCAATGGCGATGACGCCGCGCTGTCCGATGCCCAGAAGAAGGGCATGGCGCTGTTCATCGACAAGGGCTGCTCAAGCTGCCACAACGGTGTGAACGTCGGCGGCCACGGCTACTACCCCTTCGGCGTGGTGGAAAAGCCGGGCGCTGCCGTGTTGCCGGAAGGCGACAAGGGCCGCTTCTCGGTCACCAAGACCGCCGATGACTCCTATGTCTTCCGCGCTGGTCCGCTGCGCAATATCGCCATTACGGCCCCCTACTTCCACTCTGGTAAGGTGTGGGACCTGAAGGAAGCCGTGGCGATCATGGGATCTTCGCAGTTGGGTGCGCAACTCAACGACGACGAGACCTCGGCCATCGTGGCCTTCCTCGAATCGCTAACCGGCAAGATGCCGGAAATCACCGTGCCGACACTGCCGCCGGAAACGGCAGCGACACCGCGGCCCACGGCTGAGGTGGTGAAGAAGTAACAAGCTTGGCAGGGGCAGCCCACTGGGCCTGCTCCGCCTCCGAGCCTCCCGAGGATCCGCGGGGGGAATAGGGAAAGGCCGCTCCGTCCGCCAATGGAGCGGTCTTTCTTTTTCCGTAATCGGCGCGCATGGTGATGGGTGAGCGCGGGGCCGGCATGGAGGCCCGGATGAAGAAACAGACCCAAGTGATGATCGGTGTGGCCGTGCTGGGCATGGCTCTGGCCGGTGCGGTGGCGGCCCAGGATATCCTGAAGGTGCAGAGCTGGCCCGGTGATTTCGACAAGGTGCCCTGCGACGTCTGGCAGAAGGAACACGACGGCAAATGGGTGCAGGTGAAAACGGTCACCGACGGGCACCTGAATTTCTGGGGCTACTGGTTCCTCAATACCGCGCAGTCGGCGGTTCTCGACCAGAAGTGCGGGAAGAAATAATCAGCCGGTCCACTTGTCGCGGAGCGTGACCAGTTCCTCCGCTACCGTGGGGTGCAGCGCCATGGTGGCGTCGAAGTCGGCCTTGGTGGCCTTCATGCGCACCGCAATGGCGACCGCCTGAATGATCTCGGCGGCGTCCGGCCCGCAAATGTGGCAGCCGAGCACACGGTCCGTTTCGCCATCGACCACGAGCTTCATCAGCATGCGTTCGTCGCGGCCCGACAGCGTGTGCTTCATGGGGCGGAAGGTGGTCTTGTAGATGTCGACCGTGCCGTGGGCGGCGCGGGCCTGTGCCTCGGTCAGGCCCACAGTGCCGATTTCCGGCTGGGAGAAGACCGCCTCCGGGATCAGGCTATGATCGACCATGACTGGCTTGCCGCCGAAGACCGTATCGGCGAAGGCATGCCCCTCGCGGATGGCCACCGGCGTCAGGTTCACCCGGTTGGTGACATCGCCCACGGCATAGATGTTGTCCACGCTGGTCTGCGACCATTCGTTGACGGCGATGGCCCGGTGCGGGGTGAGGTCCACGCCCGCCTGCTCCAGACCCAGGCCCTCGACATGGGGGATGCGCCCGGTGGCGAAGAGAATCTGCGAGGCCCCGAAGTGGGCGCCGTCATTCAGTTCGATGCGCACGCCATCGCCGGAGCGCGACAGCGCCGTCACATCGGACTTGAGGCGGATTTCCACACCTTTCTTTTTCATCTCGCCCGCGAGATGATGGCGCAAGTCATCGTCAAAGCCGCGCAGGATCTGCTCGCCGCGATAGATGAGAATGGTCTCCACCCCGAGGCCCGACATGATGCCGGCAAATTCCACCGCGATGAAGCCGCCGCCGACAATGGCAAGGCGGCGCGGCAGCTTTTCGAGGTGGAACATCTCGTTCGAGGTGATGGCCAGTTCGCGGCCCGGCAGATGGTGCGGAATGAAGGGGGCGGCCCCCGTGGCGATGAGAATATATTGCGCCGTGACGCGGCGGCCAGAGGCGAGCTGCACCGTGTGGCGGTCCACGAGTGCGGCATGATCGAGGATGATCTCCACGCCGGCCGCCTCGAGGTTGCGGGTGTAGATCTGGTTCAGGCGGGCGATCTCGCGGTCCTTGTTTTCGATGAGCGTGGCCCAGTCGAAGGAGACCTTCTCGGTGGTCCAGCCGAAGCCGATGGCGTCTTCAAACTCCTCGGCGAAGCGCGAAGCATGGACCAGCAGTTTCTTGGGCACGCAGCCGCGGATGACGCAGGTGCCGCCGACGCGGTATTCCTCGGCCACGGCCACCCTGGCACCATGGCGAGCGGCAATGCGCGCGGCACGGACCCCGCCGGAGCCCGCGCCGATGACAAAGAGATCATAGTCGTAGGCGGTCACCGGGTGATGATCTCCACTCCCTTGGGCGATGCGATGAAGGCCTTCCGGGCCACATTGATGAACAGCCCCGTATCCATCACGCCGGGGATGGAGGCAAGATAGGCATCGAGCTTTGCCGGGTCATCGATCTTGCCGAGCTTCAGGTCGAGAATCATGTTGCCGTTGTCGGTGATGTAGAGCTTGTTCTCCTTGGTCATGCGCGCGCCCATGGAGCCCTGATATTTCAGGTTGATGAGCAGGCGCTCGATCTTCATGGCGGTGGCGCGCGAACCGAAAAGCGCCACTTCCACCGGCAGCGGGAAGGCGCCGAGATGCTTCACCTTCTTTGATTCATCGGCAATGACGAACATCTGCTTCGACGAGGTGGCGACGATCTTCTCGCGCAGCATGGCCCCGCCACCGCCCTTGATGAGGTGGAGCTCCGGCGTGATCTCGTCGGCACCATCCACGGTGAGGTCGAGGATCGGCTCCTTCTCCAGCGTGGTCAGCGGAATGTTCAGGCTTTCCGCCTGTTTCTTCGTCGCCTCCGAGGTGGGCACGCAGGTGAAGTTGAAGCCCTTCTTGATCAACTCACCGACGCAATCGACGAAGTGCCTGGCGGTGGAGCCGGTGCCCAGGCCCAGCTTCATGCCGGTCTTGAGATGGGGGACGATGGCTTCCGCCGCCGCGCGCTTCATCTCGTCGGCGCTCATGGCCTTGGTCATTTTCCCAGTCCCCCCATCAGCATGTATTTCATTTCCAGATATTCCTCGACGCCGTGATGCGAACCTTCACGGCCGAGGCCCGATTCCTTGACCCCGCCGAAAGGCGCTTCAGCTGCCGAGATGATACCCTCGTTGATGCCGACAATGCCATACTCCAGACCCTCGGCCACGCGCCAGACGCGCCCGATGTCGCGGGTGTAGAAATAACAGGCCAGGCCAAACTCGGTGTCATTGGCCATGGCGATGGCCTGTTCCTCGGTGGTGAAGCGGAAGAGCGGCGCCACCGGGCCGAAGGTTTCCTCGCGCGCCACGGCCATCTCCGGCGTGACGCCGGTGATCAGCGTGGGTTCAAAAAAATTGCCGCCCAGGCGCTTGCCGCCCGCCACCACCTTGCCGCCCTTCTTGACGGCGTCGGCGATGTGTTCCTCGACCTTGGCCACGGCGGCGGCGTTGATGAGGGGACCGGTGGTCACGCCATCCTCGGTGCCGTCGCCCACCTTCAGTTTCTTCACCGCCACGGCGAGTTTTTCGGCAAAGGCGTCATAGACGCCATCCTGCACCAGCAGGCGGTTGGCGCAAACGCAGGTCTGGCCGGCATTGCGATACTTGGAGGCCATGGCGCCCGCCACGGCGGCATCCAGGTCGGCATCGTCAAAGACGATGAAGGGGGCATTGCCGCCGAGTTCGAGGCCAATCTTCTTGATGGTGGGGGCGCACTGGGCCATGAGCATGCGACCGATTTCGGTGGAGCCGGTGAAGGTCAGTGCACGGACGATGGGGTTGCCGGTCATTTCCGCGCCGATTTCGCGGGCCGAGCCGGTGATGACCGAGAAGACGCCCGGCGGAATGCCGGCGCGCTCCGCCAGTTCCGCCAGAGCCAGGGCCGAGAGCGGGGTCTCGCTGGCCGGCTTCACCACGAAGGTGCAGCCCGCGGCCAAGGCCGGGCCGGCCTTGCGGGTGATCATGGCGTTGGGGAAATTCCACGGCGTGATGGCGGCCACGACACCCACCGGCTGCTTGATGACCACCATGCGGCTTGTGGGCCAGGGCGAGGGAATGGTCTCGCCATAGATGCGGCGGGCTTCCTCGGCGAAGAATTCCACGAAGGACGCACCATAGGCCACCTCGCCCTTGGCTTCGGCCAGGGGCTTGCCCTGCTCCGCCGTCATGATCTGGCCGAGGTCATCCTGGTTTTCCATCATCAGGTTGAACCACTTGCGCAGGATGGCCGAACGCTCGCGCGCCGTCCTGGCGGCCCAGCCCTTCTGGGCGGCCTGGGCGGCTTCAATGGCCGCGCGGGTTTCCTTCTGGCCCAGCTTCGGCACGGTGATGATGGTGCTTTCGTCCACCGGGTTGGTGACGGCGATCACCTCCGTTCCGCCCACCCATTTGCCGTTGATGTAACACTTGTCCTTGAGCAGGGACTTGTCCTTGAGTAAGTCCTTCAAAGCGGGGGCCTTGCGCTGGGTCATCCGTTTCTCCCATGGGTTATGGCGGGGGTGTTAGCACGGGCGCTGCTGGGGCTCAAACGGGCCAGATTCGGGGAGTGGTGATGCCAGTTCATGCCTTGGTTTTTGATCTCGACGGAACGCTGGTGAACACCGCGCCCGATCTTCTGGCCGCCACCAATCATGTGCTGGCGCTGGACGGGCTGGCCCCGCTCGAGACGGCGCAGATGAACAATTTCGTCGGGCACGGGGCCAAGGCCCTGCTGATGCGGGGCTTCACGGCGCGGGGCCGGACACTGGAGGGCGAGGCGCTGGAGATGCGTTATCGCGCCTTCCTTGATTTCTACATGGCCAATATCGCCACTGCGGGCTCGGCCCCCTATCCCGGTGTTTTGCCCTTGATCGAGCGGGCCAAGGCCCACGGGCTGGGGCTGGCGGTCTGCACCAACAAGCTCGAAGGCCTGTCGGTGCGGCTGATGGATGAACTGGATCTCAGCCGCCATTTCGGCGCCATCATCGGACCCGACACCATTGGCGTGGCCAAGCCCGACGCGGCCCCCTATCGCGAGGCGGTGCGGCGGCTGGGCGTTTCGGTGGAGCAGTCGCTGATGCTGGGCGACAGCGAGACCGACGTGCTGACGGCGCGGGCAGCGGGGGTTCCGATCATTGCCGTGCCCTTCGGCTTCACCCCGCAGCCGGTGGAGACCTATGGGCCGGACCACCTGGTGCAGCATTTCGACGAGGTCTGGCCGCTGCTGGAGAAGCAATATTTGTGAGAGGTGCGCGCCGGGGCCTTGGGCTTGACTTGCCCTGCCCCGCCGCTTAAAGACGCGCGCACCCTGTGGGCGATTAGCTCAGTTGGTAGAGCACTGTGTTCACATCGCAGGGGTCACTGGTTCGAGTCCAGTATCGCCCACCATCCATTCCAGCCTTTTCAGCCGGTCTTTGCCTGTCTCAGGAATAGCCCCGACATTCCCGAGGCTTGGACGACGTATTGCATAGGTGCAGAGGGCAAGAGACGAGGGTTTCAGAGGTTTTGAGCCAAGATTTGCCCGCCCGTCTCAGTTGGCCATTTTCCGTGCCCTCTCCGGAGGAAGCACGCATCCCTGGATGGTATGTTTGTGCACTGGAATTCAGTTTTGCCGGAAGCCAAAGGCCACGCGCTGATCAGTCCAAAGGATGGGAATGGGCTTCAGGCGGATGAGCCTGCGTGCGGTAAGTTCCACAGGCTGCCGCCCTGCAAGAATGGCTTCGACAATGTCTGGCGCCAGGAAGGCAAGTGGCAAGATGCGGCTGACTTCACCGTCATCGACACTCAAGCGGCGGGCAAGTGCGGCAATGGTCTGATGGCCTTCGGAGGTCAACAGCTTCAGCCAGTGCCGGGCGCGGTTGGTCACGTCAACAAGACCCGCATCCACTTGGGAAGCCGGTTCTGACGTATTGCCGATGATGAGACGCGCTTCGACCCCACGGCGTCGCAATACGAAGGGCAGTGTGATTGCAGGGAGAGGGATTGAACCCGAAGATTTATCCGTATCGCTTTCAACCTCATATGGCGCCCCGAATTTCCGATGCAATGCATTGCTATTGAATGAGATTTTGAGTTCTTTGGCAGAAAGATCAATGCGCGCGATCAGTTTATGAAGCAGCTTACGTGCTTCAGATGATGGGGCTTTCAGAACCTGCAGAAGCTGGCTGGCTTTGGCGTCCACTGTATGGAACAGGTCAATACTGGCCTGTTGCAGGTTGAGGAAACGATGCAGCCTGCTCTGATCCTGCAGCAGATCCCGGAGGGCTGACATCACCACCATGTCCAATTCATGGGCCGGAAGCCGCCAGCCGGAACTGTCCTTCTTTCTCGCCAGCATCAGGCGCTGGGAGATGTAGTAGCGATATCTCCTGCCATCCTTGACCGCCTGGGATGGTGTCAGGCGATCGCCGGTCTCGTCAAACAGGAAGCCGGTGAGAAGGCTACCCGCATCCGCGTGGGTGGTGGCTTTGCGCCTGCTCCCCTGCTCTTTCAGCATGTTCTGCACAGCATCCCACAGCTCCCGGTCAATGATCGCCTCATGCTGTCCTGACACGATTTGCTCCTTGTGCCGAATGTCCCCGACATAGACCGGATTGCACAGCAGCCAGTAGAGGTGGCCACGCGAGAATGTGCGTGGCGTAGTACTAGCTTCCTCCCCCTCTGTCGCTACAGAGTGCGCTGCTTCGTCCAGTTCCTCCTTCAGCCTTCTGACGGACCCCAGTTCTAAATAGCGCCGATAGATGGTCCTTATGGTCCCCGCCTGTGCTGGAACGATGACCAGCTTCTTGTCTCGGTTCTCGTAACCCAGGGGAACTGCACCCCCCATCCACATGCCCTTCCTCTTAGAGGCCGCGATCTTGTCGCGGATGCGCTCGGCGGTGACCTCACGCTCAAACTGGGCAAAGGACAGCAGCACATTCAGTGTCAGCCGTCCCATCGACGTCGTGGTGTTGAACTGCTGGGTGACCGAGACAAATGAGACATCCTGGGCATCGAACACCTCAACGATCTTCGAGAAGTCAGCCAGCGACCTTGTCAGGCGGTCAATCTTGTAGACCACGACCACATCGACCTGACCCTGCCGGATGTCATTGAGCAGGTCCTGCAGGGCCGGACGCTCCATGGTGCCGCCCGATATGCCGCCATCGTCATAGCGCTTCGGGACCAGTTTCCAGCCCAGGCTCGCCTGCGAAGCGATATAGGCTGCACAGGCCTCATGCTGGGCATCCAGCGAGTTGAACTCCTGTTCCAGCCCCTCCTCAGTCGACTTGCGGGTATAGACGGCGCATCTGAACTGGGATGCTGCTGCTATCCTGGTCATAGCCCAAAGAACCTTGGGCCGGACCACTGGACACCTGTGATCTCCCGGGCGATTACCGAAAGTGACCGGTGTGTCTTGCCATTCCAGACAAAGCCGTCAGCAACCACCTCAACATGATGGATGCGGCCGTTCCATTCCCTCACCAGACGGGTACCCGGCTTCATCACAGCATGGGCTGCCATCGAAGCTGATTTAGAACCGCGTTTCAGACGGGGAGACCCATGGCCATCAGGACAAGGATCTCTGCCTTGTGTGCGCCGCCTAACCTTACTCAGGCGACCTAAGGCCTTTTCTTGCACTCCATAGGCCGCCGCCAGCTCCAGAAGCTGCCGACCACATCCTCTGGGAGGTGCTGACCCGAAGCGTTGCTCCCAGAGTTCAACCAGTTCTTCCCGCGACATCCACGAAAGAGCGGCCACCTCGGCGGCGGCTCTCTCTGCCGGGCTCAAAGCCACCACAGGCTCAGGCCCCCTGCCCGGCCTCAATCCGGTAGCGCCTGGTCCCTTCCCCATCGGTTGCGCTCATGATCATCAGGCCCTTCCGTTTCTTCACGGCACCCGACAGGAAGCCCCGCACGCTATGGGCCTGCCAATTCGCGGCTTTCATCAACTCATCAAGTGACGCGCCGCCCGACTGCCTCAGCAGCGTCATCACCCGATCGGACTTCGACTGGGTTACGGATTTCCTCTTCCTGCTGCTCAATTTGCTTGGGTTCTTGGGCTTCGGAGCAACAGCGGGTTCGCTGACGCTGTTAACGTTGACGCGTCCGGCCTTCAATTCAATGTGCTTCTTCAGCATGATGGTGCTCCTTCTGTGCACCGGTTCATTCCGGCGCTTGCACCACCCCAAGGCCCGCAAATCCTGCAGGCCAATCCAACCCCAATAGCGAAGGGTCGAGCCCTCGCTATCACCCGAACCAATGCTCTGGTTGCTGCCGAAGTCCAGTCGGATTCCGCACACCATCGACCGTCAGGCTCATAACCTGAAGGTCGTCAGTTCAAATCTGGCTCCCGCAACCAAAATCCAAAAGCTAGATCAATAGCTTAGAGAAACCCCGCAAACACTCCGTTTGCGGGGTTTCGTTTTGTGTCCGCACTGTGTCCGTTTTTCGGGCCATTCAGAAACACTCTGCGTTGGTCGACTTCTTCCAACTAGAGCCTGCTGTTTTTTGACGGAATCTGGGATTCCCAAATCAGTGTAGTTCTGATTCAAGCTTCATGCTGGGCAGCGAGG
>CALMUW010000083.1 GCA_937872985.1 uncultured Alphaproteobacteria bacterium
ATCGTGCCAATGTTGCAATGCGGCTTGTCGCGGTTGAATTTCTCTTTGCCCATCGTTCTGTCCTGCCTGCGCTAGTGACTGTTCAAATTCCGTTTGGAGCGGGTGAAGGGAATCGAACCCTCGTATTCAGCTTGGAAGGCTGCTGCTCTACCATTGAGCTACACCCGCCCGAAAACGATCCTTCCTGCCTGACTTCACTTCACCTGCCGAGACGTCTGACCCGCTCCCGCCGCGAATGGTGGGGGAGGAAGGACTCGAACCTTCGAAGCCGTAAAGCAGCGGATTTACAGTCCGCCCCCTTTGCCACTCGGGACACTCCCCCGATTCGCAGAAAGCGCAAGCCAAACGCCATCAAGCCCGGGTTTCCCCGGGCCCTTTGGTGCGGGGGTGTATGCCGCGCGCTGACGGTGAAGTCAAGCCGGAAATCACCGCCATGGAAGCTGCTTTTCGCCTTGAAAAGATTCAGGCTTTTCGGTCCGCGCCGGGCCTATTGCGCACCGGCCTCGAACCAGCGCCGGTAGAGGGCGTCAAACTTGCCGCTTTCCCGCATTTTCAGAAGCGCCGCGTTGATCGGCTTCCGCAGCTCCGAGCCCTGCGGCAGCAGGATGCCGTAGGATTCCTTCTTGAACACCGGCCCCACCACCTCAACCTTGCCGCGCCCCGCCGTGGCGGCATGATACATCAGCACCGGCGCGTCGAAGACCACCGCATCGAGCTTGCCCGCCTCCAGCGCCTCGAAGGCACCCGTCACGGCCTGGAATTCAGTCACCTTCGCTCCCCGGCCCTCCAGCCACTTGGCGGCGGTCGATCCCGTCGTCGTCCCCACCTTCTTGCCCGGCAGATCGTCCGGTCCCTGAATGCCGCCGCGCAACTGCTGAACGGTGAAGGCCGCCGTCACCGTGGCCTGAAGATAAGTGAGGAAAAACAGGCTGATGAGAATGGAGAGGGCCGCCAACGCGCGGCCCCCGCCTGACCGCGGGTTTTCTGTTTGCTGACCCGCCGCCGCCCCGATGGCCCAGGAGATGGCCTGCCAGATGCCGGGGGAATAGGCGCGCGCCACATGGCTTTCCGGGTGCCGCCGCTCGATCAGCCAGATGATGTGGGCCGGAATGAGGATGAGAACGCCCAGCAGCCCCAGCAGATAGGGCATGTCGCCCACCGTGAGGTAGCGCAGCAGCCGCCACAGGGAAAAGCCCGCGGCCCCCTCCGCAGGCACCATGACCTGCAGGCCAGACTCGAACATGGGCTGGGAAAAGTCGAACTTCTCCTCCCGTTCCGAGGTGATGGAAATGGCCGCAATGCCCATGTCGGCCCGGTTCTCGCCCACCGCCGCCAGGATGCCCTTCACGTTGGGGGCTTCGACCCACGCCGTGGTCAACCCCATCTCGCCGGCAATCTCATTCCACAGTTCCACCGAGAAGCCGGTGTAGTCGGCCCCGTCACGAAACACGAAGGGCGGCAGAACCCGCGTGGCGACCCGCAGGCTGTGGCCGGGTTCCGCCTCACCCGCAACCGGCGCGGCGGTAACGGCAGCGGGGGGCGGCAACACCGCCCCTTGCGCCACAGCCCCCCCTGTGCCGAGCGCCACGGCCAGCCACAGACCGGCCAAGATCCGCGTTATCCAACCAAATCCTGTCATCACGCCCGCCATGCTCGATCGCATTGCGTGCTCTTTGCCCAAGTTGCCGTGATTCCCAAAGGGCAAAGCGCACCACGGGCACGGGCTTCGCCGCGTCCTTGCCACACCAGCGATGGAATGACCGGGAAACCGTCAGGGGACGGAGGGTCGCAACCGATAGACCTGAAGATTGGCGCTGCCTGCCCCCGGCACCGCTTCCAGCCACTCCGGCACCACTCCCTTGTAGAGCTGGCCGTAGAGTCCATCGGGCTCATCCCGGGCGATGTAGCGGGTCTGGGCCTCGCTGGGGCAGAACAGCAGAATCGTGGCGCCGGAAGCCCGCATCAGCCTCTCCGCCGCCGCCGGCGCGGCCAGCCCGGTCTTGAGTTCGGCCAGCATGCCGGCCTGATTGCGGTGATAGGGCCCGGCCAGCACCCGATGCGCGGTGAAGCGCAGGATATGCGCACCACTGTCCGACGGCGCCATGACGGTCGCCGGTGCCAGCAGTTCAAGCCCGGTAAAATCGGCGCGCGCGCCACAGCCCTCGGGCTTGTCTCCATTGCCATTGCCCGCTTGGTTCACCGTCGCGGCGGCACCGTTCTGGGTCATGCCCTGATAACCGGATTTCACCCCCAGGCTGGCCAGCGCCCAGGCCTGCGGCGCTGCCGCCACCGCTGCCGCCGCGAAGGCAAGGCCCACCATCTGGTTCTTGCGGTCGGCATACATGCGCTGCCGCCACAGGGCGATGAACCCGGCCAGTGGCAGAATGGCGATGAGATTGGCAAAGACCGAGACGCGGATCTGCACCAGCGCGATCAGAAAACTGACGCCGATCAACCCCAGCAGGATGGCATGGGCGCGGCGCTGTTCGCCCCGCCAGATATTCCACAGGGCGACCAGAATGGCATAGAGCCCCACGGCATAGATGCCGGGCACGCTGGCGGGATCATGCACCGCCTGGGCCACGGCGGAGCGGGCCTCCGACACCTTGTTGAGCCACAGCGAGACCAGCATGGGGTCGAGATCCTTCAGCGGGCTGTGCAGGCACTGCGGTGCCACCACTTTGGCCGTCACCAGAACCCCGGCGCCTGCTCCCGCCAGCGCCGCCAGCCGCCGACCCACGCCACCGGCACTCACCAGCCGCGCCGCCGCCGCCAGCAACCCGCCGCCCGCCACCGCAATGGCCAGAAAGCCGAGCGAGAGATTGTCACAGGTGACCGCGCCATAACGCGCCACCGGCACCGTGAGCGCAAAGGCCCCCCTCCCCCGCCGCAGCCAGCGCCAGGCCATAGGCCTTGGCCGCATCGCGCGCCTCTTCCCCCCCCCCCCCCCACAGCGCGCCGACCGCCAGCGACACTGCCGCCACATAGGGCACCGTCTCGGCCCCGATGGCGATGGCCAGCGCCGCCGCCAGCCCGGCCAGGGCATAGTTCAGCCGGCCATGCTGGGGATCGAGCAACAGGGCCGCCATGGCCGTCGCCAGCACCATCTGCACATTGTGATGATCGATGGCGCCCGGCCCGAAACGGTTGGAGCCCATGACGAAAAGAAAGCCCAGTATCATGGCCACATGCGCCGCCGCCGTGCCGGCCAGCCGGTGGCCGCCCAGACCCAGCATCAGAATGAGCGGCACGGCCAGAAGCGGCGGCCACACCATGACCGCCATGGCCTCGGCCACAGCCGGCGACGCAAAGAGGCTGAAAAGCTTGATCAGCATCACGATGGGCAGGTCGATGAAGCGCGACCAATGCATCAGGACGCCCTCACCGGTGCCCAGCCGATACTGCATCAGGTCGAACCAGCCCTGCCCGCCCAGGAGATCGCGGATTTGCACCATGCGCATGACGTCGTCGTTGTCGCCGCCGAGGAAATCAAGGCCGAAGAGCGCGTGCTGCGCATAAAGCAGCGCCGTCACCGCCAGCCCGTAGAGCACGCCTGTCCGCCAGTTGAAGTCCGCCGCCTCCGGGGCGGTGCGGCTGGCGCTCATGGGGCTGGGACAGATGCTGGCGTCACTCATCGGGCGAAAATCCGGGTTCCGGTTTATCCGGCCGGAAACCTAGCCTTAACCTAATCAAGAAAGAGTAAAGGCCGGACCCACAGGCCGATTCCGGCCCAACCTCAGGATTTGCCATGACCGGCGACCCCGCCCAGCACCTCGACATCGCTGTCCTGCTGCCCTGTTACAACGAGGCCGCCACCATCGGCGAAGTGGTGCGCTCCTTCCAGCGCGAGCTGCCCTCGGCCCGCATCTATGTCTACGACAACAATTCCACCGACGGCACGCCGCTGCACGCCATGCTGGCCGGTGCCCGGGTGCTGCGCGAACGCCGCCAGGGCAAGGGCCATGTGGTGCGCCGCATGTTCGCCGACATCGACGCCGACATCTACGTCATGGCCGATGGCGACGGCACCTATGCGCCCCACGACGCGGGCGAACTGGTGCGCACGCTGCTCACCGAACGCGCCGACATGGTGGTGGGCACGAGACGCAACGTCCACAACGATGCCGGGCGCAACGGCCATGCCTTCGGCAACCGCATCTTCAACGTCCTCTACCGTTCCATCTTCGGCACCGATTTCACCGACATCTTCTCGGGCTACCGCGCCTTCTCCCGACGCTTCGTCAAGAGCTTTCCGGCGGTTTCCGGCGGCTTTGAGATCGAAACCGAAATGTCGGTCCATGCCTCGCGCCTCCAGATGCCGGTGTGCGAGCTGGAGTTGGACTATGGCCGCCGGCCCGAAGGCTCGCACTCCAAGCTGTCAACCTTCCGGGACGGCTTCCGCATCCTGCGCATGTTCGCCACGCTGATGAAGGAAACCCGGCCCTTCGCCTTCTATTCCCTCATTTCCTGCGCTGTCATGCTGACCAGCCTGGGCTTCATGACCCCGGTGCTGATCGAGTATTTCAACACCGGACTGGTCAGCCGCATGCCCACCTGGGTGCTTGCCATGTCGCTGATGATGGTGTCGCTGCTGGTCTTCTCCGCCGGTCTCATCCTCGATTCCGTGGCCCGCTCGCGGGTGGAGTTCCTGCGTCTCAACTACCTCGCGCACCAAAGTCCGGCAAGCGAGGCAGGCGCCCATCCGCGCCTGCCCAAGGCTCTCGGCAAACGGCCTGCGGCAGCCTCGACGCGGGCGGCATGAAACGGCTCTTGGCCTTTGCCATCGCCGGCGGCCTCGGCTTTGTGGTGGACGCTGCCGTCCTCGCCCTGCTCCTGCGCCTGACCGTGCTTGGTCCCTTCGCGGCCCGCATCATCAGCATCGCCGTGGCCATGGCCGCCACCTGGATCATCAACCGCACCTTCACCTTCGGGCCCTCCGGCCGGTCGCTGGCGGCTGAGGGCAGCCGCTATGGCGCCGTGGGCCTTGCCGCCGCCCTGTTCAACTATGTGGTCTATTCCGGCTTGCTCCTGATCGTTCCGGGTCTCAGCCCCTTTCTCGCCTTGCTGGCGGCCTCCGCCAGCGCCATGACCGCCAGCTACCTCGGTTATTCCAGGCTGGTTTTCGCGCCCCGCCACAAAAGCTGATGTGCCGCCTGAAATAACGCGGTAAACCCCTTGCCATGACTCAGAAAAATTTCAAGCCGCGCCGCGAGCCACCCGCCGCCGATGCGCCCGACCTCATCCATGGCGCGCATCCCGTCACCGAGGCCCTGAAGAACCCCAAGCGCAAGCTCATCGCCCTCAAGGTCACCGTCAACGCGGCCGAGCGCCTGGGCGCGTTGGCCACGGCCCGCGGCCTCGAGCCGGAGGTCGTCCACCCCCGCATTCTCGACCATCTGGTGGGGGCCGACGCGGTTCATCAGGGCATGGTGCTGGAAGCCAGACCGCTGCGCAGCCCCCGCCTCGACCAGATCGAGCGGGCGGGCATCATCGTGCTGCTCGATCAGGTCACCGATCCCCATAACGTGGGTGCCATCCTGCGCTCCTGTGCGGCCTTCAGGGTCAACGCCCTGGTCACCACGGCGCGCCATTCGCCGGAAGCCTCGGGCGTCCTGTTCAAGTCCGCCTCCGGTGCGGTGGAGCATGTGCCGCTGGTCAAGGTCACCAACCTCGCCCGCGCCATGGCGGAATTGCGCTCCTATGGTTTCCGCCTCATCGGGCTGGACAGTGAGGCCGAGACCGCCATCGGCGCGGTGGACAAGACCCCGCCCATCGCGCTGGTCCTCGGGGCGGAGGGCAAGGGCCTGCGCCAGTTGACGCGCGCGACCTGCGATGTCGTGGCCCGCCTCGACATGCCGGGCGAGATCAAGAGCATCAACGTCTCCAACGCCGCCGCCATCTGCCTCTACGCCCTCACCCATTGATCCGGGCTTGCCCAAAATGAAAGGGCCGGGGAAACCCCGGCCCTTCCGTCATGAGTTCAGAGGCCTATTCGCAGGTGCAGAGGCGCGCGCCCTGCGGCCTGCCGGTCACCGGCCCGTAATAGACCGCCATGCCGCCATCGCAGGGCGCGGAGATATAGACCGGCACCGGACGGTGCAGGACCTTGCGCTTCACCTTGCGCGGGGCCTTGCGGTATTTGCCGTAGCTGTAGCCTTCGGCCTGGCCGCCATAGCCGCCCTGATATCCGGCGTCATAGCCGTAACCGTAGCCATAACCACGCTTGGCAGCCTTGCGGGCGCGCCGCTCCTGCTGCATGCGCGCAGCCGGGCTGGTGCCCACCCCGATGACGATGCGCGGACGCCCCTTGCCAGTGCCATAGCTGTAGCCGCCGTCATAGGCATAGCCGCCATCATAGCCAGCGCCGGAGCCGCCACCATAGCCCGCACCGCCATGTCCACCGCCCCGGATCGGCGGGGGGGGGGGGGGGGGGGGCCCCCCCCCCCCCGCCCCCCCCCCGCCCCCCCCCCCGCGGGGGGGGGTGCCGGTGGGAGGGCGGGGGGCCGGGGGGGGGGGGGCGCCCCCGTC
>CALMUW010000084.1 GCA_937872985.1 uncultured Alphaproteobacteria bacterium
GTTTGAATCACACAAATACTGATTTGTGAATCCGTTTAAATCAGACGGACTCTAGCGCAACGGACGATCAAATCGGAACGATTTGAGCAAGAAAAGTTGCGCCAACATATTGATTTTCGAGCAACTTGTCGACGGCAGTTGATTCCAGCCGACCGCCGGTTGCTCTAGCGGCGGGGCGACCCTCAGACGCGTTTGCGCGGGCGGCGCTTCGGCCCTTCGGCTTCCGCTTCGGCCTTGCTGTCGATCATGTCCATCTCGCTGGCCAGCAGCGCCAGGCAATCGACCATGCTCTTGCGCTCGGAGGCCGGCAGAAGCTGCAACATCTGCTTGTCCACTTCCTCGGCCCCGCCCTGGGCCTGCTTCAGCACCTTCTTGCCGATGGGCGTGAGCTTGATCGAATTGGTGCGCGCGTCATCCTTGGTGCGGCGGCGCTGGAGATAGCCCTGGGCCATGAGGCGCGCCACCAGATCGGCCAGCGTCGAACGGTCGATGCCGGTGATCTTCACCAGTTCCGTCTGGCTCTTGCCCTCGTGCGCGTCAGCCGCCAGCAGCACGGTGAACTGACGGTGCGTCAGTCCCGACTTGCCTGCTTCATTCATATAGAGATGGACGGAATATTGCACCGCCCGTTTCAGAAGATGCGTGAAGGACCGCGTCAACTGCCGGGCATCTTTGGCAACCGTCATGCCTCTGCTCCTCGATGCTCTTTACTCACCAGGCCCGGAACTCGTCTCCCGCGCGCTGCCCCCGGGAGGGGCGGCTCGTTCCTAGCCCCTCACTTCCAGAGCGGCAAGGAAAAAGCGCAAGCCACGTTTGATCCGGATCAAATTCGCCGTTCGATGACTAAAATTAAAATCATCCGCGCACGGAATGCAACTCTTGACAAGCAAGACTCTTTGCGCAAAGGGCCTCACCTTTGTCAGTCTGCGGAAGGTTTTTCCGCCTCCGGTTCTTCCATGTATTTCGCCATGAAAGGCGCATTGGCGAAGGCGAAAACCAGGGTGAGGCCCATGAGGCCGAACACCTTGAAGTTGACCCACATGTCGGTTGAGACATTGCGCCACACCGCTTCATTGAGTGCGGCCACGGCCAGAAAGAACACGCCCCAGCGGATGGTGAGCCGGCGCCAGGCCTCCCGCGGCATATGCACCATCTCGCCCATGATCGCCTTGAGAAAAATGTGATCGTAGCGCAAGCCCGCCAGCAGTGCCGTGCCGAACAGCGCATTGATCAGCGTCACCTTGATCTTGATGAAGAGATCATTGTGCAGCCAGATGGTCAGCCCGCCGAAGATCGCCACGAAGAGCGCGGTGATCAGCGGCATGCGGGCGATGGTGCCGGTCAACAGGTAACCGGCGATGAGCGCAATCGCCGTTGCCACCATGAACAGGCCCGTGCCCCAGAAGATGCCGGCCTGCCAGTTGGTGATGAAGAAAATGAACAGGGGGGCAAAGTCCAGAAGCAGCTTCTGGCCCTGGGTCAGCTTGCGTTCGCTCATGCCTCACCCAATCCGGCAATGGCGCGGGCAAAGCCCTCGGCGTCGAAGGCTTGCAGGTCGTCGATGCCCTCGCCCACGCCGATGGCGTGCACCGGCAATTTGAATTTGTCGGCGATGGCGACCAGAATGCCGCCGCGCGCCGTGCCGTCGAGCTTGGTCATGATGATGCCGGTAACACCTGCCACCTTGGTGAAGACATCCGCCTGGGCCATGGCGTTCTGGCCGGTGGTGGCGTCGAGCACCAGCAGCACCGCATGGGGGGCTGCCTGATCGCGCTTCTTGATGACCCGCACCACCTTGTCCAACTCGTCCATCAGATACGCCTTGTTCTGCAGGCGGCCCGCCGTGTCGATGAACAGAATGTCGGTCGCCGTCTCCTGCGCCTCCTTCAGCGCATCGAAGGCCAGGCCCGCCGCATCCGCGCCCGTGGGCCGCGAAATGGTCCTGGCGCCGATCCTCTGGCCCCAGACCGTCAGTTGCTCGATGGCGGCAGCGCGGAAGGTGTCGCAGGCCGCGAACATCACCTTGAAGCCCTCGCGCGCCGCAATGGCGCCAAGCTTGCCGATGGTGGTGGTCTTGCCGCCGCCGTTCACGCCGACGACGAGAATGACATAGGGTTTTTCCGCGCCGAAGGTGAAGGGAATTTCGACCGGCCGCAGCACCCTGGCCACTTCGCTGGCGAGAATGGCCTTCACCTCCTCGGCGCTGATTTCCTTGTCGAAGCGCCCGCGCGAGACTTCGGCGATGATGCGCTCGGACACCGGCAGGCCGAGGTCGGCCTGGATGAGCACGTCCTCCAGTTCCTGCAGGGTGGTGGCGTCAAGCTTGCGCTGGGTGAAGATGGAGCCGATGGAGCCGGTGATGGAGCGCGATGACTTGGACAATCCCTCGCGCAGGCGCGCGAACCAGCCGCCCGTCGCCGGTGCGGCGGCTTCCTCGGCCACACTGGCGGAAATCTCCTCTGGGACTGCCTCTGCAACCGGCACGTCCTCCGGCGCTACCGCCTTCGGAACAGGCTCCGCTTCCGGCGCGGGCGCGGGCGGCGGCGTGATGATCTTTTCCACCACCTCGTCTGCAATCACCGGCGCGGGCTTGTGCGCCGCGCTCTTCTTGGCCGCAGGCTTCCTGGCCTCGGGCTTCTGCGGCGCGGGCTTCTTCGCTGCCGCCTTCTTTGCCGGCCTGGCTGGCTCTGCCCTCTTCGGCGCAGCCTTGGGTGCGGCGGCCTTCTTGCCCTTCGCCGTCCTGGCCGGGGCTTTCTTCGCCGCCGGCTTCGTGGTCCTGGGCGCTGTCTTCTTCACCGGGGCCGGCGCTGCAACCGCGACTGGCCCGTCCTCGGCCTGAATTTCAATGATCTCTTCCGGCGCAGGCAGGGACCCTTCGGCGCTTGCGGCATCCGCGACGGCCTTCTCCACCTCCGGCGTGTCCGAAGGTTCCGGCGTCATTTCCGCCAGGTTGCCCTTGCCGCCCAGCCGGTGGAACAGTTTCTTGAAAAAGCCGCTCATGCCGCAAGCCTCGCTTCGAGATGGGTGGACATGGCCGCGATGAGCCGCGCCCTGACCACACTGCCGGGTTTAACCCGCTCGGCGAATTTCACCATGGCAAAATGCGCCGTGCGCCCCATGGCCTCGGTCTCGATCAGAATATCGCGCGTCGCCCCCACTTCGGAAGCCAGAAATGCCTGAAGCCGCCGCTCGCCCGCCTTCCGCAGCGCCGCCGCCCGTGCCTTCACCACCGCCTTGTCCACCTGCGGCATGAGGGCCGCCGGGGTGCCGGGCCGGGGCGAGAAGGGAAAGATATGGCAATAGGTGAGACTACACTCGTCGATGAGGCGCAGCGAATTCTCATGCATGGCCGCCGTCTCGGTGGGGAAGCCCGCGATGAGGTCGGCTCCGAACACCATGTCGGGCCGCCGCCCCTTCATCGCGCCGCAGAAATCCACCGCCTGCTGGCGCGAATGCCGCCGCTTCATGCGCTTCAGGATCATGTCGTCACCCGCCTGTAGCGAGAGGTGGAGATGCGGCATCACCCGCTCTTCTCCGCCCATGACGGCAATCAGCTCAGGATCGGCCTCGATCGAGTCGATGGAGGAAAGCCGCAGCCGCTTCAGCCCCGGCACTTCCCTGAGAAGCCGTGCCACCAGCGCCCCGAGCTTCGGCCCGCCCGCCAGGTCCGCCCCCCATGAGGTCAGGTCCACCCCCGACAGCACCAGCTCGGCATAGCCCGCATCGGTCAGGGTGCGGGCCTGGGCCACCGCATCGTCAGCGCCAACCGAGCGCGAATTGCCCCGGCCAAAGGGAATGATGCAGAAGGTGCAGCGATGGTCGCAGCCGTTCTGCACCTGCAGGAAGGCCCGGGTCCGCGCCGTCAGTTTCTCGATCGCCGGTGGCGCATTGCCGCGCACCCCCATGATGTCCGAGACCCGGGTGCGCGGCCCTTCGACTGTCCAACTCTCGGCCTTCAGCTTCTCCTCGTTGCCGAGGATCAGATCCACCTCCGGCATGGCCGCGAACATCCCGCTATCGGTCTGGGCCGCGCAGCCGGTGACGATGATCTTCGCCGCCGGATGTTCGCGCCGCGCCCGCCGGATCGCCTGCCGCGCCTGGCGCGTCGCCTCCGCCGTCACCGCGCAGGAATTGATAATCACCGCCTGGTCGAGGCCCGCCTTCACCACATGATCGCGCATGATCTCGGTTTCCGCCGTGTTGAGGCGGCAGCCGAAGGTGATGAAGTCCGTGGTCACCGCATCAGCTCCGGCGGCAGCACACCCTCGAACTCATGGGCCACGGCACCCGTCATCAGGATATGATCGTCCGCCGTCCGCCATTCCATGAACAGCGGCCCGCCCGGCAGTTCCACCGTCACCCGGCGCGCGAATTTCTTCAGCCGGGCCCCCGCCGCCGTCACCGCGCAGGCGGCCGTGCCGCAGGCCCGCGTCAGGCCCGCCGAGCGCTCCCACACCTTCACCGTCACATGATCCGGCCCATCGACCCGGGCGAGCGAGATATTGGCCCCCTCGGGAAACAGCGGATGGCGCTCCAGCATGGGGCCGGCTCTGGCCAGGTCCACCACGCTGAGGTCAGTGACCCAGAAGATGCAGTGGGGATTGCCCACATTGACCACTGCGGGCGAATGGATGAGCGGCTTCTCGATGGGCCCCACCGACAGTTCGATGTAGCGCGTATCGGCAAAGGCCTCGGACAGCGGAATCTCCTGCCAGCCGAAACGCGGCACCCCCATGTCCACCGTCACCAGACCGTCGCCCGCCTTGACGGCGGAAAGGAAGCCGCCCCTGGTGTCGATGGTGGCGGTCCCGCTGCCCTTTTCCGCAAACAGCAGGTCGGCGATGCAGCGCGAGGCATTGCCGCAGCTTTCCACCTCGCCGCCGCCGTTGTTCCAGATGCGCATGGTGACATCGGCACGGGATGACGGCTCGAGCAGGATCACCTGATCGCAGCCGATGCCGGTCTTGCGGTCGGCAATGGCGCGGGCCCATTCGGCGGTCATGGGCACGGCGGTCGCGCGGCCGTCGAAGACCACGAAATCATTGCCCAGGCCGTTCATCTTGCGAAAGGGAATGCCGCTCATGGCAGGGCTTATATGGGAAATGCCCTGGTCTTTGCTAGAGCAACCTGTCGCTTGGCGGTGCCTTCACAGACCCGATGGCTTCTCCCGCCGAGGGCAAGTGCGCCAGCCTTGCCCATCACGGCTCAACGCCACCCCAGACGCGCCCTAACCTTTGAGAGGGATCCAGATTTCCACCTGCCCGTGTCCGCTGCGCCCGTCAAAGTCCGGGCCGTAATATTCCAGCGCGGGAGCGTCCGCCATTTCCTCACCCGAGGCCGGAAGCCATTCATCCATGATGGCGGCCCAGCTTTCGCGGATGCCAGAAATGTGGCCGCGGTGGGCGAAAATGGCATAGCGTCCGGCGGCAACGGTGACCGCCGTGAACCCGTGCGGGCAATCCGCCCCTGGCTTGAGCGCCAGACCGCAAAGATAGTCAAAACCGTCATCGGTCATGCTGTGGCACACACCATAGGAACCTTCGCCCCCTTGGCCGGGAAAGTCGCCGATATGGGGCAGGAACCCCACCCATTGCTGCGAAATGCCCGCCATAGTGTCAAAACCATAGCTGGCGTTGTGTCCGGCCACGGTGAAGGCCTTGAGGGCCTCAATGCGGGTTGGCACGAGCCTTGCCGATTTAGGTGCGGGCATGGAAATGGCCTCCTGAAAGGTGAGACACGCAAGATCCGGGTTTTCGCGGAAGGCTTCCGGGGTTATGGCAAACTGCTCACGAAAGGCGCGCGTCATGGCTTCATGCGAGCCATAGCCCGTGGCCAATGCAATGCCGAGCAGGTTATCCGTCCCCGCCACCATAAGCCGCGCCGCTTCGGAAAGGCGGCGGCGGCGAACATAGGCCATGGGCGTCATGCCGGTGGCGAAGGTAAAGCTGCGAATGAGTTGAAACCGCGACAGGCCGCACAGCCGCGCCGCCTCGTCCAGGCCGGGCGGCTCAAACAGATGGCTTTCAAAAAACCAGAGAGCCTTGGCCAGCGGGGTTTGGTGCCTTGTCATGGGCCTGATCTTAACATGTCGCCCGCTGTCCGGCTTGACCGGGATTGCAGAACCGGACGAATTTGACTTTTCCCGCCCTTTCCCCTATCTCCGGCCCCATTCTTGAACGGTGAACGTTCCAGGGAGGCGGCACACATGGGGCACCAGGCCCCGGGAGGTGCTGGCTCCCCCACCCGGCAGCGAGTTTCGCCCCCGGGTGCGTTTTGCGTTTGGGCTCTTTCCACCGGCCCCCCGGTGCGAACACAAAGGACTGGACCATGTTTGAAACCTTGAGCGAGCGGCTGTCCGGCATTCTCGACAAGCTCACCGGACGCGGTGCGCTGTCGGAGGCCGACGTTGATGCCGCCATGCGCGAGGTGCGCCGCGCGCTGCTGGAAGCCGACGTGGCCCTCGACGTGGTGAAGAGCTTCACCGAGAACGTGCGCCAGAAGGCCGTGGGCGCCGAGATCGTGAAATCGGTGAAGCCCGGCCAGATGGTGGTGAAGATCGTTCACGACGCCCTGGTCGAAACCCTGGGCTCCGAGGGGGCGAGCCTGAACCTGCGCGCCGCCCCGCCCGTGCCCATTCTCATGGTGGGCCTGCAGGGCTCCGGCAAGACCACCACCACCGCCAAGATCGCCAAGCGCCTGCAGGACCGCGAGAAGCGCAAGGTTCTCATGGCCTCGCTCGACACCCGCCGCCCCGCCGCCCAGGAACAGCTCGCCGTGCTCGGCAGCCAAGTGAAGGTGGCAACCCTGCCCATCGTCAAGGGCGAGACGCCGACCCAGATCGCCAGGCGGGCCATGTCGGAAGCGCGCAAGGGCGGCTTTGACGTGGTCATGCTCGACACCGCGGGCCGCCTCCACATCGACGAGGAATTGCTGGCCGAGGCCGCCGCCGTCCGCGACATCGCCAGGCCCAATGAAACGCTGCTGGTGGCCGACGCCCTGACCGGCCAGGACGCCGTCAACCTGGCCCGCGCCTTCGACGAGAAGATCGGCATCACCGGCATTGTCCTCACCCGCATCGACGGCGATGGCCGCGGCGGTGCCGCCCTTTCCATGCGCGCCGTCACCGGCAAGCCCATCAAGCTCATGGGCACCGGCGAAAAGCTCGACGGGCTGGAGGACTTTCACCCGAGCCGCATCGCGGGCCGCATTCTCGGCATGGGCGACGTAGTCTCGCTGGTCGAAAAGGCCGCCCAGGAGATCGACGCCGAAAAGGCCCAGAAGATCGCCGACCGCATGCGCAAGGGCGCCTTCGACCTGGACGATCTCGCCGATCAGTTGCGCCAGTTGCAGAAACTCGGCGGCATGGGCGGGGTGATGAACCTGCTGCCCGGCATGGGCAAGATCAGGAAACAGATGGAAGGCATCGACTTCGACAAGCAGGTGCTGAACCGCCAGCTTGCCATCATCGGCTCCATGACCAAACAGGAGAAGCGCAACCCCAAGGTCATGAACGGCTCGCGCCGCAAGCGCGTGGCGCACGGCTCCGGCACCAAGGTGGAGGAGGTGAACCGCCTGCTCAAGATGCACCTGCAGATGGCCGACATGATGAAGCAGATGGGCAAGGGCAAGGGGCTTCTGGGCAAGATGATGGGCGGCAAGGGCATGCCGGACGCCGCCGAGATGGAAAAGATGCAGGCCGAACTCGCCGCCCTCGACCCCAATTCGCTCTCGCCCGAAATGAAGGAAATGATGGAGCAGGCCGCGAAGTCCGGCGGTGCGGCCCTGCCCGGTGATTTGTCGAAACTCCCCGGCCTTGGCGGCGGCAAGCTGCCGGGGCTTGGCGGATTGGGAGGACTGCCCGGTCTGGGCAATTCTCCCTTCAAGGGCTTTCCCGGTTTCGGGAAGAAGAAATAGCAACCTCAATTCAGAGAACCATGAAGGAGTAGACCATGTCCCTGAAGATGCGCCTCGCCCGTGCGGGCACCAAGAAGCGTCCCTACTATCACATCGTCATTGCCGCGGCGACCAGCCCGCGTGATGGCAAGTTCATCGACGTGGTGGGGGCCTTCAACCCCATGCTGGCCAAGGAGTCGGCTGACCGCGTGAAGCTCGACGCCGCCAAGGCCGCCGAATGGCTGAAGAAGGGCGCCCAGCCCACCGACCGCGTGCTCCGCTTCCTCGACAAGGCGGGCCTGATGAAGCGCGACGCCCGCAACAACCCCCAGAAGGCCCTGCCCGGCAAGAAGCGTCAGGAGCGTGAGAAGGCCGCCGCCGATGCCGCCGCCAAGGCCGCCGAAGCCGCCGCCGCCGCCAAGGCCGCCGAAACCCCGGCCGCCGAGGGCTAGGCCATCATGGGCGGCGCTGATCTTGTGCACCTTGGCACCGTCAGGGCCGCCCACGGCATCAAGGGTCATGTGAAGGTCGAGGCCTTCACCGAAAGGCCAGAGAATCTGGGGGCCTATGGCCCCCTGTTCACCCGCGCGGGTAAAAGCCTCACGGTGAAGCGCCTGAAGGTGACCCCCGATATGGTGATCGTGACCTTTGCGGGCATCACCGACCGCACCGCCGCCGAGGCCCTGAAGGGCACGGAACTCTTCGTGCCCCGCGCCGCCCTGCCCGCTCCCAAGGATGACGAGATCTATCTCGCCGATCTGGAGGGGGCGAAGGTCTTTCTCGACGACGGGGTGCTGCTCGGTCAGGTTGCCGGATTTCACGATTATGGCGCAGGGCCTCTGGTGGAAATTGCCGTGACGGGAAGGACGGACACGGTGCTCGTGCCCTTCGCCAGGCCCTTCATCGCCGCGGCCGAAGCGGGCAGTGTCACGCTCAACCTGCCCGAAGGCTATCTTGATGACGCATCCCCCGGAGAAGACCGATGAGATCGACTGTCCTCAGCCTGTGGTTTTCCGTGGTGCTCTCTGCCACTTCTCTGGCCGCAACGCCCGCCGACATCCTGCGTCAGCATCTGGAGGCGGGCACCCTCGCCCAGGGCATTACGGCCCTTGCGCCCGCTGCCGAGGGCCACGACAAGGAGGCGCTGGCGGCGCGCGGTGTCCTCAAGTTCATGACCGGCATGGAGCGCTTCGCCCAGGCCATGCATCGTCATGGTCTGGAAAGCGGCGGCAACATGATGGTGCTGCGGCTGCCCCTGCTGCGCCTGCCGGTGCCACCCAATCCCCACCCCGAAAAGCTTGATTATCAGGGCCTGCGCCAGATCTTCTCGAGTTTCGTCGCCGACATGGCCGCCGCCGAGGCCGATCTCGCCGCCCTTGGCGATCAGCCCGTCAGTTTCCCCCTCGATCTTGCCCGCCTGCATCTCGACATCAATGGAGACGGCACGATCACTGACGCGGAGGGCCTGGGCCGCATGCTCACCGGCCTTGGCCCGGCGGGCGCGCCCGCCCCCGACATGGCGGTCCATTTCGATACCACCGACATCTATTGGCTGCGCGGCTATGGCAATTTCCTCGCGGCTTTTGCGCAATTTCTTCTGGCCCACGATTTTTCCGCCACCTTCGACAAATCCTTCCAGCTGTTTTTTCCGCGCGCCGGACTGCCGCTGGGGGATGAGGCAGCACCGGTGGACGATCTTCTGGCTGCCGGCGAACGGGTTGACCGGGTGGCCGACGCCATCGCCCTCATCCATCTCGTCAACTGGCAGGTGGTGGAGCCGGAGCGCCGCCGCGAGGTGCGCCTGCACCTGAAGGCCATGGCCGATCTCAGCCGCAAGAGCTGGACCGCCGCCCGGGCCGAAACCGATGATGACCACGAATGGCTGCCCAATGCCCGGCAACACCCCGCCTTTGCCTTTGGCCCCGTGGATGACACGGTGATTGACGGCTGGCTTCAGATCATGACCGAGATGGAGCAGGTGCTGGATGGCAGGAAGCTCCTGCCCCATTGGCGTTTCGCCCAGGGCATGAACCTTCAGAAATTTCTCGACGACGGGAAGAGTTTCGATCTCGTGCTGCTGCTGGCGGGTCAGGATGCCCGGCCCTGGCTTGAAAGCGGTCCCGTCTCCGACACTGCCACCTGGAACAATCTCACCCAGGCCTTCCGTGGCAACTTCCTCAGCTATGCCCTGTGGTTCAACTGAGCGGACCGTGACCTCATGGCCTTCGCCGCCGCCATCCTCACCCTGTTCCCGGCCATGTTTCCGGGGCCGCTCGGCCAGTCGCTGGCGGGCCGCGCCCTGCTGGAGGGCCTGTGGTCGCTCAACGTGCGCGACATCCGCGACGCCGCCCATGACCGTCACCGCACGGTGGACGATCACCCCGCCGGCGGCGGGGCGGGCATGGTGCTGAAGCCCGATGTTCTCGCCCGCGCCATCGACGATATTCCCCATGTCGGGCCGCGCCTTCTGATGTCGCCGCGGGGGCTGCCCCTGACCCAGGCCATGGTGCGCGATCTCGCCGCCGGTCCCGGCTGTCTCCTTGTCTGCGGCCGCTTCGAGGGCGTGGACGAGCGCGTCATCGAGCGCCGCAATCTCATGGAAGTCTCGGTCGGTGATTACATTCTCTCCGGCGGCGAACCGGCGGCCATCGTGCTGCTGGATGCCGTGGTCCGCCTGCTGCCCGGTGTCATGGGCAGTGCCGCGTCAGGGACCGAAGAGAGCTTCGAGGACGGGCTTCTCGAACACCCCCATTACACCAAGCCCAACACCTGGGAAGGTGCTGAAATTCCACCGGTTCTTCTTTCCGGCGACCATCAGGCCATGGCCCGCTGGAAACAGGCCCGGCGCGCGGACCTGACCCGGACCCGCCGCCCTGACCTGTGGTCGAAGATTCCGGCCCAAAAGCGTTGATTTTCCACAGAACCCGGGCTATAGGCCCGGAACTCCAAAGGATTGAAGACATGAACATCATTGAACAGCTCGAAAAAGAGCAGGTGGCCGCCATTGCCGCCCTGCGCGCCGTGCCGGAATTTGGCGCGGGCGATACCGTCATCGTCAACGTCAAGGTGAAGGAAGGCGAGCGCACCCGCGTTCAGGCCTATGAGGGCGTGGTCATTGCCCGCTCCGGCGGCGGCCTGAATGAAAATTTCACCGTGCGCAAGATCTCCTATGGCGAGGGCGTGGAGCGCGTCTTCCCGGTCTATTCGCCGATGATCGACTCCATCAAGGTGGTGCGCCGCGGCAAGGTCCGCCGCGCCAAGCTTTATTATCTCCGCGGCCGCACCGGCAAGTCGGCCCGCATCGTCGAAAAGCAGCAGAGCGCTGCCCCGGCGGCTGGCAAGGCCGAATAAAAGCCTGTCGCCAGCGCTGAAATCCATGAGGGCCGGGTTGAACCCGGCCCTTTTCCTTTGAGGACAGGCCCATGACCACATCCTTCGACGTGAACCGGGTGAACTGGGACGACCGCGCCGCCATCCACCTGGCCGACAAGGCCGGGTCCTATCGCGTGGCGGAGTTCCTGGCGGGCGGCGATACGCTGCACGACATCGAGCACGACGAGATCGGCGATGTCCGGGGCCTGCGCATCGCCCATCTGCAATGCCACTTCGGCCTCGACACCCTCTCCCTCGCCCGGCGCGGAGCGTCCTGCGTGGGCCTGGATTTTTCGCCCGTGGCCATTGCCGGGGCGCGCGACCTGCAACGCCGGACCGGACTCGATGCCCGCTTCGTCGAGGGCAATGTCTATGATGCGCCCGCCCTGCTCGACGGCGATTTCGACCGTGTCTATGTCACCTGGGGTGCCATCAACTGGCTGCCCGACATGGCGGCCTGGGCGCGGGTGGTGGCCGCGCTGCTGAAGCCCGGCGGCAGGCTTTACCTGCTGGAGGGGCACCCCGCGCTTCTCACCCTCGATGAATATGCCGAAAAGCTGAACCCGGCCCATGACTGGCGCACGCCGCCGGACCGGCCCATCGTCATGGCGGAAGACACGAGCTACACCGGCGACGAGGACCGCATTGCCCACCCCGAAACCCATGAATGGATTCATCCCCTCAGCACCATCATCACCGCGGTGATCGAAGCCGGACTGAAGCTCGACTGGCTGCACGAGCACGAGCTGCTGGCCTGGCAGTTTTCCCCCCTCATGGTGAAGGTGGAGGAGGGCCTGCGCCGCCCCCTGTGGCGTCTGCCCGATGGTTTCCCGCGGCTTCCCCTCGCCTTTTCGCTTGCCGCCACCAGGACGGGATGATCCTTCAACGCTTTGTTCTTTGACTTCATCCGGCCTGTGGTTAAATAGCGCCAAACCCGCAATCCATGAGAGAGTGCCATGGCCCGCAAAGCTGTCAAAAAGCCCGTCAAAAAAGCTGTTCGCACGGCCAGGAAGCCGGTGAAGAAAACGGCGCGCAAGGCCAGGGCCCCGGCCCGCACGGCGGCGACGAAACGGGCCGCTAAGAAGACCGCGCGCAAGCCCGCAAAAAAGACCAGCGCCAGGAAACCCGTGACGGCGAAGCGCCCGGCCCGGAAGGCCGCCAAAAAAACCGCAAGGAAGCGCACCCGCAAACTGGCGGCCCCGCTGGTTGCTGCCCCGGGGAAATCCGCCAGGCCCCGCACCCTTTATGACAAGATCTGGGACGACCATCTGGTGCATGAAGCCGAAGACGGCACCTGCCTGCTCTACATCGACCGCCACCTCGTCCATGAGGTAACGAGCCCCCAGGCCTTCGAGGGCCTGCGCCTGACCGGCCGCAAGCTGCGCCACCCGGAGAAGACCCTGGCCGTCGTCGATCACAACGTGCCCACCACCGACCGCAGCCACGGCATCGCCGAGGAGGAAAGCCGCATTCAGGTGGAGACCCTGGCAAAGAACGCCCATGACTTCGGCGTCCGCTACTTCAACGAGCTGGACAAGCGCCAGGGCATCGTCCACGTGGTCGGCCCCGAACAGGGCTTCACCCTGCCCGGTTCCACCATCGTCTGCGGCGACAGCCACACCTCGACTCACGGCGCCTTCGGCGCGCTCGCCCATGGCATCGGCACATCGGAGGTGGAACATGTGCTGGCGACGCAAACCCTGATCCAGAAGAAGGCCAAAAACATGCTGGTCCGGGTCGACGGCAAGCTGCCGGCCCATTCCACCGCGAAGGACATCATCCTCGCCGTCATCGGCGAGATCGGCACGGCGGGCGGCACCGGCTCGGTCATCGAATTCGCCGGCGAAGCCATCCGCGACCTGTCCATGGAAGGCCGCATGACCGTGTGCAACATGACCATCGAGGGCGGGGCCCGCGCCGGCATGATCGCCCCGGACGAAAAGGCCTATGCCTACCTCAAGGGCCGCCCCATGGCCCCCAGGGGCAAGGCCTGGGACGCGGCCCGGCGCTATTGGGACACGCTCAAGACCGATGCGGGCGCCCACTTCGACCGCGTGGTGACGCTGGATGCAGCCTCCCTGCCGCCCATCGTCTCCTGGGGCACAAGCCCGGAGGATGTCATGGCCATCACGGCGGTCATCCCCAACCCCGACGACATCGCCGATGCCGGCAAGCGCCAGTCCAAGTGGCGGGCGCTCGATTACATGGGCCTCAAGCCCGGCATGCGCATGACCGATGTCCCCCTCGACGTGGTCTGGATCGGCTCCTGCACCAATGGCCGCATCGAGGACCTGCGCGCCGTCGCCGACATCGTGAAGGGCAAGACGAAGGCCGAGAACCTCGCCTATGTCATGGTGGTGCCGGGCTCCGGCCTGGTGAAGGAACAGGCCGAGGCCGAGGGCCTGCACCACATCTTCCGGGCGGCGGGCTTCGAATGGCGCGAGCCGGGCTGCTCCATGTGCCTTGGCATGAATCCCGACCAGCTCACCCCCGGCCAGCGCTGCGCCTCCACCTCGAACCGCAACTTCGAGGGCCGTCAGGGCTATCGCGGGCGCACCCATCTGGTGTCGCCCCAGATGGCGGCGGCGGCGGCCATTGCCGGGCGCTTTGTCGACATCAGGAAATTTTCCTGATTTTTAACACACTGCGGGGAACCGGCGGGGTTTTCCGCCGTTCTTGCGCCATGATCCTGCCAAACTGTCTTTGGGTTTGATTTATCCTAAATTAAGGCCTAAAGCGCACACTCAAGGCGGCGGGGACTGATTCCGGGGCCTAATCCAGACAAGGGGCAATTTTGACCACACACGTTCAGGCGGATGCCAAGTTTCTCCGCCGGGTTCTTCTCGGCCTTGTGGCGCTGACGCTGTTCACCGGCGCGGCCGCAGCGGTCGCCACCGTTCAGGCCAAGTCGGAAGTGACCGGCCAGTGCATGATGTTCTGCAACGACTGAGCATCTCCATCATTGACTGATCAAGGGCCCGGCAACGGGCCTTTTGCTTTTTCGGCTGCCACCCTGGCCCACATTCCTTGCGTGGAACTGGAGGGTCATTTATGAACCGGCCCCATGAGCACACCCGCCACGGTCTTCATTGACGGCGAAGCCGGCACCACCGGCCTGCAGATCCGCGACCGCCTGAAGGCGCGCGGCGATGTCGAACTCGTCTCCATCGCGCCCGAGAGGCGGAAGGATGCCCAGGCCCGCCGCGACCTGCTGAACAGCGTGGACGTGGCCATCCTTTGCCTGCCCGATGATGCCGCGAAGGAAGCCGTTTCCCTGCTGGCGCCGGGTGCCACGACCCGGGTGATCGACGCCTCCACCGCTTTCCGGGTCGATCCCGGCTGGACCTATGGCTTTGCCGAAATGACGGCCGATCAGGCCGAGCGCATTGCCGAGGCGCGCTTGGTCAGCAATCCCGGCTGCTATCCGCAGGGGCTGATCGCGCTGGTGAAGCCCCTGATCGACGAGGGCCTGCTCTCTCCCGCCGTGGCGCTGACCTACAACGCCGTCTCCGGCTATTCCGGCGGGGGCCGCAAGATGATCGAGGCCCATGAGGCGGAAGGCAAGACGGCCGCGCCCTTCCTGCCCTATGGCCTCACCTTCAATCACAAGCATCTGGCCGAGATGAAGCATTATGCGGGCCTGGCCGCCGACGTGCTGTTCCAGCCCGCCGTGGGCAATTATGCCCAAGGCATGCTGGGCTGCGTGCCGCTGTTCTTCAAGGACCTGAAACAGGGCGCAACGCTGGCTGAGGTCCATGCCGTGCTCGCCTGGGCCTATGAGCATTGCCGCTTTGTTGAAGTGGCCGCGCTGGAGGCGCTGGAGCGCAGCCCGGCGCTGGACCCCCGGGCGCTGAACAACACCAACCGGATGCGCCTTCATGTTTTCGGCAATGAGGCGCGCGGCCAATTGCTGCTCGCCGCCGTCTATGACAATCTCGGCAAGGGCGCCTCGGGCGCTGCCGTGCAAAACCTCAACCTGATGATCGGGGCTGACGAAGGCCTTGGCACCGATCTTCCCGCCTGAGCCACAAGAAAGAGCTGATCATGCAGAAATTCGATGTCCTCACCGGGGTGGCCGCGCCCCTCAACATCGTCAACATCGACACCGACATGATCATCCCCAAGCAGTTCCTGAAAACCATCAAGCGCACGGGGCTGGGCAAGTCGCTGTTCTATGAAATGCGCTACACCCCGGAGGGCGCGGAAATTCCCCATTTCGTGCTGAACCAGCCGGCTTGGCGCAAGGCCGAGATTCTGGTGGCGGGCGACAATTTCGGCTGCGGCTCGTCGCGCGAGCATGCGCCCTGGGCGCTGCTCGACTTCGGCATCCGCTGCGTCATCGCAACGAGCTTCGCCGATATCTTCTACAACAACGCCTTCAAGAACGGCATCCTGCCCATCGTCGTTTCGCCCGATGACCTGGCTAAACTGATGGACGACGCCGAACGCGGGTCCAATGCCACGCTCACCATCGACCTGCCCAATCAGGAGATCCGCGGCCCCGATGGCGGCGTGGTGAAGTTCGATATCGATCCCTTCCGCAAGCATTGCCTGCTCAACGGACTCGATGACATCGGGCTGACCATGGAGAAGGCCAAGTCCATTGCGGCCTATGAGAAGACAGCCGCCAAGGCCCGTCCCTGGGTCTGACGCATCATCCCGAAAAGTGCGCCGCGGTTTTCGGACAAGATGATGCGCATAGGGGCCATCATCCCGAAAAGTGCGCAGCGGTTTTCGGACA
>CALMUW010000085.1 GCA_937872985.1 uncultured Alphaproteobacteria bacterium
CCCGCCCTACAGCCGGGACTGGGGCGAGACCGGGCCGCGCGAGGTGCTGGCCGAGGGCGCGCGTGCCATGATGATCGAGGTGCCACCCGCCGAGGCCGGTCCCGGCGCGCTGGTCCTCTTCCGCATGAAGCCAAGTGCCATCGCCAAGCATGTCGGGATCCTGACCGGGCCCGACAGCTTCCTCCATGCCTACGAGCGGCTCGGCGTGATCGAAGAACCGCTCACGCAGTCGTGGCGGCGGCGCATCGCCTTCGCATTCCTGTTTCCGCAACGCTGAGACCCCGACATGGCAACGCTTGTCCTCGGTGCCGCAGGCGCCGCCATTGGCGGTTCGATCGGCGGCGCGATCCTCGGCGTGAGCGCCGCGACCATCGGCGGCTTCATCGGCTCCACAATCGGCTCTGTCGTCGACAGCTGGATCATCTCGTCGCTGGCACCCACGCAGCGCATCGAGGGCGCGCGGCTCGACAGCCTCCGAATCACCGCCTCGACCGAGGGCGCTGTCATCCCGCGCGTCTACGGCCGGATGCGCATGGGCGGGAACGTGATCTGGGCGACGGATTTCCGCGAGGAAACCAAGACCACCACGCAGGGCGGCGGCAAGGGCGGCGGGGGCGGCAAGGTCAAGACGACCGAATATCTGTACTATGCGAGCTTCGCCGTGGCGCTCTGCGAGGGACCGATCACCGGCATCGGGCGCATCTGGGCGGACGGCAAGCTGCTCGACACCGCCGGGATCACCTGGCGCTGGTATCCGGGCGATGAGAGCCAGACCGCGGACCCTTTCATCGCCGCCAAGATGGGTGCGGCGAACACGCCGGCCTATCGTGGCACGGCCTATGTCGTTTTCGAGGAACTGCCGCTCTCGACCTACGGCAACCGCCTGCCGCAGCTGTCGTTCGAGGTGTTCCGCCCACTGGCCGATCCCGACACCGCCGAGGGGCTGACGCAGGCGGTCACGATGATCCCGGCCTCGGGCGAGTTCACCTACGCCACGACGGGCATCCGCAAAGGCAGCGGTGGGGCACAGATCCCGGAGAACCTGAACGCGCTTTCGGACACCGCCGACATGGTCGTTGCGCTGGACCGGCTGCATGCCATGGCCCCGAAGGTGGAAAGCGTCAGCCTCGTTGTCGCCTGGTTCGGGAACGACCTGCGCGTGGGCGACTGCACCATCCGCCCCGGCGTCGAGGTTCCCGAAAAGACCACGAGCCTGCAGACGTGGTCGGTGAACGGCGTCAGCCGCGCCGGCGCCTTCCTTGTCAGCCGCGACGACCAAAATCGCCCCGTCTATGGCGGCACGCCCGCCGACTTTGCAGTGGTGCAGGCGATCCAGGAGATGAAGGCGCGCGGGCTGCGAGTGACCTTCTATCCCTTCATCCTGATGGACGTGCCGCCCGGCAACACGCTGCCGAACCCGTATTCCGACAACGCCACCGAGACCGGCCAGCCTGCTTTTCCCTGGCGGGGGCGGATCACCTGTTCGCCTGCCGCGGGGGTCGCCGGCAGCGTCGACAAGACCGCCACGGCCGCAAGTCAGGTCGCGGCGCTGTTCGGCGCGGCGACGCCCGCCAGCTTCAGCGTCTCGGGACAGTCTGTCTCGTGGACGGGCACGCCCGGCGACTGGGGTCTGTGCCGCATGGTGCTGCACTACGCCCATCTCTGTGCCGCGGCGGGCGGGGTCGATGCCTTCCTGATCGGAACCGAGATGCCGGGGCTGACGACGATCCGCTCGGGCGCCAGCACCTATCCGGCGGTGCAAGCGTATCGAGACCTGCTCGCGGATGTGCGGTCGATTCTCGGCTCGGGGACCAGGATCGGCTACGCCGCCGACTGGTCGGAATACTTCGGGCACCAGCCGGGCGACGGATCGGGCGATGTGTTCTTCCATCTCGACCCGCTCTGGGCCGATCCGGAGATCGATTTCGTCGGGATCGACAACTACATGCCTTTATCGGACTGGCGCGACGGGTTCGAGCATGCGGACGCTGCCGAGGGCTGGCCCGCGATCTACGACCGGGCATACCTGCAAACGAACATCGCGGGCGGCGAAGGCTTCGACTGGTTCTACGCCTCGGCCGCGGATCGGTCGGCACAGGTCCGGACGCCGATCACGGATGGTGCCGCCAGCAAGCCGTGGGTCTTCCGCTACAAGGATCTTCGCGCCTGGTGGTCGAACCTGCATTACAACCGCCCGGGCGGGGTGGAGAGCGGGACGCCGACGGCATGGGGTCCGCAGTCGAAGCCAATCTGGTTCACCGAGCTCGGCTGTCCCGCCATCGACCGGGGCACCAACCAGCCCAACGTCTTCTTCGACCCGAAGTCGTCGGAGAGCTTCACGCCGCATTTCTCGCGGGGCTGGCGGGACGACGCGATCCAGCGCGCCTATCTCGAGGCGACGTATCTCTGGTGGGGCGAGGCCGCGAACAACCCGCTGTCCTCGGTCTATGGCGGCCGGATGGTGCATGTTCCGGAATGCGCGGCCTGGACCTGGGATGCGCGGCCGTATCCGTTCTTCCCCGAACTGTCCGACGTCTGGACCGACGGACCGAACTGGCGGCTCGGCCATTGGCTGACCGGCCGCCTTGGCGCGGTGTCGCTGGCGGCCCTCGTGCGGCACCTCTGCCTGCGCGCCGGTCTGCCCGAGGATCGCATTGATGTCACCGGCCTCTGGGGCGCGGTCGAAGGCTACGCAATCACGGCGCTGGAAAGTCCGCGCGCGTCGATCACCACGCTGTCGCGGCATTTCGGGTTCGACGCCGTGGAGACCGAGGGCATGATCCGCTTCGTCATGCGCGGCCGGGCTTCCGTCGCCACCCTCGCGCCCGACGATCTGGTCGCCGCCCGCGAAGGCGACATTCTGGAGCTGACCCGTGGCCAGGAGACCGAGCTGCCGCGGGCGCTGAAGTGGCAGGTTGCGCGCGCCGACGAGGATTACGACGCTGCCCTTGTCGAGGCGCGGCGCATCACCGTGGACACGACGCGCATCGCGTCCGAGAGCTTTCCGATGGCCGTGCCGCCCGAGGAGGCCGAGCGGCGATGCCGCCGCGCGCTGATGGAAGCTTGGACCGGTCGCGAGACGGCGGCGTTCCGTCTTCCGCCCTCGCGGCTGGCGCTCGACCCGGCCGATGTCGTCATGCTCGCCCATGACGGCCGGTCCATCCCGCTTCGGCTCATCTCGATTGCCGACGCCGACGCGCGCGGCACCGAGGCCGTCCGTCAGGATCGGGAGGCCTACGACCTGCCACCTGGCGCGCCGCGACCCTCGGCGCTGTCGCAGGCCGTCGTCTTCGGTGCGCCCGAGGCGGTCCTCCTCGGCCTGCCGCAGCTGACCGATGATCAGGCCGCGCATCGGCCCTTCGCGGCGGCGCATGCGGTGCCTTGGCCCGGCGAGATCGCGGTTTATCGAAGCCCATCGACGGACGGCTTCGACCTGCTGACGACGTTTGGCACACGCGCCCGGATCGGCACGCTGGTCTCGGACTTCTACGCCGGACCCACCTCGCGCTTCGATCTCGGCAACGCGCTGGTGGTCGATCTGCTGACCGGGACGCTGGAAAGCGTCACGGACCTGACCCTGTTCGGCGGGGCGAACGCGCTCGCCATCGAGAGCGCGCCTGGCGTCTGGGAGATCGTGCAGGCGGGCGCGGCCGAGCTGCTGGGCCCCGGCCGGTATCGCCTGACCCGGCTCCTGCGCGGCCCGCGCGGCACCGAGGGCGCCATGGGCAATCCGGCCCCCGCCGGCGCCCGCGTCGTTGTACTGGACACCGCGCTCGCGTCGCTGCCGATCGCCGAGGCCGACCTCGGCATCCCGTGGAACTGGCGCATTGGCCCTGCCAGCCGCCCGGTCAGCGACGAGACCTATGTCGCGCAGGCCTTCGCGCCCGAGGGCGTCGGGCTCCGACCGTTCTCCGTCGCCCATGTCGAACAGCCATGGCGTACAACGCGCGTTCCCGGCGATCTGACGATCCGCTGGATGCGCCGGTCCCGCGCGCTGGCGGCCGACAGCTGGGTCGGGCTCGAGGTGCCGCTGGCCGAGGAACTCGAAGCCTATGAGGTCGAGATCCTCCACGGCGCCACAGTGAAGCGGGTGCTGAGCACGGCGACGACCAGCGCGCTCTACACCGCCGCCCAGCAGACCGCCGACTGGGGCGCGCCGCTCGGCCCCGGCGACACGCTCGACATCCGCATCTCCCAGCTCTCCGCCCTCGTGGGGCGGGGCGCGCCGAAATCCGTCACGCTGACCTTCTGAAGGCCATCCCATGTCCGACGTCACGTCCAATCTGCTGCTGCCCTACATCCTGGCAGCGCAGGCCCAGAAGCACATCACCCATAACGAGGCGCTGCGGATCCTCGACGGGCTCGTCCAGCTTTCCGTCCTCGACCAGGATCTGACGGCGCCGCCCGGCAGCCCCGCCGATGGAGACCGCTACATCGTCGGCTCGGGCGCGACGGACGACTGGGCGGGCTGGGATCTGAACGTGGCGCTTTGGACGGACGGCGCCTGGCTGCGCCTTCCGCCGCGCACCGGCTGGCGGACATGGGTCGAGGACGAGAGCCTGCTTCTCGTCTGGACCGGCGCCGCCTGGGAGGTCGTGGGCGAGCCGAGCGATATCTCGGACGCGGTCTTCAGCCTCGTCAACGACGCCGATCCCACGAAGAAGGCGGTCTTCTCGCTCGCCGGTATCAGTACCGCCACGACCCGCAGCTACACGTTGCCGAACACGTCCTCGGAACTGGCGATCCTCGCTGGCACCCAGACCTTCACCGGCAACAAGACCTTCTCGGGTACGCTGACCGCGTCGGGCACCGTCACGGTCTCGGCAGCGACCGCGACCATTGGCACGGCGACGGGAACCGCGACCTACGGGATGGGCACCGGAGCGACGACCACCGGGCTCATCAAGACCGTGAACCTCGGCACCGGCGGCGCATCGGGGTCGAGCACGGTCGTCAATATCGGCCCCGCGACCTCGGGCGCGAACGGAACCACGGTAATCAACACGCCGACTGTAACCTTCGCCAATGCCGTGACCCAGGTCGGCATGCCCCAGGCGAACCTCACCGCTCAGGTTCTGGGCCTCGGCGGAGCGACAGCCGATACCTACAACCGGCTGTCGGTCAACACGCCCGCAGTGCTCCTGAACAACGCAGGTGCCGGGATCGAGGCGACGGTCAACAAGGCCGCGCCCGCCAACGATGCCAGCTTTGCCTTCAAGACCAACTGGTCGGCGCGCGCCCTGATCGGTCTGCTTGGCAGCGACGATTTCAGTTTCAAGGTCAGCCCGGACGGCTCGGCCTTCTACGAGGCGATCCGGATCGACCGCACCAGTGGCCAAGTGGAACTGCCGCAGCCGACGATCCTGCCTAGTCTCAGTGCCGCACCATCCCCGCCACCCACAGGCAAGGCGGCCGTCTACGCCCGCAATCGGGCGGGGGCACCATGGATCGACGTGATGCGCCCCTCCGGCCGCGACTTCCCCCTGCAGCCGCATTTCGGGGTGAACCGCATTGCCAACTGGTCGCCGTCCGTCACGACCACGATCACGACAGAAGGCCTGCCCATCACATCGGTCGGGACCGTGTCCACACCTACGCTGGCCGCAACGAACCTGGCCGCCAGCATGCGCCGCTGGCGGCTGACCTCGGCGGCGGTGGTGGATTCGGCGGCCGAGCAGCGTTCTGCAGGTTGGGCCTGCTGGCGTGGCAACGCGGCGGGGCTAGGCGGCTGGACCTTCGTCACGCGGATTTCCCTGACCACCCTGCAGGCCACGGGTATGGGCTTCTTTGGCCTCTACGGATCGACCGCCGCATTGCCGACGACGCTGACGCTGGCCGCCGCCATCAACTGCATCGGCATCGGCTTCCAGCGCGGCACCCACACCCGCTGGCAGTTGGTCGCGAACGACGGCACCGGCGCACCGACGCTGACCGACATCGGGGCGAGCTTTACCATCGCGACGGGTGGGGTGCTGACGCTGTTCATCGCAGCACCGCCGAACGGATCATCCGTCTGGATGCGCGTGGTCGACGAGGTCTCCGGCGCGACATTCGAACAAGAGATCACCGCCGACCTGCCTGCCGCAACGCAGTTCCTGTCGCCGCGCCTCTTCCTGAACACCGGCGCGACAGCCGCTGCCGTCGCCTACGACTGCGCCGGGGTTTACCTCGAAACTGATTTCTGACGTCACGCGCCACTGGACGATTTGTATTGGGGAATGGCGGAACCCGTTCAAATCTGTAGATTGCCCCGAACGAAACACCGAGGCCGAAGCCATGCCCAATCTACACCCCCAGTTCTTCCTGCGCCTCTATTTCAGCGAAGCCGAGATGATGGGGCCCGGCAAGGCGGCGCTGCTCGAGGGGATCGCGCGGACCGGGTCGATCTCGGCCGCCGGGCGCGAATTGGGGATGAGCTATAAGCGCGCCTGGATGCTGGTCGAGGCGATGAATGCGATGTTTGCCGAGCCGCTGGTCACCAGTGCGCGCGGCGGGTCGGGCGGCGGCGGAGCCAGCCTGACCGAGGCCGGAAAACGCGTCCTGACCCTGTTCCGCGAGATCGAGACCGCCTCGATCGCGGCCAATGCCGAGCGGATCGCGGCGCTCAAGACGATGCTAATCGATATGTCCGAAAAAAAATAGCGGTTGCAGCGCCCTTTCAAGAGGATATGTTCCAACAAACACAACCGTTGGAGCCTGCCATGCGCCGTCTGATTCTTGCCCTGCCGCTTGCCTTTGCCGCTGTCCCCGTCGCCGCCGAGGAGGTCGTGGTCTTTGCCGCGGCCTCGCTGAAGACCGCGCTGGACCCGATCGCGGCGCAGTTCCAGACCGACACCGGCAACACGGTCACGATCAGCTATGCCGGCTCGAACGCGCTGGCCAAGCAGATCATCGAGGGCGCGCCCGCCGACATCTTCATTTCGGCCTCGAAACAATGGATGGATGAGGTCGAAAAGGCCGGTGAGGTGGTGGCCGGCACGCGCGGCGACCTGCTGGGCAACACGCTGGTGCTGGTGGCCCATGACAAGGAGGCCAAGCCCGTCACGCTGGATGCCAAGACCGACCTGGCCGGGTTGCTGGCGGGGGGCAAGCTGGCGATGGCGCTGGTCGACAGCGTCCCCGCCGGGCAATACGGCAAAGAGGCGCTGACCCATCTCGGGCAGTGGGATAAGGTCGAGGGCGCGGTCGCGCAGGCCGACAACGTGCGCGCCGCGCTGGCGCTGGTCTCGACCGGCGAGGCGCCCTATGGCATCGTCTATGCCACCGATGCGGCCGCCGATCCGGCGGTGCATGTCGTCGGCACCTTCCCGGCTGACAGCCACAAGCCGATCACCTATCCCGCCGCGCTGCTGAAAACCGCCGCCGCCCCCGCCGACACCGCCTTTTTCAAGGCGCTGTCGGATGACGCGGCCGATGCGGTGTTCAAGGCGCAGGGCTTTGCGATCCTGAACTGAGGGCGCAATGACCGACTGGCTGGGGCCGCAGGAATGGGACGCGCTGCGCCTGTCGCTGCGCGTCTCGGCGTTCGCGACGCTGGCCAGCCTGCCGCTGGCGTTGCTGGTCGCACATGCGCTGGCGCGCTGGCGGTTCCCGGGGCACGGGCTGCTGAACGGGCTGGTGCATCTGCCGCTGGTGCTGCCGCCGGTGGTGACCGGCTATCTGCTGCTGCTGACCTTCGGGCGGCGGGGCTGGGTGGGGCAGGCGCTGGACGAGTGGTTCGGCATCGTTCTGGCCTTTCGCTGGACGGGGGCGGCGCTGGCCGCGGCGGTCATGGCCTTTCCGCTGATGGTGCGCGCCATCCGCCTGTCGGTCGAGGCGGTCGACCCCCGGCTTGAGCAGGCCGCGGGCAGCCTCGGTGCCAGCCGCCCTTGGGTCTGGGCGACCATCACCCTGCCGCTAATCCTGCCGGGGGTCATCGCGGGTGCCGTGCTGGCCTTTGCCAAGGCGATGGGCGAGTTCGGCGCCACCATCACCTTTGTGTCGAACATCCCCGGCCAGACCCAGACCCTGCCCTCGGCCATTTACAGCTTTCTGCAAGTGCCGGGGGGCGAGGCGCAGGCGGCGCGGCTGGTGATCGTCTCGGTCGCCGTCGCCATGTCGGCGCTGGTGCTGTCGGAATGGTTGGCGCGGCGCGCCGCACGCAGGATGACCGGGCAATGAGCGTCTCGGTCGCCCTGCGCCACGATTTCGGCGGCTTCTCGGCCGATCTGGCCTTCGAGGCGCCACCCGGCGTCACCGTGCTGTTCGGCCCCTCGGGCTCGGGCAAGTCGACGGTGTTGAACGCCGTCGCGGGGCTCTTGCGCCCCGATCAAGCGCGCATCACCATCGGCGAGACGGTGCTGACCGACACCGCGACGCGCATCTTCTTGCACCCGCACCGCCGCCGCCTTGGCATCATATTCCAGGACGGGCGGCTGTTTCCGCATCTGAACGTGCGCCAGAACCTGCGCTATGGCCGCTGGTTCGCCCCGCGCGGCGCCCGCAGCCCCGAGGTTTCGGTGATCGAGATGCTGGGCATCGGCGCGCTGCTCGACCGCGCCCCGGCGACGCTGTCGGGGGGCGAGCGGCAGCGTGTCGCCATCGGCCGCGCGCTCTTGTCCGAACCGCGGCTGATCCTCGCCGACGAACCGCTCTCGGCGCTCGACGAGGATCGCAAGGCCGAGATACTGCCCTACCTCGAGCGGCTGCGCGACGAGCTGCGGGTGCCGATGCTCTACGTCAGCCACGCCCCCGCCGAGGTGGCGCGCATCGCGACCACCGTGGCGATGCTCGAGGCCGGGCGCATCGCGCGCATCGGCCCTGCCGCCGAGGTGCTGGCCGACCCCGCCTTTGCCGGGCGCGGGCGCGAGGCCGGGGCGGTGATCGTCGCGCGCGTCGTCACCCATCACCCCGATGGCGTGACCGAGTTGCAGGCGGGCGGCCCGCCGCTGTTCCTGCCGACCCCGCCCGCCCCCCCCGGCGCCCGGCTGCGGCTGCGCATCGCGGCAGCCGGGGTGATGCTGGCCCCCGGGCGGCCCGAGGGCATTTCGGCGCTGAACCTGCTGCCCGGCACCGTCGAGACGCTGCGCGAGGTGGGCGAGGTGGTGCTGGTGCGCCTGGCCACCCCCGCCGGGCCGATCCTGTCGCGCGTCACGCGCCGCTCGGTCCGGCAGCTTGGCATATCGCCCGGCGCGGCGCTGACGGCGATCGTCAAATCCCTGTCGCACGCCCCCGAGGACGTGGGCACCCCAACCCCCGCAAAGGAGACAACCCCATGAAACTCAGCGCCCGCAACCGCATCAAGGGCACCGTCGAGGCCATCACCCGCGGCGCCGTGACCAGCCATGTCGTGATCGACATCGGCGGCGCCAAGATCACCTCGTCGATCACCAACGAGGCGGTCGACGACCTCGCATTGGCCAGGGGCGATGCGGTCTACGCCGTCATCAAGGCCAGCGACGTCATGGTCGGCAAGGATTGATCCATGGCCCAGGGCGACGACGGCCGTCTTCGTGCCGGGGAGATCGCGGGCAGCCTGCCCGAGACCTTCGACGCGCAGCTTTACTTCATAGGCCGCATCCGCAGCCCCTGGACCACACGCGAAGCCTGCCCGCGCAAGGGCGACCCCGAGACCGGCCCGCTGTTCCGGCTGGAGATCGAGCCTCGTTGGCACGTCGCACTGACCGGGCTGACGCCAGGCGACCTGATCCAGGTGCTTTACTGGATGCACCTCAGTCGGCGCGATCTGCTATTGCAGACACCGAAGATGGACGGCGTCACCCAGGGCACCTTCGCGCTGCGCTCGCCGGTGCGGCCCAACCCAATCGCCTCGTCAGTGGTGCCGCTGCTGGCGGTCGAGGGCGGCACGATGACAGTGCGTGGCCTCGACTGCATCGACGGCACGCCCCTCCTTGATGTCAAACCCGCTTCTGGCCCCTTCAAAGGAGATCACACATGATCCTTCCGAACTCACATTGCTTGCACAGCGCTGCCGATCCGCGGCCACAGTCCAAGATTGCGTCGCTCGTTCTGTCTCTTGTGGCGGTGGCGCTCCTGCTCCTGACGGCCTTGCCCTCTTCCGCCCGCGAGGTCACGGACGCAGCCGGGCGACGCGTCACTGTCCCCGATGCGCCCGCGCGCGTCTTTGCTGCCGGTCCGCCGGCATCTGTGCTGCTCTATGCGCTGGCGCCCGAAAAGATGATCGGCTGGGTGCGCGTCCCCAAGGAACGTGACCTGCCCTTTCTGCTCCCCGAGGTCGCCGCGCTTCCCGAACTGGGCAGGCTCACCGGCAAAGGCGGCACGCTCAACCTGGAGGCTCTGCTGGCTGCAAAACCGGACCTGATCATCGACTTCGGGACCGTCAACGAGACCTATATCGACTTGGCCAACCAGGTGCAGGCGCAGACGGGGATTCCCTATGTGCTGATCGACGGCAGCTTTGCCAACACTCCGGCGGCAATCCGGCAACTCGCAGATGTGCTGGGCGTTGGCCCGCGCGGCGAGGCGCTGGCCGCCTACGCCGAAGAAACCTTTGCCCGCGTTGACGCTACGCTGGCCCGAGTGCCCAGCGAAGCGCGCCCGCGCATCTATCTTGCGCGCGGGCCCGAGGGGCTGGAAAGCGCGGCGAAAGGTTCCATCAACGCCGAGATCCTTGAGCGCACGGGGGCAGTAAACGTCACCGAAGGTCCGCAAAGCGGCCTTGTCACGACCTCACCCGAACAGATCCTGGCTTGGAACCCCGATACCATCGTCACCATCGATCGCGATTTTGCCACCACGGTCACGAGCCGTCCGGAATGGTCAAAGGTTGCCGCTGTGGCGAAGGGGCGGATTTTTCTGGCACCCGACGCGCCCTTCGGCTTCATCGACTCCCCGCCTTCGGTCAACCGGCTGATCGGGCTCCACTGGGCGCTGCATCGTCTTTACCCAGAAGACGCAACCGGCGACTTGAAGGCCGAGGTGGCACGGTTCTACGGCCTGTTCTATCATGTCACGCCCGACGAGACCGCAGTTGCCCGGCTTCTGGGCGAATAGACCGGGCTTGGGGCTGGCCACGGGGCTGGCGGCACTGGCGGTGATCGCTCTGGTCGCGCTTGCCAGTGGCGCCTATCCGCTGGGGCCGAGGCAACTGCCGGGCGTGATCGCTGCTCTATGGCGGGGGGAGGCCGCAGGTCCAGAAGGGCTGGTGCTGCTGAACATTCGCCTGCCGCGGATCGTGACGGCGGTGCTGGTCGGGGCCGTGCTGGCCGGGGCTGGTTCAGCCTATCAGATGGCCTTTCGCAATCCGCTGGTATCGCCCGACATTCTGGGGGTGTCGGCGGGGGCTGGGCTGGGCGCAGTGGCAGGAATCTTCTTTGGCCTGCCGGTCTGGGGGATTCAGGCGCTGGCCTTTGCCACCGGTCTGGCCACAGTCGGCATGGTGATGGCAGTGGCGGCATTGGCGATGGACGGCGCGCGCGACACGTTCGCGCTCGTCTTGACGGGCATGGCGGTGGGGGCGCTGGCAGGGGCGGGCATCGCGATCTTCAAGGTGCTGGCCGATCCCGACAACCAACTGCCCGCCATGACCTTCTGGCTGCTCGGCAGCCTGGCTGGTGTCCGTAACGGCGACGCGGTCTTCCTGATCCCGGCCGTCATTGTCAGCCTTGCGCCGCTGGTGCTGCTGCGCTGGCGCATCGGAACGCTCGCGATGGGCGAGGACGAGGCCCGTGCGCTTGGCATCGACACAAGTCGGCTAAGACTCGTGGTGATCCTCGCGGCGACGCTGATGACCGCAGCGGCGGTATCGGCGGCGGGGACGATCGGCTGGACCGGGGTGATGGGGGCCCGTATGGCGCGGCTGAGCCCCGGCCCCCCTTTCGCCCGGGCGCCTCCGCTGGCGTTGATCCTGGGGGCGGCGCTGATGCTGGGCATCGACACCATGGCGCGCAGTGTGGCCACCACCGAACTCCCCTTGGGTGTGCTGACGGCGGTGATCGGGGCGCCCGTGTTCCTGACCTTGTTGGCGCGGGGACGGCAGTCATGGGGCTGATCGTTGCGCGGGATCTGGCCATCGGTCCCGCCCCCGGCCGCATTCTGGCCCGCGGCATAACCTTCACCCTCGGAAAGGGTGAGGTGATCGCTGTGCTTGGACCGAACGGTGCCGGCAAGACGACGTTGTTTCGCACCTTGCTGGCGCTTATACCGCCAAGGGCGGGTCAGTTCGAGCTGTCGGGTGCCGACCCCAACTCGCTCCCTCCGGACGCGATCGCCCGCCGCCTCGCGCATGTGCCTCAAACGATAAACGCAGCTTTTCCTTGGTCGGTCACCGATTTTGTGCTGATGGGCCGAAGCGCGCGGATCGCGCGTTTTGCCACCCCCGGCCGCGCTGACAGGGCCATCGCAGCTAGAGCCCTATCACGCTTGGGGATCACGCATCTGGCCCAGGCCCCTGTCACCCGCCTGTCGGGAGGCGAGCGGCAACTGTCGCTGATCGCGCGTGCCTTGGCGCAAGAATCCCCTGCGATCCTTCTGGATGAGCCTGCCGCCGCGCTGGATTTCGGAAACCGTGAACGTCTGGCGCAGCTTCTGTCTGGGCTGGCTGCCGACGGCCTTGGGCTTGTCTTTTCCACCCATGAACCCGCGCAAGCCGAGCGGCTGGCGGATCAGGTGCTGACCATCGACCGCGCCGGGCAGGCGATGCTGGGGCCGCCCGCGGCGATGTTGTCAGCGGAGCGGCTGGCCGCCCTGTACGGGATGAGCCTGGCGGATGTGCGACGCGCCTCAGGCCAGAGGGCCGAAGTTCGTGGCCAGATCGCGCGGTCGGGCGGCATAAGGCCATGAGGTTACGATCAGACCAACCCCGGCCCGCACGACGTCGGCGACATTGCCCGGAGAGATGCCACCCGCCGCCGCGATCAGTACGCCAGGCGCGTGCTTTCGGGCCGCACGACTGACCTCGACGATCTCGGCCAAAGGGAACTTCTCGAGCTGGATGATGTCAAAGCCGGCATCGATCGCCTCGGCGGCCTCGGCGGGGGTGGAAACTTCAATCCCCAGCCTCTTCTCCGGCGCGGCCCGACGCAAGCGATCTGCGAGCAAATCCAGCGGTAGATCGGCGGCGAAGGCGCGGTGTTCGGCAAAGACCAGCACGGTTTCCGACAGTCCGGCGCGGTGGATCACGCCTCCACCGGCCAGAACCGCCTGTTGTGATAGTCGACGGCTGCCGGGAAAGGTCTTGCGGGTCAGCGCGACCGGCACAGCCGGATCGACCAGCCGCGCGGCATCGACCATGGCGCGGGTGGCGGTGGCGACGCCAGACAGGCTTTCCATCAGGTTCTTGGCCGATTTCCAGACCAGATGCAGCGCCTCGGCCGGGCCTTCAGCTGCAATGATCGGCGCTCCGGGCATCAGCATCTCACCCGAGGCGGCGCGCAGATAGACCGAAAGGCCGACCCTGCGCATCATCGCTGCGGCGACCTCGACGCCCGCCAGGCACATCTGATCGCGTGCTGCTAGCGACAGCCGCCCGATGCTGCCGCCGATCCCCATCGCAGAAGTGGTCAGGTCACCCGCCGGGGCGTCCTCGAATATCAGTCGGTCGATCTCGACCTCAGGCAGAACCCAAGTCATCCGTTGCTCCTGTCATGGCGACGCAGCACCACCAGCACCAGCGTCGAAAAGGCCCCCAGCCCCGCCGAAAGCCACAGCGCCCGGTCGAACTCGCCCGCGGTGACCGCGTTATAGATTTCAAGCGACACCGTATTGGTGCGCCCGATGATGTTACCGCCCAGCATCAGCGTGACGCCCACTTCGCCAAGGCTGCGGGCGGTCGCCATCAACAGCCCCGCTCCAACGGCACCGCCGATGCAGGGCAGGATGATCCGCAGGAAGATCGAAACTTCACCATGGCCCAAGGTGCGTCCGGCCTCGATCAAGCTGGGCGGCAACGCGGCGATGGCCGACTGCACAGGCTTGGCGATCAGCGGCAGCCCGACCAGCACCGAGGCCAGCAGGATGCCGCCCTGAGTGAAGATCAGCCCGGCGCCGAAGGTGATCTCGATCCAGCCGCCCAGACCCCGTCGGCCAAGCGCCAGCAGCAACAAAAACCCGAGCACGATCGGCGGAAACACCATCGGCAGGGTGATCGCCACGTCCAGCGCGGTCCGCCCCGGCCAGCCGCGCCGCGACAGCGCCCAGCCAAGTGCGACCCCAAGGCTGGCATGGATCACCAGCGTCATTGCCGCGATGCGCAGGCTCAGCATCAGCGGAAAGGCCAAGCTCAGGTCGCCGATCGGGCTGGTCAAAGCCCGTGCCGCTCCATGATGGCGCGCGCCTCGGGGGTTTCGAGGAAGGCAGCGAAACCGGCGGCCACCTTCTCGTCCATCATCCCGCAGGATATGATGATCGGGTCGTAAAGCCCCGGATCGACCAACAGCCAGCCGCCGATCTTTTCGCCCGCGCCGAGCGCATCAGTGAGGTTCATCAGTCCCACGTCGATCTCTGCGCTGCCGAGATAGGCTGTGACCTGCGGCACCGTCGCCACGGTGAGGAGCCGGTCGGCAACGCTGTCGGCCAGCCCGGCGCGGTCCAGATACTGACGTCCGGCGCGGCCATAGATCGCGGATTTTTCGTCGGGAATGCCGATCCGCGTGATCGCCGCATCGGCCAGCGACTCGGGCGCGGACAGGGTCAGCCCCTTGCGCCAGGCGACGACAAGCTTGCCCTTACCCAGCGGCACGAAGCGGGTGATGCTGAGGCCCTCGGCCTTGTCGAGAACCTTCTGATCGCCGCAGACGATGTCGATCTTGCCGCTTTCGCGCGCCTGACCAATCACCTGTCCCATGTTGCCGTAGATCTGCCCGACCTCGCCATGCCCGGCTGCAGCAAAGGCTGCGACCGCTTCCGCCAGCGGGCGCTTGTAACCCGCGCCGGCCGCCAGCGTAAAATCCTCGGCTAATGCTGGCAAAGACGCAAGCGCGAACAGCGCGCCGGTCACAATGGATTTCATCTTCTGGCCTCCTTTACGGCTGGGCATTCATTTCATTATGTTTTATGAAACATAACGAATTGTCAACCCGGAAGGATCCGCGATGAACCGCCCCTTTGCGCCGCAACATGGCCTTTTGGCGCAGGTCAGTCTGCCGCTGACGGGAGCCGAGGGGCCGTTCGATCTGGCCGTAGATCTGCGCATCGAGCCGGGCGCCTTCATTGTGCTGACCGGGCCGTCGGGATGCGGAAAGACCACGCTGCTGCGGGTTATCGCCGGACTTGCCCGCCCCCGAAACGGATCCGTCATCCTGCACGACCAGATCTGGACCGACTGCGCCCGCGGTCTGTTCCGCCCGGTGCGCGACCGCTCTCTGGGCATGGTGTTTCAGGATTACGCGCTGTTTCCCAACATGACGGCGGCGGCCCAAATCAATTTCGCGCTTCGCGGCACCCCCCGCTCGCAGCGCCGCGCCCGCTGCCAGGAACTGCTGGACCTTGCAGGTTTGTCGGCCCTCGCGGCTCGGCGTCCGGCGCAGCTTTCGGGTGGGCAGCAGCAACGGCTGGCACTGGTCCGCGCGCTGGCCCGTCGTCCCCGGCTGCTGTTGCTGGACGAACCGCTGTCGGCGCTGGACCCCGCGACGCGCGAACGCCTTCGCGGTGAGCTGCGCCGCGTGCACGACGCCTCGGGCACGATCACGTTGATGACCAGCCATGACCCGACCGAGGCGACGAGCTTGGCGGATATTGTCTTGGAAATGATGGGCGGTCGCATCTTGCGAAAAACTCGTAACCAAGATCATGTGCCAGCTTCACGGCGCGGCGAGCCGCCATGTTCCGCACGACGCTGTAACGTCACCGATCCAAGATCATCATGGCAAAGCATAGGCCAGACTTCGTTCTGATGGAGCCCGTTCGATTGGACCACGGCCCGCGCATCACCTTCCTGGCCGGCGCACCAATCAGCCGCAGGAACACGCCTGACAATGGATCCGATCACAAGGCCAGAAGATCATAAACTCCTTGCAAACCGAGCGGCATCAACAAGAGAAGGTTCGACGGCAGGCCCATCCCCTCCGCCATGCCCGCAGCCTTCCATGGCACGGGGGCTGACGCGGGAATGCGCTGACGGTGCGACCGGGTTCGGCACCATTAAATCATCGTCACGGAACCATCACACATCACGCAAGTTTTCACACTAATGCCTCGCGATGCCCGGAATGCTGGCGTATCGTCGGGCTCAACCCCTCCCTGTCCCATCACCTCGCGGCATCCATGGCTTCTCCTGCTTCATCGCGCTTTTCCGTTCTTGGGCTGCCGCTGTGGTCCGTGATACTGCCGTTTCTGGCGCTGGCCGCGCTGACGCTGCCGCCCGCCACCGGCCTTGCTGCCAGCCTGTCCGCGTTGGTCCTCGGTGGCACGGTGCTCGCGGCCGTCCATCACGCCGAGGTGGTGGCGGCCCGGACCGGAGAACCCTTCGGCACCATCATTCTCGCCATCGCCGTGACCATCATCGAAGTTTCCCTCATCGTCTCCATCATGCTGAGCGATGGCGAAGGCGCGCGGGCGCTGGCCCGCGACACGGTCTTCGCCGTCCTGATGATCGTGCTCAACGGCATCATCGGCCTGTGCCTGCTGATCGGCGGCAGCCGCCATCATGAGCAGAGCTTCACCCAATATGGCGTCAGCGCCGGGTTGGCCATGCTGGCCACGCTGGCCACTCTCACTCTTGTGCTGCCGAATTATACCTCCAGCGCCGCCGGACCGGTTTACAGCGCCACCCAGCTCGGCTTCGTCGGGGTGGTGTCGTTGCTCATCTACGGGGTTTATGTCTTCGGCCAGACACTGCGTCATCGCACCTATTTCCTGCCGCAGGCCGGCACCGCCAACGACACGGCCCACAGTTACGTTCCGGCAGGCCGCAGTGCCATCGCCGCCTTCGTCCTGCTGCTGGTCGCTCTGGCCGGGGTGGTGCTGCTGGCCAAGCAGCTGTCGCCCGCCATCAAGGACATGGTGACCGCCATCGGCGCGCCGCCTGCCTTCGTCGGCATCATCATCGCGGCGCTGGTGCTGTTGCCGGAGAGCCTGGCCGCGGTGCGGGCCGCCGCCGCCGACCGCCTGCAGACCAGCCTGAACCTGGCCATCGGCTCGGCCCTGGCCACCATCGGGCTCACCATTCCGGTCGTGGCGGTGGTGGCGCTGCTGGGCAACTTCGACCTGGTGCTCGGCCTCTCGGACAAGTCCATCCTGCTCTTGACGCTCACCCTCTTCGTGGCCTCCCTGTCACTCGGCACAGGGCGCACCACCATCCTGCAGGGCGCGGTCCATCTGGTGATCTTCGCCGTCTTCCTGTTCACCACTCTGGTGCCCTAACTTTCGTTGGTCTGGCCGTGCCGACTCCCCTATAGCCATGGACCGTGACTGACTCGCCTGCGCTAAAGCCCCCCGTTGAAAACCGCACCGCGGGCATTCTCTGGATGCTGGCCACCATGGCCTGTTTCGTCACCCTTGACACCACCATGAAGTCGGAACTGACCCGCTATTCGCTGGTGCAGGTCACCTGGGGCCGGTTCTTCTTCGCCGCCCTTTTCACCCTCGCCCTCTGCGGCCGCAACCTGCCGCGCCTGATCAGAAGCCACGCCCCGCGGCTGCAACTGTCGCGCTCGGTGTTCCAGACCATGACCACCTTCACCTTCAACACCGGTCTGTCGCTGGTGCCGCTGGCCACCGCCTCCATCATCATGTTCCTCGCTCCCGTGCTGGTCACGCTGCTGTCCATTCCGGTGCTGGGCGAGCGCGTCAGCCTGCGCCGCTGGCTCGCCATCGGAGTGGCCTTTCTCGGTGCTGCCGTGGTCATGGAACCCTGGTCCGCCGGCGGCATGGGCTCTGGCCTCGGCATGGCCGCCATTCTGCTCGCCGCCCTGTTCAACGCCGCCTACCAGATCACCACGCGGCAATTGCGCCACGATGATCCCCTCACCTCCCTGCTGTTCACCGTCGCCTTTGGCGCGATCGCCACCACGCTCATCCTGCCATGGTTCTGGGAGTGGCCGGACCTGAAGGGCTGGGCGCTGCTGGCCGCCAGCGGGGCGCTCGGCACCCTCGGCCACATGTTCATCATCCGCGCCTATCGCGCCGCCCCCGCCTCGGTGGTCGCACCCTTCTCCTATTCCACCCTCGTCTGGGCGGCCCTTCTCGGCTGGCTGGTGTTTGGCGACTGGCCGCGCGCGGCAACCTGGGTCGGCGCCGTCCTGATCATCGGTTCGGGACTCTACAGCTTCCTGCATGAGCACCGCCGGATGCGGCAGCCGCCCGCCGCCACCTGAGCCAGGGCAACCTGACTTTTGCCGGCCTCAACAAAAGCCAGACAAGGTGCTCGCCATCAATAAGGTGAAGCCTTGGCCTTGAGCCATCAAAGCCAGAAGCGTTTCAGTTCGCGCCTTTTGCCACCAGGTCAAGCCGCATCAGCGTGGCCAGAAAATCTTCCATGGCGTCGAGCCGCACCATGTTGGGCCCGTCCGAGGGCGCATGATCCGGGTCCTGATGCGTTTCCACGAAGACGCCCGCCACGCCCACCGCCACCGCCGCGCGCGCCAGCACCGGCACCATGCGCCGGTCGCCGCCGGAGGATGTGCCCTGCCCACCCGGCTGCTGCACCGAGTGGGTGGCATCGAAGATCACCGGCGCGCCCGTCTCCGCCATGATCGGCAGCGACCGCATGTCCGACACCAGCGTGTTGTAGCCGAAGCTCGCGCCGCGCTCGGTCAGCAGCACATGGGGATTGCCCGCGCTCACCAGCTTGGCCACCACGTTCTTCATGTCCCAGGGGGCGAGAAACTGGCCCTTCTTGACGTTGACCACGCGGCCCGTGCTGGCCGCCGCCACCAGAAGATCGGTCTGGCGGCACAGGAAGGCCGGAATCTGCAAGATGTCCACCACGCTCGCCACCTCGGCGCAGTGCCCGCGCTCATGCACATCGGTGAGCAGCGGCAGGCCGAGCCTGGCCTTGAGGTCGGCAAAGACCGCCAGCGACTTTTCCAGCCCCAGGCCGCGCGCGCCCGACAGGCTGGTGCGGTTAGCCTTGTCGAAGGACGACTTGTAAACCAGCCCGATGCCAAGCTTCTGACAGATGGCCTTCAGGCTCTCGGCCATCATGAAGGCGTGGTCGCGGCTTTCCATCTGGCAGGGGCCGGCAATGAGCGCCAGCGGCGCATCATTGGCGAAGGATACCCCGCCCACCGTTACTTTTTTGTCGGGCGTCATGTCGGGAACACCATGAATGTGCCGGAACCATGGGCAAGAACCTTGCCCCGCGCATCGGTGATGCGGGCTTCGGCGGTGAACAAAGTGCGGCCGGCATGGATCACCTCGCCCACGACCAGGAGCCGCCCGGTGTCGACGTCGATCCTGCCGGTGTAATTGACCTTGAGTTCGATGGTGCCATAGCCGATGCCCGGCCCCAGCTTGGTCTGCACCGCCAGCCCCAGGCCAGAGTCGATCAGCGTCGCGGCAAAGCCGCCGTGCATGCGCTTCTGCGGATTGTTGAACACCGCATTGGGGAAGGCTTCCAGCGTCGCCGTGCCGTCACCGAGATCGATGAGCTTCATGCCCATAGTGCGGGCCATGGGCGAGGCCTGCCACTGCTCCATCAGCATGCGGATTTCATGGGCGCGGGTGGCGGCGATATCAGGCACGGCGGTCATGGCTTGCGTTTCGGTTTGGCGGCGGGGGCGGCGGGGGCCGCCGGAATGGTGACGCGGTTTTTGGCGAAAGCCTCAAGAATGGCAAGCCGTAAATTGCTGGCCACCTCCGGCACGTCGAAGACATGGGGCACATGGGCCTTGAGTTCAAATTCAAGCCCCTGCGGCCCGAGGCGCGTCAACTGCGCCAGCGGCGGCGGCACATCGGACACGCCCTTCATCTTCCTGGCCTCGGCCAGAAGCAATTCCGCCACGGCCCGCGCATCCGACCCATAGGCCACCGTCACCGGCACGGTGAAGCGGCCATTGGTGGACCGGTGCATCCAGTTCTTCACCGGCTCGGTGATGAGGTCGGAATTGGGCACGATGATCGAGCAATTGTCGAAGGTCTCGATCTCGGTCGAGCGCACGTTGATCTTGCGCACGATGCCCTCGCCCGCCGTGGTCACCACCCAGTCGCCGACGCGGATGGGCCGCTCCGCCAGCAGAATGAGGCCGGAGACGAAATTGTTGACGATGGATTGCAGGCCAAAACCGATACCGACACCGAGCGCACCGGCAACGATGGCGATGTTGGATAGATCGATGCCCATGACCGAGAGGGCAACCGCACCGGCCAGCACATAACCCAGGTAATTGGCCCCCGTGTGGATTGAATCCTGCACCCCCTTGTTGAGGCGCATTTCCGACAGCACCCGCCGGTCCAGCCAGCGGGTGAACAGTCGCGTCAGCACGATGACCGCCGCCAGCGTCGCCAGCATCAGCACCATCGATCCAGGCGAGACCGTGATGGAGCCCACCTTGAAACCCAGCGCCACCTGGGTGAGGAGCGATCGCAGGTCGATCCACGTCACGGTCCAGATGGCGAGCAGCCAGGGCACCCCAATGGCCACCAGCACCACATCCGAAATGGTCCGCAGCGCCAGCGTCAGCCGCTCGATGCCGCGCTCGCCCATGCTGGAAAAGCGCCGGATGGCCCGGCCCAGAGCGGTCGCCCGGTCGGTCAGCGCCGCGCTGGCAGCATCGATGAGATGATGAACCAGCGCCAGAAACGACAGGATGAGCGCCGTGCGGAAGGTCTGGCCCGCCACGAAATAGGCCAGCGCCACATAGCCCAGCAGCAGGGCCGCCGCCGCCACCCCCAGCGCCAGCCAGATCATCGGCAGGAAGCGCACAAAACCCGTGAGGATATAGCGGCTGGCTCCGCCCTCCGGCCCGGTCACCGCTTCGCGCCGGATGAGCAGAAGGGTCGCCGCCATCAGCACGATGAGCAGCGTCGCCGCCAGCGCCGAAATGCCGACGGTCTGGTTGACCTGCATGAAAAGCGCGTCGGAGACATCGATAAGGGCCGTCGAACCGGCGTTGACCAGGCTGGTTACCCCCAGCAGCACCGGCAGGCTTTTGGCGCTGCGTTCGTCCACGGCGATGAGCCGCCAGTCCGGCCGTCCCGGTGCGGCGATGAGCCAGCCGAAGCCCGCCGCCACGGCGACCGAAACCAGGGTGCGCAGGGCCGCCTCCACCAGAATGGCAAAGCGCGGCGTGAACAGTTGCGCCAGCCCCAGCGAGGCATAGACCAGCACCGCCAGCAGCATGCCGCCGACAACCAGACCCACGGTAACGCTGGCGGCCCGCCACAGGCGGTCCAGCGCCGTCACCTGTTCGGGATCACGGCTCCAGCCGGGCTGGAAGAAACGCCGGATGACCCGTCGCACTAGCCCGGCGAGACCCGCCAGCAGCATCAGCACGGCGGGGAACAGCAGAAGACCGGAGGGCCGCGCCCCGTCGCGCTGGCTCTGCCACCAGTTGGAGATGAGACTCTGGACCCGCACCCCGAAGACCGACACGCCTTCGGCCGTATCGGCCCACAGGCTTGGATCCAGGATCGACTTGCCGGGGTTGAAGATGCGTTGGAAGAAGCGGTCGCGCTGGGCCGAGGACACGGTCCCCGACAATTGATCGGCCTCCGTGGCCACCAGATCGGTCTGCTTCTGCGCCGCCGAGAAGCGCGCCAGAAGCTGGTTCATCATCTCGCGCTGGCTGGCGATGGCGGCGGCTTCCGTCTGGCCCGCCGCCGGGGCCGGCCCGAGCTTGGCCAATTGCTGGTTCAGATTGGCGATGGGCCCGGCGAGGTCGGTGCCCGCCTTGCTGGCATTGAGCTTGATGGTTTCGAGATTGCGCCGGATCTCGCTGAACTGGTCGTCGGTGGTCGCCGGATTGGCCGCCACGTCGCGCAAGCGTTGCAGGTCGGCCCGCAGGCTCTCCACCTGGCGCTCCACCGCTGCCGCCTGGCCGGCATCCTGCGCGCCCGCCGGCCCCAGCGTGGCAAGGCCGAGCCACAGCGCCGCCAGCAGCGCCACGGCCAGGCGCGTCAGCCCGCCGTCAGACCAGGCGGCTCTGCTCGATGGCGGCGGCGATGAAGGAGGCAAAGAGCGGATGGGGCGCAAAGGGCTTCGACTTCAGTTCGGGGTGGTATTGCACGCCAATGAACCACGGATGGTCGGCATATTCCACCGTTTCCGGCAAGAGCCCATCGGGCGACATCCCGGCGAAAATAAGGCCCGCCTTCTCCAGCCGCTGGCGATAGGCGGTGTTGACCTCATAGCGGTGGCGGTGGCGCTCGGAAATCCGCGTGTCGCCATAGATACCGGCGATGCGGCTGCCGGGTTTCAGCGTCGCGTCGTAGGCGCCAAGCCGCATGGTGCCGCCGAGGTCGCCGCCCTTGCGCCGGATCTCCAGCTCGTTGCCCTTCATCCATTCCTTCATTTCACCCACCACCGGCTCCCGGGTGGGGCCGAACTCGGTGGATGATGCCTGGCTGATGTCGCAGAGATTGCGCGCCGCCTCGATGCAGGCCATCTGCATGCCGAGGCAGATGCCGAAATAGGGCACCTTGTGATGGCGGGCGAAGGGGGCGGCCTTGGTCTTGCCTTCCGAGCCCCGGTCGCCGGAGCCGCCGGGAACGAGAATGCCATGCACCCCCTCCAGGTATGGCGCCGGATCTTCCTTCTCGAACACCTCGGACTCGATCCATTCGAGGTTGACCTTGACCTTGTTGGCGATGCCGCCGTGGACCAGTGCCTCCTTCAGCGACTTGTAGGCGTCGAGCAGCCCCGTGTATTTGCCGACGACGGCAATCGTCACCTCGCCCTCGGGCTGGGTGATGGCCTGCATGATGTCGGCCCAGCGCGTGAGGTCGGGCCTGGGCGCATCGGTCATGCCGAAGGCGTCCAGCACTTCCTGATCCAGACCTTCCTGATGATAGGCGCGCGGCACGTCATAGATGGAGGCCACGTCCAGCGCCTGGATGACGGCGGTGGGGCGCACGTTGCAGAACAGCGCGATCTTGCGGCGCTCGTTGACTGGAATCTCCCGGTCGGCCCGGCACAGCAGAATGTCGGGCTGGATGCCGATGGAGCGTAATTCCTTCACCGAATGCTGGGTCGGCTTGGTCTTCAACTCGCCCGCCGTGGGAATATAGGGCAGCAGCGTCAGGTGGATATAGATGCACGAGCCGCGCGGGCTCTCCTGGCCAAACTGGCGGATGGCCTCGAAGAAGGGCAGACCCTCGATGTCGCCCACGGTGCCGCCGATCTCCACCAGCACGAAGTCATAGCCGTCATTGCCGCTGCGGATGAAATCCTTGATGGCGTCGGTGACGTGGGGAATGACCTGCACCGTGCCGCCGAGGAAATCGCCGCGCCGTTCCTTGGCGATGATGTCCTGATAGATGCGGCCCGTGGTGATGTTGTCCTGCTGGTTGGCATGACGACCGGTGAAGCGTTCGTAATGCCCCAGATCGAGGTCGGTCTCGGCCCCGTCGTCGGTGACGAAGACCTCGCCGTGCTGATAGGGACTCATGGTCCCCGGATCGACGTTGAGATAGGGATCGAGCTTGCGCAGGCGGCATTTATAGCCGCGCGCCTGCAGCAATGCCCCCAGCGCCGCTGAGGCCAGACCCTTGCCAAGTGAGGAAACCACGCCGCCGGTGATGAAAACAAATCGCGCCATGGGGCTTTGTCCTACTCCCTGCCGCCCACGATTCGAACCCGGAAAAACCGCCGTGGAAAGGCTCTTGTGGATAGCTGTGAAACAGCAGAGCGGGCCCAATGTTTCACGCCCTGCCGGGCGCGATGGTGCACGCCCTGCCCCGCCAGATGTACCGAAGAAGGGGCGGAAAACCCGCCCCTTTCAGAACCTTACTGGTTGGTAGGTGCCGCCGGTGCGGCGGGGGCCGCCGGGGCCGCCGGGGGCCTTGTCGCCCCGTGGGGCGCGGGGGGAATCGGGGGCGCCCCCCCCCCCCGTGCCGCCGCCGCCCCCCCCGGGGCGGCCTGACCCTGCGCCGGGGCCTGATCGAAGACCGAGCCGGCGGGCTGGCTCCGCGTCACCATCAGGGTGAGCGTGATCGAGGTGATGAAGAAGGCGACGGCCAGGAAGGCCGTGGCCCGGGTCAGGGCATTGCCCACGCCGCGCGCCGAAAACAGGTTGCCAGCACCACCGCCACCGCCGATGCCGAGCGCCCCGCCCTCGGAGCGCTGGAGCATGATGACGCCGATGAGCGCCACGGTGACGATGAGATGAATGACGAGAATGACGGTATGCATGATGGTTCCGTTGTTTGGGCGCGGTTTATCGGCTCTTGGCCCCAAGTGCAACCCGTGCCGGGAATTTTCAAGGGCTGCGGTTCTTCCGGTAGCGGAAGGTGCAGCACTCATCCCCCGCCATGATGGTTTTTTCCCGGCTCAGGCTGATGCCGGGATCATAGCCCTCGACGAAGGCCCCGTCGCGGTTGCACGACAGGAGATGGCCGATCTCCCCCAGTCCCATCTCGCGATACATCTCGGCATAGCGGCAGCGCGTGACGTTGAAGTCGAAGCGCTGATCGTCCGCCGCCAACTCCTCGATGGCCAGCGCCCCGCCCTGTTTCCACAGGTCGAACAGCCGGATGAAATGCGCCATGGAGGGTTCCCCGCCGGGTGCCCCCGCGGCCAGCCGCCTGCCTTCGGCAATGGCGGCCTGGCGGATGGCGCGATCGAGAATGTCATTGGCCCGCGCCGCCCCCAGTTCCTTCACCATTTCGGCATGGAGCGGCCCCAGCACCTCGGCCTGCAACCGGCGCTTCACCAGCACCGGCACCGCCGAAACATCCGGGGCCGCCCCCGTGCTCATGTGTAGGCCTTGATGATGCCGATGAAGTCGGCGGCCTTGAGTGAGGCCCCGCCCACCAGCGCGCCGTTGACGTTGGCGGCTCCCATCAGTTCCACCGCGTTGGAAGGCTTCACCGAGCCGCCATAAAGAATGCGGGTCCTGGCCCCCTCACCGCCCATGATGGCGCCAAGGTCGGCCCGGATATGGGCATGGGCCTCGGCCACTTCCGCCGTGGTCGGGGTAAGCCCGGTGCCGATGGCCCAGACCGGCTCATAGGCGATGACCGTGTTGGCCGCCGTCGCCCCGGCGGGAATCGAGCCCTTGAGCTGGCGCGACAGCACGGCGAGAGTCTGGCCGGACTTGCGCTCCTCCAGGGTTTCGCCGATGCAGATGATGGCGGTCAGGCCCGCGCGCCAGGCGGCCTCGGCCTTGGCCGCCACCACGGCGTCGCTCTCGTGGTGGTTGGTGCGGCGCTCGGAATGGCCGACGATCACCGCCGTGGCCCCGGCATCCTTCAGCATTTCCGCCGAGACATCACCCGTATGGGCGCCCGACGCCTGGGCATGGCAATCCTGCCCGCCCAGCGGCACGCCCGGCGCAATGCCGCTGGCCCGGTGCAGAAGCGTCGCGGGCGGGCAGATCATCACCTCGCAGGTGAGCTTCCCCCCGTCCAGCATGCCCGCCAGCAGCCGGATCTCCTCCAGTTGCCCGCCCAAGCCATTCATTTTCCAGTTGCCCGCCACCAGCGGTTTCGGTCCCGAACCGGTCATTTCACCCTCCACATCATGAGTTCGTGTCCCTTTCTAGCAGAGGCATCAGACGCTTGCGAGGGGCTGGCCCCCTCCCCTATGATGCGCCCGAACCAACGACTCTGGCGGTGCGCCGCCCGGAAGGGGATTTCATGCTCGATTCAATGCGCGCCGCCTCAAAGGGCTGGCTGGCCAAACTGCTCCTCGGCATTCTGGTGGTGGGCTTCGCCATCTGGGGCGTTCCCCACGACATGATCGGCAACTTCACCACCAAATACCTGGCCAAGGTGGGGGGCCAGTCGATCACCGCACCTGAATTCGAGCGCAACTTCAATCAGGCGCTACAGAACATTTCGCGCCAGTCCGGCCAGAACGTGACGCTGGAGCAGGCCCGCAGCCTGGGTCTCGACCGCAGCGTGCTCGACAACATGATCCAGACCGCCGCCCTCGACGCCGAGGCGGGCAAGCTGAAACTGGCGGTTGGCGAAGCCACCATCGTCCGTGACATCATGGCCAATCCCGCCTTCGCCGGGGCCGACGGCAAGTTCAGCCAGGAACGTTTCGTCCGCATCCTTGAACAGAACAACCTGTCCGAGGCGGGCTTTCTGGCCCAGGAGAAGGAAGCGCGCGTGCGCTCCATGCTGACCGATGCCGCATTGGCCGGCCTGACCATGCCGCGCAGCTTCGTCGAGGCCGAGGTGCGCTATCGTGACGAGCAGCGCGACGCCAGCTACTTCACCTTCAGCCTGAATGCCGCCGACCTGCCACAGCCCGCGGCTGACGATCTCAAGAAGCAATATGAGGATAATCCCGCCGCCTACACCGCGCCGGAGTATCGCGCCGTCGCCATCATGCAGGTGGACCCCGCCGCCATCGCCGACAAAATCCAAATCAGCGCCGCTGATCTCGCGGCGGGCTATGACGCCCACAAGGCCGAATATTTCCGCCCCGAAACCCGCACCGTGCAGCAGATCACCTTCCCCGATGTGGCCGCCGCCAAGGCCGCCCGCGACAAGATCAATGCCGGTGAGGATTTCCTGAAGGTGGCTGAAGCCCAGGGGCAGAAGGAAAGCGACATCACCTTCGCCGACCAGCCCAGGACGGCGTTTCTCGATGCCGCCATTGCCGACGCCGCCTTCGCCCTGAAACCGGGCGAGGTGAGCGAACCCGTGGCGGGCAGCCTGACCACGGCTTTGCTGCGGGTCGCCAAGATCACGCCCGAGGAACAGAAAACCCTGGAGCAGGTGAAGGACGAACTGATCAGAACCCTCCAGCTGGAGAAGGCGCGCGACCAGATCCAGTCCACCTACGACGCGGTGGAGGATGCCCGCGCCTCGCAGACCAGGTTCGAGGATATCGCCAGCAAGGCGGGCCTGCCCTTCCAGCTCATTCCCGCCACCTCCGCCGCCGGTCAGGACAAGGACGGCAAGGACGTGACGCTGCCCCTGCGCGATGAACTGCTGAAGGCCGTCTTCGCCAGCGATGTCGGCGTGGAAAATGACGCCCTCACCATGGGCGACGGCTATGTCTGGTATGAGGTGCGGGAGGTGGTGCCTTCGGCGCTGCGGCCTTTCGATACGGTGAAGGACAAGGTGGCCGCCGACTTCACCGCCGCAAAGCTCCGTGAACTGACGGCTAAGAAGGCAGCGGATCTGGTGACCAGGGCCGAGACCGGCACCACCCTTGCCGCGCTGGCGCAGGAGAATAACGCCACCGTGCAAAAGGCCGAAGGCGTGAAGCGCAATGAGGCCAGCGCCGCCTTCGCCGGTCCCGCCGTGGCCGCCCTGTTTGGCGCTGCCGACAAGGGCTTTGCCTGGGCCCCGGAACCCGATGGCAAGGGCGCCCGCGTCATGCAGGTCGACAGAGTCCTGCTGCCGGCCTTCAACGCCGCCAGCGCCGACACCAAGAAACTCGGCGACGAGGCCGTGGGCGGCCTGTCGGAAGATCTGCTCGTGTCCTATCTCGGTGCCTTGCGCAATCAGGTCGGCGTCACCATCAACGAAACCCTGTGGCGTAACGTGACGGGTTCCACCGCCGCCCAGTGACGTCTCCCTGCCACAGGTTCCACCATGCTGATCACGCCCGACTACGAGCACTTCTCCCAAGCCCATGACCGGGGCGAGGCCCAGATTCTGTCCACGCGGCTGGTGGCCGATCTGGAGACCCCGGTTTCGGCCATGCTCAAGCTGGCCCGCAAGGCGCGCTATTCCTTTCTGCTGGAATCGGTGGAAGGCGGCGCGGTGCGCGGGCGCTATTCCATCATCGGCATGCAGCCGGACCTGATCTGGAAGGTGGAGGGATCAAAGGCCCTCATCAACCGCCACGCCCTGACCCACCCCGATGGTCCCTTCACCGAAACCGGCCTTGATCCCCTGGCCTCGCTCCGCGCCCTGCTGGCCGAAAGCCGCATCCCCCTCGGCCCCGATGCCCCGCCCATGGCGGCGGGCGTCTTCGGCTACATGGGCTATGACATGGTCCGCCTGATGGAGGATCTGCCGGAACCGAACCCGGACACCCTTGGCCTGCCCGATGGCGTCATGATCCGCCCCACCGTCATGGCCATCTTCGACAGCGTGAAGGATGAGGTCACCGTGACCACCCCGGTCTATCCCGATGGCAAGCACACCGCCAGACAGGCCTATGCCCGGGCCCGCGAGCGCCTGTCCGAGGTGGTGGACGCCCTTGACCGCCCGCTCGACATGGCCCTGCGCGAGGCTGATCCCGCCCCCGTGGCGCCGCCCCGCTCCAACACCAGCGCCGACGACTACCAGGCCATGGTGCTGAAGGCCAAGGACCACATTGCGGCGGGCGACACCTTTCTGGGGGGGTTGTCGCCACGCTTCGGGACCGACCTACCCCTGCCGCCCCTCTCCCTCTACCCCTCGCTGCGCCGGGGCAATCCTTCGCCCTTCCTGTACTATCTCAACTTCGGCGACTTCTCGGTCATCGGCTCCAGCCCGGAAATCCTGGTGCGGGTGCGGGCCGGCAAGGTCACCATCCGCCCCATCGCCGGCACCCGCCGCCGTGGCGCCACGCCCTCCGAGGATCAGGCCCTGGCCGCCGAGCTGCTGGCCGACCCCAAGGAGCGCGCCGAACACCTCATGCTGCTCGATCTCGGCCGCAATGACGTGGGCCGCGTGGCCGAGATCGGCTCCATCAAGGTGACTGACCAGTTCATCCTCGAATACTATTCGCAGGTCATGCACATCGTCTCCAACGTGGAAGGCCTGCTGCGCCACGACCATGACGCCATCGACGCGCTGGTGGCGGGCTTCCCGGCGGGCACCGTGTCGGGCGCGCCCAAGGTGCGCGCCATGGAGATCATCGACGATCTCGAAAAGGCGAAGCGCGGGGTCTATGCCGGCTGCGGCGGCTACCTCTCCGCCGGTGGCGAGATGGACACCCGCATCGTGCTGCGCACCGCCCTCGTCAAGGATGGCAAGATGTATGTGCAGGCGGGGGCCGGCGTGGTGGCCGACAGCGTGCCGGAAAGCGAACACCAGGAGTGCATCAACAAGGCCAAGGCGCTGTTCCGCGCGGCCGAGGAAGCCGTGCGCTTCGCCGGCAGTGCCCGGAGGGGCCAATGATCATCCTGATCGACAACTATGACAGCTTCACCTGGAACCTCTATCACTTCCTCGGTGATCTCGGCGCCGAGACCGTGGTCCACCGCAATGACAAGGTGAGCGTCGGGCAGGTCATCTCGGCCCGGCCCCAGGCCATCGTCATTTCCCCCGGCCCCGGCGTCCCCGCCGCGGCGGGCATCATCATCGACCTCATCAAAGAGGCCTCCGGCACCATCCCCATCTTCGGCGTCTGCCTTGGCCTTCAGGCCATGGGCGAAGCCTTCGGCGGCAAGGTGATCCGCGCCCCCCGGCAGATGCACGGCAAGGTCTCACCCATCCATCACCGTGATGTGGGCGTGTTCAATGGCCTGCCCGACGATTTCGCCGCCACGCGCTATCACTCCCTCGTGGTGGAACGCGACACCCTGCCCGACTGTCTTGAGGTGACGGCCGAGACCGATGGCCTCATCATGGGGCTGCAGCACCGGACCATGAATGTGCACGGCGTTCAGTTCCACCCCGAGAGCATCGCCTCGGAACATGGCCATGCCATCCTGAAAAACTTCCTCGAACTGGCGAGGCGCTGACATGTCCGACCTGAAACCCCTCATCGCCAAGGCGGCGGACGGCAAGCCCCTGACCCGCGCCGAGGCCATGACCGCCTTCAATGTCATGATGTCGGGCGAGGCGACGCCCGCGCAGATCGCGGGCCTGCTCATGGCGCTCAGGGTGCGCGGCGAGACCGTGGACGAGATCACCGGGGCCGTGTCGGTCATGCGTGACAAGATGCTGCGCGTCGAAGCTCCCGCCGATGCCATCGACATCGTCGGCACGGGCGGCGATGCCTCCGGCTCCTACAACATCTCCACCTGTGCCGCCTTCGTGGCGGCAGGCTGCGGCCTCACGGTGGCAAAGCACGGCAACCGGGCGCTCTCGTCCAGATCCGGTGCCGCCGATGTGCTCATGGCGCTCGGCGTCAACATCGACCTGGGGCCGGACAAGATCAGCCAGTGCATCAGGGAGGCGGGCCTGGGCTTCATGTTCGCGCCGCACCACCACGCGTCGATGAAATATGTCGGCCCCAGCCGGGTCGAACTCGGCACCCGCACCATCTTCAACCTGCTCGGCCCCCTGTCCAATCCGGCGGGCGTCAAGCGCCAGATCACCGGCGTTTTTTCAAAGGCCTGGGTGGAACCCCTCGCCCATGTCCTGAACAACCTGGGCAGTGCTGCCTGCTGGATCTGCCATGGCGAGGGCGGCTTTGACGAAATCGTGCCGAGCGGCACCACCCTCATCGCCGAACTGAAGGACGGCGCGGTCACGCACTTCGAGGTGACGCCGGAGCACCTGGGCATCACCCGCCGCAAGGTGTCCGACCTGAAGGGGGCTGACGCCGCCCATAATGCCGAGGCCCTGCGCGCCGTGCTGGCGGGCCAGCCTTCGGCCTTCGCCGATGCCGCCGTCATGACCGTGGCCGCCGCCCTGAAGGTGGCGGGCACCGAGCCGGACCTGAAGCGGGGCGTTGCCCGCGCCCGGGACGCCATTGCCGCCGGTGCCGCGCGGCAGGCGCTAGACCGGCTGGTGGAGGTTTCCAAATCCTGATGGCCACCATTCTCGACCGCATTGCCGCCTACAAGCGCGAGGAAGTGGCCGCCGCCAGGCGGGCCATGCCGCCTGCCGCGCTGGATGAGGTGCTGCGCGACCTGCCCCCGGCGCGTTGCTTCGTCGGCGCCATCGAACAGCGGCTCATGGCCGATGACTGGGCCCTCATTGCCGAAATCAAGAAGGCCAGCCCGTCGAAGGGCTTGATCCGCGCCGACTTCGATCCGCCCGCGCTGGCCCGCGCCTACGAAACCGGCGGCGCCGCCTGTCTCTCCATCCTTACCGATGGTCCCTCCTTCCAGGGTGCGCCGGAGTTTCTGGTTGCGGCCCGCGCCGCCTGCCATCTCCCGGTCCTGCGCAAGGACTTTCTGGTCGATCCCTATCAGGTGGTGGAGGCGCGCAGCTGGGGGGCCGATTGCATCCTCATCATCATGGCCATGGTCGACGACGCGCTGGCCCGCGCGCTGGAGCAGCAGGCCATCGAACTGGGCATGGATGTGCTGATCGAAGTGCACGACGAGGCCGAGCTGGAACGCGCCGTGGAACTGTCCTCGCCCCTCATCGGCATCAACAACCGCAATCTCCACACCTTCGAAGTGTCCCTGAGCGTGACCGAGCGCCTCGCCCCCCTGGTGCCGGAGGGCCGCATCATCGTCGGTGAAAGCGGCATGTTCGCCCCCGCCGACCTTGCCCGCCTGTCGGCCGTGGGCGTAGACACCTTCCTGATTGGCGAGAGTCTGATGCGCCAGAACGATGTGGCCGCCGCAACCCGCGCCCTTCTCACCAAGCCGGAGGCCACATGAGCAAGCTCACCCATCTCGACGACCAGGGCAAGGCCCGCATGGTGGATGTGGGCGAGAAGGACGTGACCCGCCGCACCGCCATCGCCGCGGCCCGAGTGCTGATGAAGCCGGAAACCCTGGCCCTCATTCTGGACGGCACCGCCGCCAAGGGCGACGTGCTGGCCGCGGCCCGCATCGCCGGTATCATGGCGGCAAAGCAGACCGCAAGCCTCATTCCGCTCTGCCATCCCCTCGCCATTTCCAGGGCCGCCGTCGATTTCGCCTTCGGCCCCGCCCATGTCGACGTGGAAGCGACAGTGACGGTGGAAGGCAAGACAGGGGTGGAGATGGAGGCGCTGACCGCCGTTTCCGTTGCCTGCCTCACCCTCTATGACATGCTGAAGGCGGTGGACCGGGGCATGACCATCACCAATGTGCGGCTGCTGGAAAAATCCGGCGGCAAGTCCGGCCACTGGAAGGCGGAGGGCTGAGATGGCCCTGCTCCCCGTTGCCGATGCCCGCGCCCTCGTTCTGCACGGGGTGAAGCCGCTTCCCGCCGAGAAGGTGGCGCTCGACCGCGCCCTCGGCCGGGTGCTGGCCAGCCCCCTTGCCGCCACCCGCGACCAGCCGCCCTTTCAGGCCTCGGCCATGGATGGCTATGCGCTGCGGGCCGAAGATGCCACCGCGCCGGGCACCACGCTCGCCCTGCAAGGCCTGGCCGCGGCGGGCCATGCCTTCCGGGGCAGGCTGAAACCGGGTCACTGCATCCGCATCCTCACCGGTGCGCCCCTGCCCGCCGGGGCCGACACCATCCTGATCCAGGAAGACACCACAGCTAACGGCAATCGCATCACCTTCACCGTGGCAGCCAGGCCCGGCCTCAACATCCGCCCGCGCGGCGGCGACTTCAAACGGGGGGAAGCTCTCTTGCCCGCCGGCACGATCATCAGCCCCCGCGCCATGGCGGTGGCCGCCAGCGCCAACCGCGCCGACCTTGCCCTGCGCCGCAAGCCCGTGGTCGCCGTCTTCGTCACCGGCGATGAGTTGGTGGCCCCCGGCGGCAGGCCGCGCGCCGACCAGATCATTTCGTCCAACGCCCATGCCGTGGCCGCTTTCGCCGCCAGCCTCGGGGCGGAGGTCATCAATCTCGGCATCATCGCCGACCACCCCATGGCCATCCGCGCCGCCATCCGCAAGGCGCGCGCCGCCGACATCCTCATCACCACGGGCGGCGTCTCGGTGGGCGACCTTGACCACACGCCGGACGCCCTGAAGGCCGAAGGGGTGAAGATCGACGTGTGGAAGATCGCCATGCGTCCCGGCAAGCCCTTCCTCTTTGGCCGCCGGGGCAAACAGCGCGTGCTCGGCCTGCCGGGCAATCCCGTCTCGGCCCTGGTCTGCGCCCGGCTTTTCCTTCAGCCGCTCATCCGCGCCCTGCAGGGCCTTGCCACCGACGAGACGCCCGCCAGCGCCATCACCACCCTGCCCCTGCCGCCCAACCAGCAGCGCCAGGACTACCTGCGCGGACGGCTGGAACTGGCCGCCGACGGCAGCCGCCGGGTCAGCCCCTTCTCCTCGCAGGATTCCTCGCAGCAGCGTCTGTTCCGCGAGGCGGGCTGCCTCATCATCCGTCCGCCCCATGCGCCGGCGGCGGCGGCGGGCGACACGGTGCCCGTTCTCCTGCTGGATTTCTAGCGCAACGGACGATCAAATCGGAACGATTTGAGAGAGAAAAGTTGCGCCAACATATTGATTTTCGAGCAACTTATCGGCGGCAGTTGAGTCCA